>JAHCJQ010000003.1 GCA_026126215.1 Alphaproteobacteria bacterium
ATCGACGAGCGCACCTGGGACATGAAGCTGCGCGGCGGCATGGAGTTCCATGACGGCAAGCCGGTTACCGTCCACGATCTCCAGTTCAGCCTCGACTTCCTGCGCAAGTACGAGCGCGGGATCTTCTGGACTGCCAACCGGTTCCTGGAGAGCAACGAGATCGTCGACGAATCGAAGGGCGTAGTTCGCGTGCGCTTCAAGGAGCCTTACGGCCAGTTCGAGACCTACTTCCTGCAACTCAACGTGATCCTGCCCAAGCACATCTGGCAGAACATCATGGCGGAGCAGAACGTGGGCGACGATCCGAGGCGTCTGCGCATCGAGCAGCCGATCGGCAGCGGCCCCTTCCGTTTCGGCCGTCACCGCAAGGACACGGAACTGCAGCTCATCGCCAACAAGAAGCATTTCGCCGCGCCGAACATCGACGAGCTCTGGGTCGTGGTGACGCCCACCCTGGACGGTCTGCTCGGCCGCATGGAGTCGCAGGAACTCGACTTCATCGAGAACAGCTCGATCTTCCTGACGCCCAGCCAGGCGAAGCAGCTCGAGCGGGCGAAGCACGTCAAGATCGAGCGGACGGAGGACATCAACTGGTACCACGGTGTCGTCCGCATCTCCTGGATGCCCTGGCGCGATTACGAGTTCCGCCGCGCCTGGCATCATGCGACCGATCGCGAGTTCCTGGTGAAGGTTCCCTGGGAGGGCGCGGGGCGCGTGCCGCTGGCGAACACCTTCCTCGTCGAGGGTAGTCCCTGGTACAACCCGGACCTGCCGCCCATTCCCAAGTTCGACCTGAAACTTGCGCGCGAGATCCTGAAGGAGGCGGGTTATTCCTGGGCTTCCGACGGGCGCCTCGTCTATCCCTCGCCGGACAATGGCAAGTTCCGCGAGCGGATCGTCAAGGTCTGCAAGGAAGGTTACACCTGGGGTGGCCTGAAGATGCTGGCTTGAGGGCAAATGGCGCCGGCCATGCCCGACATGGCCGGCGCCCGCTGCCCAGGGGAGCGATGAATGCAGGGTTTCAGGCGATACGTCATCAGGCGGCTCATGCTGCTTGTTTTCGTGATCTGGTGCATCCTCACGATCATGTTCGGACTGTTCCAGCTCCTGCCGGGCGATCCGACGTCGATCTTCATCGACAGCAACTTCTCGCCCGACATGATCGAGCGGCAGAAGGAGCTGTGGGGTCTCAACGATCCAATCTGGCTGCAGTATCTTCGCTACATCCGCAACATGGCATTGTTCGATTTCGGGCAGTCCTTCTTCCAGATCGCGCCGGTAAGCGAGATCATGGCGGACAAGGTGAAGAACACCGCTCTGATGATCGTCCCCGCGCTGGTCATCAGCATCGTGCTCGGCACCGTCATTGGCGCCATTGCCGGCTGGCGGCGCGGAAGCAAGTTCGAGCAGAGCACGGTCGCCACCTCGCTCTTCCTGCATTCGGCGCCATCGTTCTTCGTCGGCATCCTCGTGCTCATGGTCTTCTCCTACCAGCTCCGCTGGCTGCCGCCCGGAGGCATGGTGTCCCTCGGCGGCCCGGACGGCTTCTGGGAGATGATCGTGGCGCGGGACTACTGGGTGCATCTGATCCTGCCCGGCCTCGTGCTGGTCAGCCGCGAGATCACCGGCCCAATTCTTTTGCTTCGCTCCTCGATGCTCGAGGTCAAGGGCAGCGATTTCCTCGATATCCTGCGCGCCAAGGGCCTGCCGGAACGCCAGATCGTCACCCATGCCACGCGGAATGCCCTGTTGCCGCTGGTGACCTACATTGCCGTCATGACCGGCCTGCTGTTCCAGGGGCAGGTCCTGCTCGAGATAATTTTCGCCTGGCCTGGCATCGGCCGGGAACTTGTCCAGGCGCTGAACGACCTCGATTATCCGGTGGCGCAGGCGGCGCTCTACGTCATGGCCCTGGTCACGCTGGCCCTCAACTTCATCGCGGATCTGCTTTATGGCGTGATCGATCCGCGGGTCACCTACGAGTGAGCCGCCATGACTGACATCCGGGCCGTAAGAACAGACCTGAGCCGCATCCGCCGTCGCGGGCCGCTTGCCCGGTTTGGCGAGGCCGTCCTGCGCAACCTGGCGAACCTGAAGGTGCTGCTGCGCTATCCCTCGGCGATAGTCGGGCTGACGCTCATGACCGTGTTCATCCTCGTCGCCATATTCGCACCGCTGATCGCGCCCTATGGTCCTTTCGAGGTGACCTACACCGCCGAGCGGGCGGTAATCCGCCTCTCCGCGCCCTCCATGAACAATCTGTTCGGCACCACGAACCAGGGCATGGATGTGTTCAGCCAGCTTGTCTGGGGTTCGCGCGTCGCACTCATGGTGGGCCTGCTCTCGGCGCTCGGCAGCGTGCTTCTGGGCACGCTGATCGGCCTTTTCTCCGGCTATTTCGGCGGCTGGATCGATGAGGTACTGATGCGCGCCACCGACGTGGCATTTGGCATTCCCTTCCTTCCCTTCGCCATGGTGGTGATTTCCATAGCCCAGCCGAGCCTTGGTCTGGTTATCCTTCTGGTCATTTTCTTCCTGTGGCGAACGACGGCGCGCGTCATCCGCTCGCAAGTCCTGTCGCTCAAGACGCGCCCGTTCGTCTGGGCGGCCAAGGCGGCGGGCGCGGGACACATGAAGATCCTGTTCCTGCATATCGCGCCCAACGTGCTGCCGCTCAGCTTCCTCTATGTCGCGATCGGCGTGCAGACCGGCGTCATGCTGGAAGCGGCGCTGTCGTTCCTCGGCTTCGGCGATCCGCACGTGCAGAGCTGGGGCATCATGCTGAACGCCGCCTTCCAGGCGGGCGCCATGCGGACCGCCTGGTGGTGGGTGCTGCCGCCTGGTCTCGCACTGTCGGCCTTCGTCCTGTCGGTGTTCATGATCACGCGCGCCTATGAGGAGCTGCTCAATCCCCGTCTGAGGAGCATTTGAGGATGGTGAGCGTGCTCGAAGTCGTCGACCTGCACATCCGCTATGGCACGGGAGCGGGCGAGGCGCGCGCGGTGGACGGTGTCTCGTTCAGCATCGAGGCAGGCGAGTATCTCGGCCTGGTCGGGGAATCGGGCTGTGGAAAGTCGACCATTGCGAAGGCAGTCCTCGGCATTCTGCCCCCCAACGGAAGGGTGGCGGCGGGCGAGATCCGCTTCCAGGGGCGCGATATCGTTCGCCTCCCGCCGGCCGAGTTCCGGCAGATGCGCTGGCGGGACATCGCGCTGGTGCCACAGAGCGCCATGAACGGCTTCGATCCCGTCTATACCGTCGAGCAGCAGATCGAGGAGGCAATCGTCGCGCATGTGAGCTGGCCGGCGGCGGAGCGTCGCAAGCGGATCGAAGAACTGTTCGCGATGGTCGGGCTGGAACGCCAGCGGCTGTCGGACTATCCGCATCAGTTTTCCGGCGGCATGCGTCAGCGGGCGATGATCGCCATGGCGATGGTGCTCGACCCGACGCTGGTGGTGGCCGATGAACCCACGACCGGCCTTGACGTGATCGTGCAGGACCAGATCCTGCAGCGCATCAAGGCGATCCAGGAACAGCTCCAGAAGACCATGCTTCTCATCACCCACGACATGGCGGTGGTGGCGGAGAATTGCGACAAGATCGCCGTCATGTATGCCGGCCGCGTGGTGGAGTATGGTGGCAAGGAGGTTTTCCGCACGCCGCATCATCCCTACACGCTCGGCCTGTGCAACGCTTTCCCCGATCTCGACGACCGCGAGCGTGAACTCATTTCCATTCCAGGCGCGCCGCCAAGCCTCGTCGATCCGCCCAGAGGATGCCGCTTCGCGCCGCGCTGCCCCTTCGCCACGCCACATTGCAGCGATGTCGACCCGCCGCTGGTCGAGGTTGCGCCGGGGCATAGCGCCGCCTGCCACTATCTCGACCGCGCCGCCGAATTCCGCCGCATGTCCGAGGATCCGGAGATCTGGCGACGCGCGGGTGAGGCGGCATGAATACAGGCCGAATGCCTGGAAACCGACAATAACGACAGCGACAGAAGGAAGGATCGAGAGATGGCCAGCAACGGCAGTAAGAAGCTGCGCGAGATCATTGAGGCTGGAACCTTCGTGGTGGCTCCGGGGGTTTTCGACATGATCTCCGCCCGGATCGCGGACCGCATGGGGTTCAACGCGCTCTACATGACGGGATATGGCGTGACCGCCTCTTATCTCGGTTTGCCCGACGCTGGCCTAGCGACCTTCACCGACATGCTGAACCGGGCGCGTACCATAGCCGAGGGAACCGAGACGCCGCTGATCGCCGATGCGGACACGGGCTACGGCGGATTGCTGAACGTTCGCCATACCGTTCGCGGTTACGAGGCGGCAGGCGTTCAAGGCATCCAGATCGAAGACCAGGAGATGCCGAAGAAGTGTGGCCATACGCCCGGCCGGCGCGTGGTCCCGAAGGAAGAGATGGTGCAGAAGATCCAGGTTGCCGTGGATGCGCGGCGCAGCCGCGACACGCTGATCATTGCCCGCACCGATGCGCGCACGGCGCTTGGCATCGACGAGGCGATCGAGCGGGCGGCCGCCTATGTCGAGGCCGGGGCCGACATCGCTTTCGTCGAGTCGCCGGAGAGCGTCGAGGAGATCCGCAAGGTTGGAAAGGCCATCGCCGCCCCCAAGCTCGCCAACATGGTGCCTGGCGGCCGCACCCCGGTGGTCGCCGCGAGCGAGCTGAAGGCCATGGGCTTCAACATCGCCATCTATCCCGGCCTCGGCTTCAGCGTCGCGGCTGAGGCGATGCGTCGCGCCTATACCTACCTCAAGGAGACCGGCAGCAGCATCGGCATGGAAGTGCCCACCTACGGCGGAAACGGCGCGCAGACCATGCACGAACTTATGGGGTTCCCCGAGGTCTGGGAATTCGAGAAGCGCTGGGGCCTGGGCGGCTGAGGCGAGCAGCGAAAAGGGGATCGCCATGGCTGGCAAGACACTGTTCGACAAGGTGTGGGAGCCGCATGTCGTCGCACGGCTGGGCGGCGATACGGTGCTCCTGCATATCGACCGGCACCTGATGCACGATCTTGGCGGCCCGGTCGGCCTCGCCGAACTCAAGCGGCGCGGCCATCGGGTGCGCAACCCGGAACTCACCTTTGCGACGCCCGATCATGCCGTGTCGAGCGCGCCCGGGCGGACCGAGGATACCAACCCCACCGGCGGCCGGCTGCTGCGCGGGCTGCGAGCCGGTGCGGCGGAGGCCGGCATCCGCCTGTTCGATCTCGGCGAACCCGGCCAGGGTATCGTGCATGTCATCGGTCCGGAGCAGGGGATCAGCCTGCCCGGCCTTACCATCGTGTGCGGTGACAGCCACACCTGCACCCATGGCGGGGTGGGGGCACTGGCGTTCGGCATCGGATCGAGCGAGCTCCTGCATGTCCTGGCGACCCAGACCCTGGTTCAGCGGCGGCCGAAGCGGATGCGCGTCTGCTTCGAGGGACGCATGCAGGAAGGCGTCCTGCCAAAGGATCTGATCCTCCATCTGATCGCTACCCACTCGGCCGCTGGCGGCGTTGGCCATGCGGTCGAATATGCCGGATCGGCGATTGAAGCTATGGGCATCGAAGGGCGGATGACCGTCTGCAATCTCTCGATCGAGTTCGGCGCCAAGATGGGCATGGTGGCGCCGGACGAGGCGACGTTCCAGTTCCTCGCCGACCGGCCCTACGCGCCGAAGGGGCGGAGCTGGGATCTCGCGGTCGCACACTGGCGTGGGCTGCCAAGCGATGCGGATGCCCGGTTCGACCACGAGATTACTCTGGACGTTTCCGGACTCGCGCCGCAGGTCACCTGGGGTACCAGCCCACAGGACACGATAGCCGTCGATGGTCACGTTCCCGATCCGGCGCGCGAGGGTGATCCGGACCGGCGCAAGTCGATCGCACAGGCCCTGGACTATATGGGGCTGCAGCCTGGCCAGCCGATTGCCGGCACGCAAGTCGACTGGGTCTTCATCGGTTCCTGTACGAACTCTCGCCTGCCTGACCTGCGCGCGGCGGCCTCGGTGATCAAGGGCCGCAAGGTGGCGGAGGGCGTGCGCGCCTGGGTCGTGCCCGGTTCCGGGCAGGTCAAGCGCGATGCGGAGGCCGAGGGGCTCGACCAGGTGTTCAAGGCCGCGGGTTTCGAGTGGCGTGAACCCGGCTGCTCCATGTGCGTCGCGGCGAACGGAGAGACTGTTCCGCCGGGCAAGCGGTCGGTTTCCACCTCCAACCGCAACTTCGTTGGCCGGCAGGGCCCGGGCGCGAGAACGCATCTCGCGAGCCCTGCGGTGGCCGCTGCGGCCGCACTCGCCGGACGCATCGTCGATCTGCGGAAATTCTGAAAGGCCGCGCCATGGAGAAGTTCACGCGACTGACGGCGATCGCCGCGCCGCTGATGCGGCAGAATGTCGATACCGACGTGATCATCCGCATCGAGCGGCTGATCGAAGCCGACCGCGCCAGGCTTGGCGAGCATGCCTTCGAGGCATGGCGCTTCCTTCCCGATGGCAAGGAGAACCCGGATTTCCTGCTGAACCAGGAACCCTACCGGCGGGCAAAGATCCTGCTCAACGGCGTCAATTTCGGCTGCGGCTCCTCCCGCGAGGGCGCGGTATGGGCGCTGATGGGGCTGGGTATCCGCTGCGTCATCGCGCCGAGCTTCGGGGAGATCTTCTTCAACAACTGTTTCCAGAACGGCGTGCTTCCTGTCGTACTTCCCGCGAGTTCGGTCCAGGCGCTTGCTGACGAGGTGGCGGCCGACCCGGCCGGGCGGCTGGTTACGGTGGACCTTGAGGCCCAGCAGGTGATCGCGCCGTCCGGGAAGGTGTATGGCTTCGAGATCGATCCATTGCGGCGGACGGGCCTTCTTGAAGGTCTCGACGAGATTGGGCTGACGCTCCGTCGCGAGACGGAGATTGCCGCCTACCAGGCGCGCGATGCCAAGGTGCGACCCTGGGTCTACCGGACCTGAGACGAGCGGCGGTGCATTCCATGTCGAAACGTGACCTTCTCGTTCTTGCGGGCGATGGTATCGGGCCGGAGGTGATGGCTGAATCCTGCCGCGTCGCCGAATGGTTCATCGGCAAGGGCCGCATCGAAGCCACTCTGACATCCGCGCCATTTGGCGTATCGGCCTGGCGCGACAGTGGCGAACTGATGCCTGCATCGACCCTGCAGCGCGTGCGCGAAGCGGACGCGATCCTATTTGGTGCCAATGGCGGGCCGGAATATGACGCAATTCCGCATGCCCTGCGGCGTGCGGGCAGCCTGCTGCGCATCCGAAAGGAGCTCGACCTCTACGCCAACATCCGTCCGGTCCGCCACTGGCCGGAATTGGCGGCGTCCTGTCCCTTGAAGGACGAGGTGGCGGGCGGCACCGACCTTGTCGTGGTGCGCGAGAACACGAGCGGCCTCTACTTCGGCGAGCCGCGCGGCATCGAGACGCTTGCCGATGGGCGCAAGCGCGGCGTGAACACCCAGTCCTATTCCAGCGACGAGATCGAGCGGATTGCACGGGTCGCCTTCACCCTGGCGGGTACGCGCCAGGGCCGCGTCTGCTCTGTCGACAAGTCCAATGTCATGGAGTCCGGGGCGCTCTGGCGCGAGGTGGTCCACAGGGTCCATCGCGAAGAGTTTCCGCGGATCGAACTCTCCGACATGCTGGCGGACAATTGTGCCATGCAGCTCGTGCGTGCGCCGCGTCAGTTCGACGTGATCCTGACCGACAACATGTTCGGCGACCTCCTTTCGGACTGCGCCGGCTCGATCAGCGGTTCGCTCGGCATGCTGCCTTCGGCCTCCCTCGGCGCGAGACGGGCGCATGGGCGGCTGCCGGCACTCTACGAACCGGTGCATGGCAGCGCGCCCGACATTGCCGGCCAGGGCGTGGCCAACCCGCTGGGCGCGGTCCTGAGCTTTGCCATGTGCCTCCATCACACGTTCGAAGCGCCGGGCGAGGCGGACCTGCTGCTGCGCGCGGTGCGCCAGGCGCTGGCGGACGGCGCGCGGACGCCCGACCTTGCCGCGTCGGGCTCGCGGCTTGTCGGCACCCGCCAGATGGGCGATGCGGTGCTCGCCGCACTCGACAGCCTCGCCTGACACTTGCTCCGCCGGTGCCGCAATGGCACGGTCTGTTCTGAACCGGACAGGGGGTGTCTACATGGGGAACGGAACCTATCGTCGCGTCGTGCTCGCCAGCCGGCCGGTGGCCGAGCCGGCCGAGAGCGATTTCCGCATCGAGGAAGCGCCGATCCCCGAGCCCGGACCGCGAGAGGTCCTGGTGCGGGTCATCTATCTCTCGCTCGATCCCTACATGCGTGGCCGGATGCGCGACGTGAAGTCCTATGCGCCCTCGGTCGGGATAGGCGAGGTGATGACCGGGGGCACGGTCGGCGAGGTGGTGAAGTCGAACCACCCCGAATTCCAGGTCGGCGATATCGTGGAAGACAGTCTCGGCTGGCAGGAATATGCGATCGGCGGCGGCCCGAAGCTGCGCAAGGTGGACCCGTCGATCGCGCCCATATCGACCGCGAATGGCGTTCTCGGCATGCCGGGGCTCACCGCCTATTTCGGACTGTTCGAGATCGGCCAGCCCAAGGCGGGCGAGACGGTTCTGATTTCGGCGGCTTCGGGTGCGGTCGGCCAGATCGCGGGGCAACTCGCGAAGATCGCCGGCTGCCGGGTCGTCGGCGTGGCGGGCGGCGCAAAAAAATGCGCCTTCGTCCGCGACGAACTGGGCTTCGATGCCTGCATCGACTACAAGGCTGAAGGCAACCTCGACCGGGCGGTCCGCGCGGCCTGTCCGAACGGGGTCGATGTCTATTTCGACAATGTGGGCGGCACGGTCTCCGACGCCGCCTTCCGCAACATGAACTTCTGGGGCCGGATCGCACTGTGCGGCGCCATTTCCCAGTACAACCTCGCATCGCCGGAGATGGGCCCGCGTCTGCTGGGCCTGTTCGTCGGCCGGCGCGTGCGCATGCAAGGCTTCATCGTTTTCGATTTCGCCCTGCGCTACGAGGCGGCGCTCGCTCAGCTCGGCCGTTGGGTCAGGGACGGCAGGATCAGGTATCGCGAGGATATCGTCCAGGGCCTGGACAAGGCTCCGGCCGCGTTCATCGGCCTGCTGCGGGGCGAGAATTTCGGCAAGCTGCAGGTCCAGCTCGGCCCGGATCCGACGCGCCGCTGAGCATGGCGTGCCCGCCGCTCCTGCTTCAGGCGAGGAGCGGCGGGTCGCTTACTTCGACGAACCGGGCCCGGTCGAAACCATTGAAGGCCGTGCGCAGCGTGGCGCCGTAGGCCCCGAGCTGGCCGATCTCGATCCAGTCGCCTTCGGCCACGTCGCCGGGCAGGCGGAACGGCCCGTTCATCCGGTCGAGGCTGTCGCAGGTCGGACCGAAGAACCCGAAATCCTGCGGCGCCGCCTCGCTTGCCCGCAGCAGGCGGACGGGAAAACGCCAGTTGAGGGCGCCGGCATCGGAAAGACTGCCGTAGATCCCGTCATTGACATGCAGCATCCCGCCGCGGCGCGCCTGCACCTGGACGATGACCGAAATCCCGGCCGCGACCAGTACCCGCCCGGGTTCGGCCCAGAGCCGCGCGGGCGCAAGCGTGCCGAGACTGGTGCGCAACGCCGCGGCTTCGCCGGAGATGGCGTCCATGAAGCGCGCAAGATCCGGCACCGCGCTGCCCGGATAGGGCACGGGGAAGCCGCCGCCGACATCCAGAATGTCGACCTTCGCGCCCGCCCGTGCAATGACCTCGCCCGCAAGGCGAATGGCGCGCGCCCAGGCCGCCGGCTCGGTGCATTGCGAGCCGACATGGAAGGCGATGCCAAGCCGATCCGCGCGCGAGCGGGCCAGGCGCAGCAAGTGCGCCGCCAGTGCCGGCTCGGCGCCGAACTTCCCGGACAGGTCGAGCGCAGCCTCGCCCTTCGGCAGGGCGAGCCGCAGGATCAGGCCGAGATCGCTCCCGCCGGCCGTGGCCGCCAGAATTTTCTCGAGTTCCGCCTCGCTGTCAAAGGCGAAATCGCGCACGCCATGGCGCGACCAGGCCTCGGCAATGGCACCTCGTGCCTTGACCGGATGCATGTAATGGATGGCGGACTCCGGCAGCAGTTGGCGAACCAGAGCCACCTCGGCCGGCGAAGCGCAGTCGAAAGCGCGCACACCGCCTTGCCAGAGCAGCGCCAGCACCCGCGGATCGGGATTGCATTTCACTGCGTAAAGCGTCTCGCCCGGGAAGGCGTCGACGAACGCGCGCGCGTTGGCGCGCAGCGTCGCGGGCCGCAGGCAGTGCAAGGGCTCTTCCGGACGCAGCTGGGCCACCACTTGCTCCACGCTGGGCCGGCTGCGTGCGGGCATGCGCTCCGCGCCACGGCGAAGCGGGGCGACGGCGAGACGGAAACGCGGCTGGTTCATCTCCACACCCTCCTTCGGCTGCCGGCCACGATGGGTCCGGAACGCCGACGCAAGACGTTCAGATCTTCGGACGCCGTCCGCGCCGCAGGGGTGGCGCGCCGTCGCCGGTTCGATGTCAGGAAGAGGCGCTGCTCCCGCCCGCCGCCAGAATCGGCGAGGATTGCGGAAGGTTTCTGGCCGTGGCCCGATGCCTGTCAGGGGTTCATCGCGCTGTGCCGAGCGACCAACATAGCCACTTCCTTCAAGGCACCGGCCCACTGTCGACCGGCTCTCCGAAAAGGACGCGTCACGTCGTTGCTGGACCGGGCTCTCTCAGCCGGGGCACGTGCGAATTGCGTCTCGAGGGCTGATATATAGAGTTGTCCGGCCGGTGCAAGGGGAAATCGGGCCCACCCGGCATTTTTACGGCGCCAGAAGCGACAGGTATTCCCAGACGAAGGTTGCGGCGGCAAGCGCGGTGATCTCCGCCTGGTCGTAGGCGGGCGCCACCTCGACCATGTCCATGCCGACGAAGGACAGGCCCCGGAGGCCGCGCAGGATCGCCTGCGCCTGCCAGGTGGCGAGGCCGCCGATCTCCGGCGTCCCGGTGCCCGGCGCGAAGGCCGGATCGATGGCGTCGATATCGAAGGAGAGATAGCACGGCCCTGCGCCGAGCAGCACCCGCGCCCGTTCAGCGATGGCGGCCGGCCCCAGCTCGTGCACCTCCTGGGCACTGACGACGGCAACGCCCTGCGCCAGCGTCCAGTCCATGACCTCGTTCTGCACCGGCGAGCGGATGCCGATCTGGATCATCCGCTGCGGATCGACCAGCCGTTCCCGGATCGCGTGGTAGAAGCAGGAGCCATGGCCATGCGGCTGCCCGAAGCTGTCCGGCCAGGTATCGACATGGGCGTCAAAATGAACGAGGCCAACCGGCCCATGCCGGCGGTGGAGGGCGCGCAGAAGCGGCAGGGAGATCGCATGGTCGCCACCCAGCGTCACCAGGTGGGCAAACCGGCCGGCCTGCTCCTCGATCAGGCGGAAGCTGGCCTCGATGTCGCCGAGCGCCACGGCGAAGTTGCCCAGATCGGCGATCGGCCGGGCAAGCGGGCTCCGACGTGCCACCGGATGATTGCCATCGATCAGCATCCGGCTCGCATGCCGGATCGCCCGCGGTCCGAACCGCGCGCCCGGCCGGTTGGATGTGGCGATATCGAGCGGCACACCGGCGATGACGATGTCGGCCGGTCCGTCGGTCATTTTCAGGCCAAGGAAGCCGCCCTCGATGGCAAATGTCGGCGTTTCGCTCATCGCGGAAAGATAGCAGGCTTCGCGCGGAGCAGCCATGCGGGGTGGTTTGCCCTTGCCTCGTGCGGCGTCAGCATGCAGCCTGCCCGGCGATGTCGATGAGCGCGGCGAAACTGATCCAGTCCCCTGCCAACGCCGCTTTCCGGCGGTGGGAGTCGCTGCTCGAGAGCCGGGGAATTCGCCGGCACGGGCGGTTCCTCCTGGCCGGACGCAAACTCGTGCCCGAGGCACTGGCCAACTGGCCGCGCCGGTTCGAAGCCATCCTGAGGCCCGAGACGGAGGATGAAAGCGGTTTGCCGGCTGCATCCGGAATGGACAGTTACCGGCTCGCCCGTCCGCTATTCGACCGGCTCGATGTTTCCGGTACCGGTTTTCCCCTTCTCGTCGGCCGCCTTCCGGACATGCCGGCTGTCGACCTGACGCAGCCGCCACAGGGTCTCGAACTGGTGGCGGGACTTGGCGATCCGGTCAATCTCGGCGCCCTGCTGCGCAGCGCGGCCGCCTTCGGCGTCGCGCGCCTGATCCTGCTGGAGGAAGCCGCCCACCCGTTTCATCCGCGCTGCCTGCGGGCTGCCGCCAATGCGCCGTTCCGGCTCTCGATCAGCCGCGGCGCCACCTGGGCGGATCTGGCCGGCGCTGCGGGCCCGCTCCATGCGCTTGATCTGACCGGCGAGGATCTCCGGCACTTCCATTGGCCGCGCCACCTGCGACTTGTCCTCGGCGAGGAGGGCTTGGGCCTGCCCCGGGGATTGCAGGCCACACGGCTTTCCATCCCGACCAGTGGCCGGGTCGAATCCCTCAATGCGACGGTCGCCGCGAGCCTCGCCCTCTACGGCTGGTTCATCGCCTGGGGTGGGGAGGCGCCTGCCCGTTAGCCACGTCCGACGAAGGGCATCTTGGTCGCCATGACGGTCATGAACTGCACGTTGGCGTCGAGCGGCAGGCTCGCCATGTAGAGCACCGCGCTTGCCACGTGGCGGACATCCATCGTGGGCTCGACTGCGACTTCGCCATTGGCCTGCGGCACGCCCTGGCGCATGCGCGCCGTCATGTCGGTCGCGGCATTCCCGATATCGATCTGGCTGCAGGCGATGTCATGCTTGCGACCATCGAGCGAGGTGGATTTCGTGAGGCCCGTGATCGCGTGCTTGGTCGCAGTGTAAGGGGCGGAATTCGGGCGCGGCGCGTGGGCCGAGATCGAGCCATTGTTGATGATGCGCCCGCCCCGTGGCGACTGGTCCTTCATGATGCGGACAGCTTCCTGGGTGCAGAGGAAGGCACCCGTCAGGTTGACATCGACCACCGTTTTCCACTGCTCGAAGGTCAGATCCTCGATCGGCACAGGCGGCGCGCCGCTGCCGGCATTGTTGAACAGCACGTCGAGGCGCCCGAAGCGACGGCGATGCGCCTCGAACAGCGCTTTGACCGAGGCCGGATCGCCGGCATCGGTCGGTACCACGAGGCATCGCTCGGCCGCCGCGCCGGCCAGCCGGGCCGTTTCCTCGAGCGGTTCGCGCCGCCGCCCGGCCAGTGTGACCCCGTAGCCTGCCTCCAGCAGGGCCAGGGCGCTGGCGCGTCCGATCCCTGTTCCGGCGCCGGTGACGAGGGCGATTTTCGTGTTGGCGTTCATTTTCGTCGGTCCTCCCAGTCAGGTTCGCCGGTCGATCTCAGACCGGCTCGAGCGGTGCGTGGAGCCGGGTGTCGGCCAGAATGATGCCGCCCCGATCGCCGGGTTTGAGGCTGCCGTAGCGCTCGGCGAAAACCGGGGGCAGGGGACGCGCTTCGGCCGGCGCCAGCCAGAGGCGCAGCAGGTGGCGCTTGGCACCCGGCTCCTGCCAATCCTCGAAGGCGGTCCGGTCGTGCAGGATCGTATGGTTATGAACGAACTGCATGTCGCCGGGCTCGAGTGCCATGGTGAAATTGAGGCGCGGATCGTCGGCCAGCCGGTCGAAGAGGTCGAGCGCCTCCTTCAGTTCCGGGGTAATCCTCGGTACTTCGGGAAACCGCTCGGCGGAATTGATGTATTGCCGTTGATAGATGGCGGACAGGCGGCCCTCGTGCCAGTTGAATACCGGTATCTCGAAATAAGGCTTCTGGCCTGGCGCCACCTCGCCCCTGCGGTCGGTCGCGATGGGCCGGAAGAGCAGGCGCAGGAGATCGGGGTGGCTCCGGCGCATTTCATTGAAGATGGTCACGGAACTGACCTGCGCCGAGAGGCCGCCGGCCTTGGCCGGACGCAGACAGAGCAGCCCGACCACGTCGCAGGAATCGGTGTGGAAGGTCTGGCGCTCCCGTGTCTGGTAGATGCGCACCCGCGGATCGTCGGACCTGAGGCCAAGATCGCGCACATGGCCGAGAACGTGCCCCTTGGCATTCTGCGACCGGGCGCTGCCGAGATGGCTGCCGATGCCATAGAACGCGATCGCCGCCGCGCGCAGGGACATCGCGCCGACCGGGAAGCCGCGCAGCAGCACGAAGCCGCGCCCCTCCAGCACCTCCTCCAGCAGGCGGGCCAGTTTCGGTCCGAGCGTCGGCAGGGGGAAGTCCTCCCGGCGGATGCGGGCGATCTCGCAATCCTCCCGCTCGAAGGGGTGAATCGCGGCTTCGATCTCCCGCACTTCCCCGGCGGAAAGCGGCACGATCCAGCCTGGGTCTCGTGCCATCTCGGGTCCGTACCAGGCGGAGGGGCCGGTTATTGGCGGTGGCAGTGCGGGATCGGTCAAGGCATCCTCTCCTTGTCCTCGTCAAGATAGCCGAAGCGGCGGGGCGACTTGCAAGCGATTCGCGCGCCGCTCCGGCAACCGCCGATCTGCGTTTCGAGCATGGTCGGATGCAGCCCGCGCAGTTGACCTTGACCGGCTCCCCGTGGCCTGCTGCCGGCATGAGCAAGCCTTATGTCGGACCTTTTCACGACCCCTCCCTCAGCCGGGCGCAGAGCCTGTCGATCCTGAGCGGCGCGGCGATCATGCTGTCCCTCGCCATGGGGATGCGCCAGAGCCTTGGCCTGTTCATGCTGCCGGTGACGCGGGACATCGGCATCTCGGCGGCGGATTTCGCCTTCGCCCTTGCCATCCAGAATATCCTGTGGGGCCTGACCCAGCCTTTTGCCGGTGCCCTGGTCGACCGCTATGGGACGCGCTGGATGGCCCTGGCCGGCGGTCTTCTCTACGGGCTCGGCATCCTGGTAACGGCGATGGCGACCAACGCGCTCGCGGTCATGGTGGGGTCGGGGCTGCTGATCGGCGTTGCGCTCTCCTGCACCACCTCGGGCGTGGCCGCAAAGATGGCGGCGCGGGTGGTCCGGGCGGAGCGCCGCAGCCTTGCCTTCGGCCTCATATCGGCCGCCGGTTCGGTCGGGACCTTTATCGCCGCGCCGCTGGCACAGACGGTGATTGCCAGCGATGGCTGGCGGATCGGCATGCTGGTCTTCCTCGCGCTGGTGGCGGCCATGTTGCCGGCCGCCTTGATGGGCGGCCGGGCGGATCGGGTTCCCGGCACCATGGCTGGTGCCAGCGATCAGACGCTTCTGGGCGCCCTGGACGAAGCGCGGCGGCACAACGGATATGTGGTCATGGCGGCCGCCTTCTTCGTCTGCGGGCTCCAGCTCGTCTTTCTCACCACCCATTTGCCGACCTATCTGGCCATCTGCGGCGTCGATCCCATGGTGGGCGCGCAGGCGCTCGCGGTCATCGGCGCGTTCAACGTGCTCGGTTCCTGGCTCTGTGGCTGGCTCGGCGACCGCTATCCAAAACGACTTCTTCTGGGGTCGATCTACATCCTGCGGTCGGTCATGATCGCCGCCTACTTCATGCTCCCGGTCAGCCAGTTCTCGACGCTGCTCTTCGCCGCCGCGATGGGCCTGCTCTGGCTGGGCGTGGTGCCGCTCGTGAACGGGCTTGTGGCGCAGATCTTCGGCATCCGCTTCCTTGCCACCCTGACCGGCGTCGCTTTCATGAGCCATCAGGTCGGATCCTTCCTCGGCGCCTGGGGTGGCGGCCTGATCTACGACCTGCTCGGATCCTATGACCTCGCCTGGCAGCTGGCCGTGCTGGTGGGGTTCCTGGCTGGCGCGGTGCAGCTCTTCATGAACGACCGGCCGACGGCACGCATCGCGACGGCGGGCGCCCCCGCCTGACGTCATCGGCTTTTGCGACGGAACCCGCGGGTTGCCCTTGCACAGGTGCAGGCGTCCCTCTACCTAATGGCGCGGCGACTCCTGCCGGGAGCTTAGTTTTCACATGACATCGATGCCAAATGATGCGGCGTCACCGGGCGAGGCCGGCACGCGGGCCCGGTCTGGGCGGCTGCGCACGCTGGTCGAGTCGGCCGGATTGCAGCGTTTCGTCACCCTGGTCATTCTGGTCAATGCCGTGACCCTCGGTCTCGAGACCTGGCCCGCCGCCATGGCCGCGGCCGGCCCGGTGCTGACGGCAATAGACCGGACGATCCTTGGCATTTTCGTGCTGGAGCTTTGCCTCAAGCTCTGGGTCTATCGCCTTGGATTCTTCCGCTCCGGCTGGAACGTGTTCGATTTCGCCATCGTCGCCATCGCGTTGGTACCGGCGGCTGGTCCGTTCAGTGTGCTGCGCGCCCTGCGTGTGCTGCGCGTGCTGCGCCTTCTTTCGATCGTGCCGGAAATGCGTGCGGTGGTCAGCGCCCTGCTCGGCGCCCTGCCGGGCATGGGCTCGATCGCCGCAGTGATGGCGCTGATCTTCTATGTGGGCTCGGTCCTGGCCACCAAGCTGTTCGGCCAGTCTTTCCCCGACTGGTTCGGCTCTCTCGGCGCATCCATGTATTCGCTGTTCCAGATCATGACCCTGGAAAGCTGGTCCATGGGCATCGTGCGGCCGGTGATGGTCGAAGCCCCATGGGCCTGGGCCTTCTTCGTTCCGTTCATACTCGTCACCACCTTCGCCGTGCTGAACCTGGTGGTGGCCGTGATCGTGAACTCGATGCAGAGACTGCATGATGCGGAAATGAAAGAGGCGATTGGCGCCGACAGGAAGGCCGCGCACGACGACATCGTCAGCCTGGCGGCGGAGGTCGGCGCGCTGCGGCGGGAGATTGTCGAACTCCGGCATTCGCTTGCTGCATCCGCACCGGGCCGCGAGGCCTCGCCGGCGCCGCACAATCTTGCCTGAATGCCCTTGCGATTACTGGTTGGTGACTTGCCGTCCGGTGTGTAATCTGATCCCCATAAGGGGCGGCCGAAGCGTGACGGCAAGAAGCACGCCGGCCCAGCACAGGGGAGGATTCACGATGCTGCGAACCACTTGCGTCGCCTTGACGCTGGCTGTCGGACTTGCTGGCGTTGCCGAGGCACAGGAGAAAATCCGCCTCAAGCTCGGCCATTTCCTGCCGACGCAGTCCATGACGCATAACAACCTGTTCGTGCCCATGGCCGAACGGATCAAGGAAGAGACGCAGGGACGCGTCGAGGTCCAGATTTTTCCCGGCGGCTCGCTTGGCCGCAATCCGGCGCAGCAACTCCAGCTTCTGATGGATGGCGTCACCGACATCTCCTTCATCGTGCAGAGTTATACGCCGGGCGAGTTCCCGGACAATTCCCTGCTCGAACTGCCCCTCGTGCTTTCCACCACGCGCGAGGCGTCCGTCATCCATCAGCGGCTCTACGAACGGGGCCTGCTGCGCGGCTATGACAAGGTCAAGGTGCTTGGGCTCGCCACGACTTCCGCTTACACGACGCACATCAACTTCCCTTACCGGTCCCTTGATGACCTCAAAGGGCGCAAGATCCGGGTTGCCACCTCGATCCAGTCGGAAATCGTCGAGGCGCTGGGGGCGACGCCGGTCGGCGGCATCGCGGTGACGCAGGCAGCCGAATCGCTGAGCCGCGGCCTGATCGAAGGGACGCTGCTCGGCTGGGAATCCATGAACACCTTCCGCGTGACCCCGGCGACCAGCTATCACATCAACGTGCCCCAGGGCTTCACCCCGCTCATGGTCGGGATGAACAAGCAGAAATATGATTCCCTTCCGGCGGACATCAAGGCCGCGATCGACAAGGTATCGGGCGTGTGGATCGCCGAGCGGATGGCCGAGAATTACGACACGATGGGTGGAATCGCGCTCAAGGATGCAAAAGGCACCGGCCGCAATACGGTCGTCGAACTGACGCCGGAAGATCGCGCGCGCTGGGAGAAGGCGCTCCTGCCGATCGTCGACAAGTGGAAGGCAAGTCATCCGAACGGCGAAAAACTGTTCGCCGCGCTGCAGGAAGAGCTGAAAAAGCTGCGCGGCGGCAGCTGATCCAGGGGAAGGCCGACGCAGGCGCACCCTTTCGCGCATGGTCGAGGCACTTTTCCGGCTGCACCGGACGGCGGTCGGGGCAAGCCGCAGGCTGTCCTGGGTGGCGGTCTGCGTCCTGCTCCTCGTCTCGCTCGTTGTCACGGCGGATGTCACCTTGCGCTGGCTACTGGACAGTCCCGTGCACGGTCTGGAAGATCTGACGGCACTCGCGATCCTCGTGGCGGTGATCGCCTGTTTTCCGGCGGGCTTCGCGCTCAATACCAACATCACCGTGCGTTTCGTCGGTCGCGCTTTGGGCCGCCGCGGCCACAGCATGCTGGAGACTTTCGGCCATCTGGTGACGCTGGTCTTCGCGCTCGCCCTCGCCTGGCAGCTTTGGATCTATGCCGGAGACCTTGGCAACAGGACGACATTCATCCTGCAGATTGGAATCCAGCCGGCTTGGTATGCGACGATGGGCTTTGCTGCACTCGCGGCGGCCATGCAGGGCCTCGTCTTTCTCTGTCACCTTATTGCCTGGGCGACCGGGCACGAGCCGCCCGGAGATGGCGGCGGTCACGTCCTGTAACGGCGGGGGCGAGCGTCATCCATGGATCCAGTGCTGATCGTCGTCTTTGGCCTGCTTGGGATGTTCGTGCTGATAGCGCTGCATGTTCCGGTCGGCGTTGCGATGGCTGCAACGGGGCTCATCTGCTACGGACTCATGGAAGGCGACATGATGCGCGCCTTCTCAATTCTGAAGACTGAAGCAGCGAGCAATCTGTCGAGCCTCGATCTGGCCGTCATCCCGCTGTTCCTGCTAATGGGTGGCTTCGCCACGGCCGCCGGCATGTCCGGAGATCTTTACCGGTTGGCCCAGGCCCTGCTCGGGCATCTGCGCGGCGGCCTGGCACTGGCGACGATCGGTGCCTGTGCGGGGTTCGGCGCGGTGAGCGGCTCCTCCATCGCCACGGCGGCGACGATGACCCGGGTGGCGCTGCCGGAGATGCTGGCCCGCGGCTACAGCCCGAAGCTCGCGGCCGGGTCGATCGCCGGTGGCGGTTCGCTGGGTATGCTCATCCCGCCTTCGATCCTCATGGTGCTCTATGCGGTCCTGACGGAGCAGTCGGTCCTCACCATGTTCGCCGCCGCAGTCGTTCCTGGCGTGATTGCGGTGGCCTACTACATGATCGCCATTGCCATCTATGTCCGCATCTATCCGCAATCGGCGCCGATCCTGCCGCGTTCCGGATGGGTCGAGCGACGACAGGCGACGCGCAAGGGATGGCGGGTCGTCACCCTGGCTGCCCTGGTGAGCGGGGGCATTTATGGCGGTATCTTCACGGTGACCGAGGCGGCGGCGGTTGGTGCGGGCGTGGCCTTCCTCTTCTATCTGATCGGCGGTCACGTGGCGCGGGCCTCCCTGACCGAGGTGCTGAGCGATACGGCGGGCACCACGGCAATGCTCTTCGTGATCATCATCGGCGCATCCACGATGTCCTATTTCGTGACGATCTCCGGCGCGCCGGGACAGCTCGTCGCCTGGATTCAGGCGCAGGAACTGCCCGGGCTTCTGGTGATCGCCATACTCGCACTGATGTTCATTGTCATCGGCAGCGTGTTCGATACCACTGCGGGGATGGTGATCACCCTGCCATTCGTCTATCCGCTGGTCATAGGCCTTGGATACGACCCGGTCTGGTGGGGGCTGATCATGATCGTCCTCATCGAAACCGGGATGATCACGCCGCCCATCGGTCTCAACGTGTTCGTGCTGCATGGCATGGCGCGCGAGTTGCCGCTCTCCACGATATTCCGGGGCGTCGTGCCCTTCATCATCGCCGATATCCTGCGGCTCGCGACCTTGATTCTGTTTCCGGGCCTCGTGCTCTGGCTGCCGCAGAAGCTTGGTTTCGCCAGCTACTTCTGACCTGTCGGCCGCGCCGCGTCGGGCGGCGTCTGATCAGGCCAGAACCGGACATTACCGCGCGCATGCCCGCCACCGATGCCCATCGGTGTTCCATCGGCCCGCCAGCACGCCGCGCCGGTCATCCAGCCATCCGCGTCGAACGCAATGGCGTTCATGCCGCCGGCGACATGCGCCATGACCTGCAATTGGTGGCCGCGTCTTTCCAGTTCCGTCCGTGCAGCTCCAGAGAATCCGGCTTCGATCTCGACCTGCTGGCCCTGGGTCCAGAGGCGCGGCGCCTCGACCGCTTCCTGGAGCGTCATCCCATGATCGATCAGGTTGACGAGCGTCTGTAGCACCGAGCCGAAGATGCGCAGGCCGCCGGGCAGCCCGAGGGCGCAGACGGGCCGGCCGCCGTCGAGGACAATGATCGGCGACTGCGAGGTGGTGATCCGCTTGCCCGGTGCGATGGAGAGCGTATTTCCCGGGTGCGGATCGAAGAGATACATGTAGTTGTTTGGGATCAGGCCGGTGCCCGGCACCATGATGCGGGCACCGAACAGGCTGTTGATGGTCTGAGTGCTGGTGACGATGTTTCCCGAGCGATCGGCGACGGTGAGATGGGTCGTGTTAGGGGAATCTCCGGGCACGACGCCGGCGTCCCAGTCCCGGGCGCGCCGTTGCTCGATGCGGGCACGCCGCTCAGCCGCATAGCCCTTGTCGATCAGCCGTTCCACGGGGACTTGGATGAAGGCCGGATCGGCTGTTGCCGACCTGCGGTCGGCGAAGGCGATCTTGAGCGATTCGGCGATGAGATGCAGGGCGTCCGCCGAGCCGAAGCCCATTGCCTCCAGGTCGTAGCCTTCCAGGATATTCAGCATCTGGATGACATGGACGCCACCGGAGGAGGGCGGCGGCGGGCCGACTATCTCCAGGCCGCGATAGCTGCCGCGGACCGGCAAACGGTCGATGGTCCGATAGGAGACCAGATCGTCCATGCCGAGCAGACCATCGTGCCGCGCCATGTATTGCACCAGTTCACGCCCGAGCGCACCGCCATGAAGGGTGTCCGGCCCTCCGGCGGCGATCTGGCGCAGCGTTTCCGCATAGTCGCCCTGAACCAGCCGGCTGCCCGCCTGTAGCGCGCGCCCGTCCTTCAGGAAGCGCCGGGAGATCTCCGGATCCCGTGCAAGATCGGCCGCGGCCTCCGCGATGCATTCGGAGAGGTATGGCGTAACGGTAAAGCCGCGCGCGGCGTGTCGCAATGCCGGCTGCAGCACGTCCTCGAGCGAGAGGGTACCGTGCCGCGCCAGCGCCTGGCACCAGCCCAGCAGGTTGCCGGGCGCGGCCATGGCCTTCGGGCCGACCGCATTCTCCCGGCCGGCCACTTCCATGTAGTCTGGCATCCGGTCGGAGACCGGGCGGAATGTATCCGCCCGGCTGGCGAGCGGCGCCGTGCTCAGCCCATCGAGTATTGTATGGCGGCCGTCGGCGAGGCGTATATGCGCCATGCCGCCGCCGAGGATGCCGACCATCATCGGTTCGACGACGCTCAGGGCGAACAGCGCGGCCACCGCCGCGTCGATGGCATTGCCGCCGGCTGCCAGCATCTCCATCCCGGCAGCGGAGGCAAGGGGGTGATTGGTCACGACCATGCCATCGCGGCTGCGCACGGGATTCTTGTCGCAATCGAACTGGCTTGCCGCCCGTTCGCGCCAGTTCTTCGTTTCCATGTTTGTTCTTTCGTCGTCCTGCCTGTCCGGGAAAGCAATATTGCAGCGATCGCATCTCTCGTGTCCAATTCCCCGGCGGCCAACGGGAGGCGTGAGGCATGACGCGCGCAATACCCTATTACGACTGGATCTCCCATCACGCGGCGCGGCGGCCGGACCATCGGGCAGTGCTGGAACTGGATACGGGGCGGAACTTCACCTATGCCGCGCTGGACCGGCGCGCAACGCGGCTGGCGGCCTGGCTTCAAGGCATCGGCATCGGGCGCGGCGACCGGGTGGCACTGCTCGCGCAGAACGGCGTCGAGTATTTCGACCTGCAGTTCGCCTGCGGTCGCATTGGTGCGGTCATGCTGCCGCTCAACTGGCGCCTCGCTCTCCCGGAACTCGAGTTCATCCTGGGCGACGCGACGCCGGGTCTGCTCATTCATTCCGGCCAGTTTCGCGACACCGCGGAGGCGTTGCATCGCCGCGGCATGGTTGCGCGGCTGCTGGAGATCGCCGACGATGGAATTGCCGGACCCTACGAACGGGCGCTGGCGGAGTGCCGCAGCGCGCCGTTCGTCGAGCGGCTGACACACGACGATGTCAGCACCATCATGTATACGTCAGGCACCACGGGGCATCCGAAGGGCGCGATCATCACCCATGGCATGACCTTCTGGAATGCCGTCAATCTCGGCATACCGGCCATGATCACCCCGGCGACGGTGCAGCTCGTGGTGCTGCCGCTTTTTCATACCGGCGGACTGAACTGCTACGCCAACCCGGTGCTGCATGCGGGCGGCACGCTCCTGCTGATGCGCGCCTTCGAGCCGGCGCAGGCGCTGAAGCATCTTTCCGATCCCGCGCTGGCCATCACCCATTTCTTCGCCGTGCCGGCGCCCTATCAGTTCATGATGCAACACCCGGATTTTGCTGCATCGGATCTTTCGCGCCTCCGGATGGCCGGCGTCGGCGGCGCGCCTTGTGCCTTGGCCATTCTCGAAACCTGGGCGGCGAAGGGCGTGCCGCTGGTACAGGGCTATGGCATGACCGAGACCAGCCCGGCCGTGACCATGCTCGATGCGGCCGATGCAATCCGCAAGGTCGGATCGGCCGGCAAGCCGCTCCTGCATACCGAAGTGCGTATCGTGGGCGAGACCGGGCGCGATGTCCGCGCGGGCGATATCGGCGAACTCTGGACACGCGGCCCCAATATCACGCCGGGTTACTGGAACCGACCGGATGCGACGGCGCAATCGTTCCATGATGGTTGGCTGCGGACCGGGGATGCGGCACGCCTCGACGGCGAGGGTTTCATCTACATCGTCGATCGCTGGAAGGACATGTACATATCCGGCGGCGAGAATGTCTATCCCGCAGAGGTGGAGAATGTCCTTTACCAGCTTCCGCAGGTGGCGGAAGCGGCGGTGATCGGCGTGCCCGATGCGCGCTGGGGCGAAGTGGGCAAGGCGGTGCTCGTGCTCAAGCCGGGCGCGTCCCTTGAGGCCGGCGAAGTGGTTTCCCACTGCCTGGCGCGGCTGGCGAAGTTCAAGGTTCCGCAATCGGTTGCATTCATGGTTGCTCTGCCGCGCAATGCGACCGGCAAGGTGTTGAAGCGGGAGCTGCGCGAATTGCATGCCGGTGCGGGTACGCCCGCGATCTCCTGAGGCGGGCCGATCTTGGCTGCCGGTCAGGCCGCCGGAAAAGCGACGGGCTGCTGCGTGCCACGGATTTGGGTGCGGTGCATGACGCGCCGCGCCGCCGGGTCGAACGGGTCCCGCCGGTGCATGGTGGCACGGTTATCCCACATGACGAGATCGCCGACCTGCCAGCGGTGCTCGTAGGTGAAATCCGGGGCTGTTGCATGCGCCCACAGCCGGTCGAGCAGTGCTTCCGATGCCGCCCGGTCGAGGCCCTCAATGAATGAGTTGCGGCGCCGGCCGAGAAACAGGACGGCCGCGCCGGTGGCGGGATGCCGGCAGATGGCGGGGTGCCAGGCGCCCGGCGCGCGCCGCGGGTCGTCGTCGGGCGTGACGCCCTGGCGCAGATAGCCGCCGCTGTTATAGGTCCCGTCATGCTTGATACGCCGCCCCGCAATCGCCGCGCGCAGGTCGGCGGGCAGTGCGGCGCAGGCGGCCTGCATGCCGCAGAACCAGGTGTTGCCGCCGTGCTGCGGGACTTCCAGCGCGTAGAGAATGGAGGCGTCAGGCGGCGTTTCCAGATAGCTCATGTCCGTATGCCAGACCGCCTCTCCGGCGCCAAGCGCGCCGATTGGCTCGCCCTTCTCGTCGCGCACGTTCGATACGACATAGATATCCGGGTAGCCGGCTGGGCTCATGCGGCCGTTCTCCTGCACCGGCGGCGGGTCCAGTTCCCCGAAACGGCGCGAGAAGGCAAGCAGCTCGTCGTTGGTGAGGCGCTGGCCGCGGAAGAGCAGGAGGCCACTTTCTTCCCAGGCCCGATGGATCGCGTCGAGTTGACCGCCCAGCGCCCGCGCCAGGTCGACACCGGATACTTCCACGCCGAGCGCCGCCGCGAGCGGCCTTTTCCGAATTGCCATTCCGGCATCCTCCCGGCGGCATTCTCGCCGATAGTAGGCGGCTAAGCCACCTTCGCCTTCGGCCTGCCTTCATAGAGGTCGCGGCCTCGTGCGAGGGCGGCGATCTTGGCATCTGCGATCGGTCGCTTGAGCATCCAGAAGCCGCAATCGGGATGGATGTAGCGCACCCGGCCCGGCCCGATCAGCTTGTCGGCGCGCTCGATCTGGCGGGCGATTGTCTCCGCGCTCTCCACCTCGGTCGCCTTGATATCGACGACGCCGAGGCCCATGCCGATCTCCGGTCGCAGGTCGCGGAAGAAGGCCAGCTCTTCCGGCGGACGATGGGCATTCTCCATGACGATATGATCGACATGGAGACTGTTGAGGTAATCCATCAGTTTGCCCCAGTCGCCCTTCTGGATGGATTGTCCACCGTAATTGCCGAAACAGAGGTGGACCGCGGTCTTGCATTTCGCCGCATCGAGGACCCGGTTGATAGCAGCAGCCGCCCATTTCCATTCATCGGGCGAACCCGGCAGGTTGGCCTCGTCGAGTTGCAGTACGTCGGCTTCCACATGGGCCACCTGCATCGCCAGTGCATCCGCCACCGCCATGGCAAGGTCGGGCAGCTTCCCGTAATGCCGGTCGAGCAGGGTTTTGCTCAGCATGTGTGGTCCGGTGACCGTGAACTTGAACGGCCGGGTGGCAAGCCGGCGTGCCCGCGCGCAGGCCAGCGGCAGGTCGAGGGTGCCGCTGCCGATCGGGCCATCGACGACGCCGGGCGGCCGAGTGCGGAAGCGCATCCCCGGCATGGCACGATACTCGATCAACTCCTCGAACGTGATTTCCGTGCGGATGCCCGAAAGCGGCCGCACGAAATACTCGATCATCCCGTTGGTCTCGGGGTGATTGACATCGAAGCGGTAAAGCTCGCCGTCGCACACCAGGTCGATCCCCGCAAGCTCTTGCGTCGCTATGACCACGCGCGTCGCATCGGTCAGCGCCTGTTCGGATGGCAGGGCTGCCAGCCAGTCGGGGATGGGATAGGAGCCGACGACGGTGGTCTGGATTTGCGGCGTGGTGGACATGGCTGAACCCTTGCTGAAGAATCAGCGGGGCGGAGAAGGCACTCGCGCCTCTCCGCCCCGCCCGGCCTTCCGGAAAACTACTTCGGCATCTTCACCGAGCGGTCGAGGAACTCGTTCGTGTAGACCGTCTTCACGTCGAACGGTTGGTCGAGACCGATATAGGTCTTGACCAGCTCGTAGTCCGCCGCCATGCGTCCGTCATCATGGATGCCGAGTGCCACCTCGCGGGAGAACTTGTCGCTCATCAGTTCGGTTACCAGTTCCCAGTTCTGCATCTCGTTGTCGAACTTCAGCGCGCCATTGGCTTCCACCAGTGCCTCCACGCAGGGCTTGGGGGCCACGGTGCAGGCATGGAACGCCTTCTGGCTGACACGGACGAAATCGGCCACGACCTTCCGGTTCGCCTTAAGATAGGCGCCGTTGGCGATCACCGAATTGCCGTAAGGGTTGAGGCCGGCATCCCGCCAGGCGAGGAAGCCCATATCCTCGCCCAGTTCCGCCTTGAAGATATGGTGGATGTTGTAGAACGAGGTGGTGGCGTCGATCGCCTTCGCCTTGAGGGCCGAGAGCTTTGCGTTCGGCGCCACGTTCACCCAGGTCACCGAGTTCGGATCGATGCCGTTCGCCTTGGCAAGGGCGGGCCACATGGTCCGCGCACCGTCGGCGGCCGGATTGCCGATCTTCTTGCCGGCAAGATCCTTGATGCTCTTGATGCCGGAGCTCTTAAGCCAGTACATGCCCTGCGGCGAGTTTGCATAGACATTGAAGACGCCGACGGCATCGGCGCCCTTGCCCTTGCCCACCAGCACGTTCGCCATGTCGGCGAGACCAAGCGGAGCCTGGCCGGCCCCGACCTTCTGGACGGCAAGCGCCGAGCCCTTGCCCTGTTCGATGTCGAGGTCGATCCCGGCCTGGGCATACCACCCCATCTTTTTCGCATAGTAGTACGGCGCGTGGTCGCCGCCGGCGATCCAGTTGAGAACGAACGTGACTTTGGTCTGCGCCGCGGCATCTCCGGCCGAGGCGGCGCCGAGCGCCAAGATCGCGGCGGTTGCGAGCAGGATCGATTTCATGCCTCTGACCTCCCCTAGTCGTTCTGGCAGATACGCTGAAAGGACCGGCAGTCTATAACCGGTTGGTTACTTAGGTCGAGAGGCTTGTAGTTTACAGCAGCCCGCGCCGCTTGACAGCGGCCGCGGCCGTAAGTAACCATCCAGTTACTTAGGGGAGGCGCCGATGGAGCTGGAACAATCGCAGATCGATGCCTACAGGGCGGCAGGACATGTCACCGTGACGGGCATATTCCGGCCGCAGGAGATGGACGCGGCGATTCGCGACATCGAGGCATGGGGCGAGGAAGTGCTTGCCGGCCTGCCGCCGGACCAGCGCGTTTGGTATGTCGATGGTGGGGTCAAGGCGCGAACGGTGCTGCGCAAGCTGGATAATCCCGCTTTCCATCGGCCGGTCCTGCGGGCACTGGCCTGCGATCCGCGCCTTGCCAGTCTGGTGAGACAGTTGATCGGGCCGGACATTGGCGTCTATTTTAGCCAAGTGTTCTTCAAACCACCGGAAGGGGGCGGGCCAAAGCCGGTGCATCAGGACAATTACTATTTCGGGCCGAACGACGCCGACGGGGTCGTGACCGCGTGGATCGCGCTCGATGAGGCGACCATCGAGAACGGCTGCCTGTATTTCGGTGAGGATACGAGCCGCGGGCCGATCTACGCCCATGTGGCGCCGGAGGGCGAGCCGTTCAACCTCCAGGTGCCGGAAGAGATTGCGCGTGCCCATCCCATGACGCCGGCGCCGGTGCCGAAGGGCGGAGTTTCCTTCCACAACGGCAACGTCTTCCATCAGTCCGGCCCCAATCTCTCCACCCGCTGGCGGCGCGCCTGCGCCATGCATTACGTGAATGCGCGTACGGTTTTCGCCAACCCGGCGCTGCCCTACGACGATTCGATGTTCGTCAGGGTGGATTGATGGATAGCGGCTGGGCAAGGCGGTTCGGGCTTGCGATTCTCGTGCATCTGCTTTTGCTGGCCGCCTGGCATTTGTTCGTCGTGCTGGGCGAGGTGCCGAAGTTCGTGATGCCGACGCCGAAGGCGACGCTCGAGTCGCTCTTTTCCGGCAACTACCGCTGGATGGAGAATATCTGGGTTACTGGCGTGGAGATCTTCGGCGGGTATTTCCTGGCGGTGGGCGTCGGTGTGACCCTGGCGCTCTTCTTCTCCTGGTCGCGGCTGCTCGACCAACTCTTCATGCCGCTGCTGGTCAGCCTGAACATGGTGCCCAAGGTGGCGCTCGGGCCGCTGATCATCGTCTGGTTCTCCTACGGCATCTTTCCCAACACGCTGATCGCCTTCTCTATCGCGTTCTTTCCCATCGTGCTGACCACGGCGCGCGGATTGCGCGAGGTGGAGCCGGACCTGCTCGACCTCGTGCGCTCCATCCGTGGCTCGCGCTGGCAGATCTTCACCAAGATCCAGCTTCCCGGCGCGCTGCCCTACATTTTCTCCGGCATGAAGGTCGCGGCCGTGCTGGCTGTCGCGGGCGCCATCGTCGGCGAGTTCCTCGGCTCGGAGAAAGGTCTCGGATACCTGATGCTGCAGGTGCAGGTCACGCTCGATACCGCCGCCATGTTCATGGCGGTGATCCTCATCACCCTGCTCGGCGTGATCCTTTATGGACTGGTGCTCGGCCTCGAGCGCCTTCTCGTGGTGCGCGATGCCCGCGTCCAGTGAACCTTTCATCCGGATCGAGGGCCTGCGCAAGACCTACCGCACGAGGGGCGAGGACTTTCTCGCCGTGTCCGATGTGACACTCTCGATCGAGGCCGGCGAACTGGTTTCGCTGGTCGGCCCGTCGGGCTGCGGCAAGACCACGCTGCTTAAGATCCTCGCGGGGCTTCATCCCTACGACCAGGGCACGGTCCTGATCGGCAACCCGGCGCATCCCTTCGACCCGGCGCGCGATATCGGCATGGTCTTCCAGCAGGCGCTGCTGCTGAAATGGCGACGCATCATCGACAATGTTCTGCTGCCGGCTGAAATTCTTGGCCTGCCGATGAAGGCAGCCCGCGAAAGGGCGCGTGCGCTGCTGGATCTGGTCGGGCTCACCGGCTTCGAGGACAAGTATCCCTATGAACTCTCCGGCGGCATGCAGCAGCGCGCGGCAATTGCCCGCTCGCTCGTACACGACCCGAAGCTGCTGCTCATGGACGAACCATTCGGCGCGCTGGACGCGCTGACGCGGGAAAAGATGAACATCGAGCTGCTGCGTATCTGGCGCGAGAGCGGCAAGACCATCGTCTTTGTCACGCACGGCGTGCAGGAGGCGGTCTTTCTCGGCACACAGGTCGCGGTGCTTACCGCCGGCCCGGCGCGCATGGCCGACCATTTCGAGATCGACCTGCCGCACCCTCGAACACTCGACGTCAAGACCGAGCCGCGCTTCGGCGAGTATGCGCGGCGTATCTACCGCCTGCTCGGCATGGAATGAGACCCCGCGGGCAGTCTTCTAGCCGAGTACCCTGATCGGGGAGCCCGCCATGAAGGCGGCGACATCCTCCACGATTCCCGCATAGAAGGCCCGGTAGGTCCGCTCGGTCACATAGCCGAGATGGGGCAGCAGGATGGCATTGTCGAGCGCGAGGAACGGGTTCCCGCGCGGCAGTGGCTCGGTTTCGTAGACATCTAGACCGGCGCCGGCGATGCGCCGCTCGCGCAACGCCGCGAGTAGGGCAGCCTGGTCGACCAGGCCGGCGCGCGAGGTATTGATCAGGCAGGCCGTGGGCTTCATGCGCCCCAGGTCCTCAGCGCCGACGATGCCCCTCGTCCTCTCGCTCAGGACGAGATGTACCGAGACGAAGTCAGACCCCGCGAAGAGGTCCTCCTTCGAGACCAGTGTTGCGCCGTGGCGTTCCGCTGTCTCGCGCGTGAGGTTCTGGCTCCAGGCGAGGATGCGCATGCGGAAGGCACGGGCATATTCGGCAACACGCCCGCCCAGGCGGCCGAGACCGACCAGCCCCAAGGTCAGGCCTTCGAGATCCTGGCCGATACTCTCCTGCCAGCGGCCTGCCCGGATGGCGCGGTCCTCCATGGGAATGCGGCGGGCCAAAGCGATCAGCAATCCCCAGGTCAGCTCGGCCGTCGAGGCGGTGCTGCCTTCCGTACCGCAGACCATGACGCCGCGCTTGCGCGCCACAGCCACGTCGAGCGAGGCATTGCGCATGCCGGTAGTGACGATCAGCCGCAATGCCGGCAGCGCCTCGATGACGCTGGCCGGAAATGGCGTCCTTTCACGCATCAGGCAGACGATCTCGAACTCGCGCAGCCGGCGGATCAGGTCCTCCTGACTGTGCAGCGTGTCGCGGAAGACCGTGACCGTCGCATCCGGAGGGAGGACGGACCAGTCAGCCATCGTCAAGGCGACACCCTGGTAATCGTCGAGAACGGCGATGCGCATGTTTCCCCTCATTCCTTCCGCGGCGCCGTTTCGTCGAAAATGCGCCGCCACAGCCAGCCAAGCTGCGTCAGATCATAACCGCGCGGCATGCGCACGGGGAACACCGCGGCAGCCATGCCCTGCCTGAATTCGGCAATACGGAAAGTGAAAACGTAGTTCGGTTCGACACCGAGGCGCAGGTCACTCAGCAAGAGCTCGTCTCCGACTCGCCGGAAAGCATAGAAGCCGCCGCTGAAGTCGGCTATGGCGGCGATACGGGACTGATCGGGCAGCCCATCGGCAAGGGCCATCCGGCGTTCGTGCGCATGCACGCCACCCGAATCGCCGGTATCGAGCACCGAGCGGTAGACGTTGTAGTATCTGTCGCCTTCCACGGCGAGACCACGCCAGAGAAAGCTGTTGAACGGCATCGGGATCATCACCAGCCGTTCGGCCTTGATGCCATGGCGTTCGAGTGCCGCCAGCACCTTCCGCTCGGCGATCTGCTGGGCGACCACGGTCCAGGCGAGATAGAGAGAACTGAGCAGCAGCGCCAGGCGCGCTCCATAGGCAATGGTCGGGCGCCAGCGCCCGCCGGCTAAGGCCATGATCATGGCGGCGAGAAGGGGCAGGGTATAGGCCGGATCGATGATGAAGATCGTGGACAAGCTGACGGGACGCTCGCTGAGCGGCCAGAATATTCGCGTGCCATAGGTCGTGAAGGCGTCGAGCAGGGCATGGGTGACGAGGATCAGCCAGACGGCGAGATAGCAGCGCAGGCGGGCATCCCTGAGCGGCCGCGCCGCAAGGCGCAGCGCCTCGCCGGCCACCGGGGCGATCAAGGTATGGACGATGATCGAGTGACTGAAGCCCCGGTGGTTCACGAAGGCTTCGACCGGGTCCGCCGCCGGCAAGAGAATGTCGAGATCGGGCAGCATCGCCAGAATACCGCCAAACAGCGCGGCGCGGCGCGGGCCGATGCGGGCGCCGAGAGCCAGTGTGCCGACCGTGGCCCCGAGGGCAAATTGTGTGACCGAATCCATAGAACCGTCCGTGACATTGGCATTTTACGGAGGGAGGTATGATGGTGTATTCGATGAACCGGGCAAGAGCGGATTTTGACCGGATGTCGGTTGAACGGGGGAGGCATTGAAGGGAGATGTCACAGGCCGGCCGCCGGTACTGATCGTCGGCGGCGGCATCGGCGGATTGGCTGCGGCGCTGGCCCTGGCCCAACAGGGTTTCACCAGCCGCGTCATCGAGCAGGCCGCCGAGTTCCGGGAGATCGGAGCGGGCATCCAGCTCGGCCCCAATGTCTTCCGGCGCTTCGCCCGCCTTGGGCTGACCGATGCGATCTCGCGCGTCGCCGTCTTCCCGCCAGAACTGGTCATGCGCGATGCCATGACGGGCGAGGTTGTGACTTCGGTCGATCTGAGTGATCCGTTCCGCGCCCGTTTCGGCAAGCCTTACGCGGTCATCCACAGGGCCGATCTGCATCAGGTCCTTCTCGAGGCCTGCCGCGCGTCGCCGGCCGTTGAGCTCCTGACTTCGCGGCGGCTGGTGCATGCCGCGCCGGAAGCCGGCAGGGTGCGGGGACGCTTCGAGGATGGATCAGCGGTGGAGGGCATTGCCCTGATCGGGGCTGACGGGCTGTGGTCCACCATCCGTCAGCAAGTGGTGGGCGATGGCAAGCCGCGCGTCTCCGGGCATATCGCCTATCGTGCCGTCCTGCCGATGGATCAGGTGCCGGCCGACCTGCGCTCGCCGGCAGTGACCCTCTGGGCCGGCCCGCGCACGCACCTCGTGCATTATCCGCTGCGCCGGGGCGAGCTCTTCAACCTGGTCGCGGTCTTTCATTCGAACCGCTACGAGGAAGGCTGGAACAGCTATGGCGATCCGGCCGAACTCAACGAACGCTTCGCCGGGCAGCGGCCGGAGGTTCTCCGGTTGCTTGAAAAGATCGAAAGCTGGCGCATGTGGGTGCTCTGCGACCGGGAGCCGGTCAGGACCTGGAGCCGGGGTCCGATCACCCTGCTTGGCGATGCGGCCCATCCCATGCTGCAATACCTTGCCCAGGGTGCCTGCATGGCGATCGAGGATGCGGTCTGTCTCGCGGATAAGCTGGCGGGCCTGCCCGACGACCCGGCTGCCGCCTTCCGGGCCTATGAGGAGGAGCGCTATCTTCGCACGGCGCGCGTCCAGGTGATGGCAAGAATATATGGTGAGGTCTATCACGCGGCGGGCGTGGTGCGCGAACTGCGCAACCAGTTCATGGGCGGTCGCGATCCGCGCGACTATGACGGCGTGGCGTGGCTCTACGAAGGATAAGCCGGCCGGCGGAGGTCGGGGAATTTTGGTTCGGAAGGGGGGAGAATGACTGCGAGAGTGGGCTTCGTCGGCCTCGGCGCCATGGGGCAGCCGATGGCAAGCAACCTGCAGCGCAAGGGAACGGCGCTTCTGGTGCATGACCGGGATGCCTCGCGCGCCGATCCGCTGCTTGCCCTTGGCGCGCGGCGGGCGGAGAGCGTCGCCGAACTGGCGCAGAGCTGCGATATCATCATCATCATGCTTCCCGACTCGCCCGATGTCGACGAGGTGGTTGCCGGGCCGGGCGGGCTCATGGAACTGGGCCGCTCCGGGCAAATTGTGATGGACATGAGCACGATCGATCCGCGCACGAGCGACCGGCTGGCGGCTTCGCTTGCCGCCAAAGGCATGGGCTTCGTCGACGCGCCGGTCGGGCGGCTGGTCAGTCACGCGGTCAGCGGCGAGTCCCTTTTCATGGTCGGCGCCACCCCGGAAAACTTCGACCGTGTCGAACCACTGCTCGCGGCGATGGGGACCACGATCCATCATTGCGGTCCCCCAGGTAGCGGCATGCGAACGAAGCTGGTCAACAATTATCTCGCTATCGCCACCTGTCAGCTCACGGCCGAGGCGATGGCGCTCTCGGAAGCCTTTGGCCTTGATCTGCGGACCACGCTCGACGTGGTCAACGGCACGACGGCGCGCAACGGGCACCTTCTGAATGCGTGGCCGTCCAAGGTGCTGCGCGACGATGTGGCGCCCGGATTCCGGATCTCGCTGGCGCATAAGGATATCTCGCTTTGTGTCGAGGCCGCGCGTGGGGCAGGGGTGCCGATCTTCATGGGGGTTGCGGCGCGCGAGTGCCTTGGGCAGGCGGCGCGCAGCCGCCGCGGCGACGGATTGGCTTTCGCCGACGCGGATTTCTCCGCCCTGCTCGATCATGTCTGCGAACAGGCCGGGCGGCGCGGTCCCCGCCTCGCCTCAAGCTAAGCGCGGGTCTCGACGGACATGCAGGATGCGCACCAACCCGACTGGCCATCCGATGTCTTCGAGGTGCTGCTCGCTCAACGCGTGCGCCAGGTCTGTTACCTGCCGGATGCTGGTCATGCACGCCTCATCGCTCTCTGTCATGCCTCCGCTGAAATGCGCCCCATCGTCCTGACGACCGAGGAAGAAGGTATCGCGGTGCTGCTGGGCGGCTGGCTCGGCGGAGATCGCGGTGTCCTGCTGATGCAATCCTCGGGCGTGGGCAACTGCGTCAACATGCTCGGTCTCGCCCGGACGATGCGCTATCCGCTCCTGATGCTGGTCACGATGCGGGGCGATTTCGGCGAGAGCAATCCATGGCAACTCCCCATGGGCCAGGCTACGGGGACAGTGTTGCAGGCCATGGGCAGCATCGTCTTCTCCGCCGATCGGCCGGCCGAAGTGGGGCGGGTGGTGGAAGCGGCGGCCGGTATGGCTTTTTCCGGTAATCAGGCGGTCGCGGTGCTGTTGCGCCAGAGATTGATCGGCGCCAAGCGCTTCGAGGCGGCAAGATGAACGAGGAGAGGTTTCACCGCCGCGAACTGGTCGCGGAAGTTCTCGCTGGTGCGGACGACCGGCTGCTGGTGGTGGCGGGTCTCGGCCAGAGCGCCTGGGACGTCACCGCTGCCGGCGACCGGTCTCTCAACCTGCCTCTCTGGGGTGCTATGGGCGGCACGCTCTCCGTCGGGCTCGGACTGGCGCTGGCCCGGCCGGAGCGGCGCGTGCTGGTTATTACGGGGGACGGCGACATGCTGATGGGGGTCGGCTCGCTTGCCACCGTCGCCGCGCAGCGTCCGAGCAATCTGGCCATCCTGGTGCTTGACAACGAGCGTTTCGGCGAGACCGGAAACCAGGCGACCCATACCGCACCCGTGCAGGCGCCAAAGGAGGAGCGGGGTGCCGGCACCGATCTCGCGCTCATGGCGCGCGGCGCGGGCATCGCCGACAGCGACACCGTCCATGGACCGAAAGGCATGGAGCGCTTGCGCCATGACCTGCTGAAGGGCGAGGGGCCGGTCTTCCGTGTCGCAAAGGTGTTGGTGGAACCGCTGCCGCTGGTGCTTCCGCCCCGGGATGGGGCACATCTCAAGGAACGCTTCCGGCAGGCACTGCTCGGCGAGGCCTGAGGAACGCATTCAGGGTTCGCGCGCCGGCGGCGTCTCTTCGCGCCGGGGCGAGCCGGCGAAGAGCTGCATGGCGCGCGCGATCGACCGGCTGATCCGGCCGCGCTCTGCCTCGAGGGCGGGCACCGGCCGCACTTCCTGGATCACCATCTGCCCGAGGCGGAGCATGCGCAAGCCTGCGATGGCCGCTTCGCCGCCCTTCACCGCGACCACGGTGCCGATGGTCTTGCCAAACTGTTCCAGGATCATGGTTCCGGCGATATCGGCGCCCATTACCATGGCGGTTCCGCCAAGCAGCCGCCGGGCGATGCGGACGCTTGCCAGTCGACCGGGGCGCATGCCGTAGACCTCGGCGACCTCGCGGATCATGGACAGCGCCAGGCCCACCAGGATGACCGCATCAAGAACGGCGACCGGTGAGGCGGCGACGGCAATGGCGGCGCGGCGCGCGTGACGGTCGACGGCGGCAACCGCTTCCTCGTCGCAAGGCCCCAGGATGCGTGCATCGAGAATTCGCAGAAGTTCGCGATCCGCAAGCTTGCCGCCATGCAGCCGGCGCAACCGGTGCAGCGCGTGTGCGATCCCTGGCCGGTGCGCCTGAACGCGGATCAGGTCCTCGATCAGCCCGTCGGCCTCGTCGACGCTGGCGCCTGTGGCGATGCGCAATGCCTTCTCGCGCACGGCATCAACGGCCTCGAGCCGGAAAATGCCGCGCAGTTCCGCTCGCGCCCAGAGCAGGCCGCTTCCCAAGGTCAGCGCCAGCAATGCCGTGACGACACCGCCGGTGATCAGATTCTCCCGGTACAGCGCGGCGAGAAAGTCGAAAACCTGGAGGCCAAGTATCGCAAGAATGCTTGCCGCAAGGCTCCAGACGAACACCCGGCGTGCACGGTGTGGACGATGGGGAAGGCCGGCATCGGGCGGCGGATCGATATCGGGCGTGTCCAGCCGGTCCGGCGCGGGCGCCAGTTCGGCGATGCGGAATTCGCGCCCGGCGATCTGCTCGAGCCCGTCTTGCGTCCTGTCAGCTTCATCTGGGCGCATGGCTCATTTCCTCAAGAGAAAGTCCAGCAGTTCGTCCAGGCCGATCTGCTCCGCCGGCGCGGCGGCCTCACCTGCTGCGTCTCCGTCACGCCAGGGCAGAAAGTCGACGAAGCGGTGCGGCCGCTGCCAGTAGTCTGGCCCCGGCAGATCGGCGGGAACTTCGCCAGGGTAGATTTCGATGATGTCCTCCGGCGCTCCTTTCTTGCGCCCCTGCAGCATGGATATCGGGCGATCCCGAAACATCCGCTTCACCTCGCGCGTGCCGCGCACGGAAGCCACGGAGAAAAACTCGATCTCGACGCGGCCGGCCCTGGCGCGCCGGACCTGTTCGGAAAGCAGCTTCTCGAGCAGAAGACGATGATTGTTCCACTGGTTGCGCGTGACCTGGTCGGCCTTGGTCGCGGCAAAGGCGATCCGCGCTACGCTTGGGCGGAACCAGCGAAGGATCGGATTGGACGGACCATAGTCGAAACTTTCCATGCACAGGCGCAGCGCCCTCTGCAGGTCGGCGAAACTTTCGGGTCCCTGGTTGAGCGCCTCGAGCACGTCGACCAGGACGACCTGTGCATCGATGCCCTGGAAGCTGCGTTCGTAGAATTCGCGGACCCGCCGCCGGTAACGCTGGTAGCGCGCTTCCAGTTCGGCAAGCGCGCTGCCTCTGCCGGCTTTCCTTTCGTCCGCCGGACTTGCGGGGAAGAAGTGAAAGTCCGTTTCCGCGCGAATGTCGGCGGGGGGGCGGATAAACTGGCCCGGCGCCAGCAGATAGAGTGGCGGATCGGAGAACCTGCAGCGGCGCAGGAATTCCACATAGCCACGATGCAGGCTGTAGAGGGCATCGTCCGGCAGGTGGGCGGAGAGATCGACGGCCGCCACTTCGGCACGCCAATCCCGGCTCAGCGCCGCGCGCGTCGGCGACAGGTCGATGAGGCGCAATGTCTCGCGTGACCAGCTCGCAAAGTCGGCTTTCAGCAACGCGAGGTCGAGCAGCCACTCGCCGGGATAGTCGACGATCTCGATGTCTATACGCCTGCCCGATATGCCCAGCCTGCGCCACAGCCCGTCGGCCGGGATGTCGAATTCGATGCGTGTCGCCGTCGGCTCGGCGGTGGGCGGCGGCCAGTCAGGTGTCGCAGCCTGCAGCCCTGCGCGCATCTCCTCGATGGGAAATGGCTTCCAGCCTGGCACGGGAAGGACCCGTCCGGCAATCGGGCGCCGTTCCCGGGAGAGGAGCGGGAAGCGTTCGTCCCAGTCCCGCCCGCCGGTGATCAGCTCGATCAGGGCTGTGCAGAAGACGGTCTTGCCCGCGCCCCTGAGGCCGGTGATGCCGAGCCTGAGCCGGCGATCGAGCAGCGCATGGCCGAGGCGGGACCCGCCGGCTTCGAGCGCCTTCCACGTGGTCGAGAATATGTCGTCGCGACGGATCATGCGGAGATCGTCCCGAATTGCGGCAGGCAGCCACGAGGCAGGCCCTGTATCCGTGCGTGTGCGCTGCCGCATCTCTAGCAGATCGAGGCATCCGTTGACAGCCTCGCGCGAAAGCCGGGATTATCCTGTCCGCAGGTTGGGGCGGAAATGCGGCAAGCGGGTCGGGGGCGGGCATGAGCTTGAAGTTCGTGGCGGAAGGCGAGGCCCTGACGCTGGCCCGTGAGTTCGACATCACCCGTCCGGCCGCGGAGTTCTACCGCGATCCCTATCCGACCTATCGGGCGCTGCGGAATCATTCCCCGGTACATCGCTGCGCGGACGGGTCCTTCTTCCTCACGCGCTATGCCGACCTCGACCTGATCTACCGGGATACACGGCGCTTTCGTTCCGACAAGCGCCGGGAGTTTGCTCCGAAATACGGACTTGATACGCCTCTCTACCGCCACCACACGACTAGTCTGGTCTTCAACGATCCGCCGTTGCATACGCGGGTCAGGCGGCTGATTGCCGGCGCGCTGACGCCGCGCGCCATCCGGTCCATGGAGCCGGACCTGATCCGGCTGGTCGATGACCTGCTGGATCGGATCGAGGACAAGCGCAATTTCGATCTGATCGACGATTTCGCCTCGGCGATCCCGGTCGAGGTGATCGGTAACCTGTTGCGAGTGCCGCATGCCGACCGCGCTCCCCTGCGCGGCTGGTCGCTTGCCATTCTGGGCGCGCTCGAGGCGACGCTGACACCCGAGCAACTCGCCCGCGGGCATCGCGCGGTCGAGGAATTCACCGACTACTTGAAGACCCTGGTCGCTGATCGCCGGCGCAGTCTCGGCGATGAGAGCGACGTGCTCAGCCGGCTTATTCGCGGCGAGCAGGACGGCGAACGGCTGACCGAGGAGGAACTGCTGCAGAACTGCATCTTCCTGCTCAATGCCGGGCATGAGACGACGACCAATCTGATCGGAAATGGCTTGCATCTGCTTCTGACGCACGATGCAGAGTTGGCGCGCCTGCGTGCCGATCCCACGCTCATCCGCAGCACGGTGGAGGAATGCCTTCGCTACGAGAGTTCCAACCAGCTTGGCAACCGGACCGTGGCGGAGCCGGTGGAGATAGGCGGTATTCAAATGCCGGCCGGAACCTATCTCACGCTTTGTATCGGCGCCGCGAACCGTGACCCGACGGAATTCGCCGATCCGGAGCGCTTCGATGTCGGCCGGCAGCCGAATCGCCACCTTGCCTTCGGCGGCGGCCCTCATGTCTGCGCCGGTCTGGCGCTGGCACGGCTGGAGGGGCAGATCGCCGTTGGGCGGATGATCCAGCGTTTTCCTCGGCTGCGTCTGGACGGCGATCCGGTTCGCGGCGGTCGCGCCAGGTTTCGCGGATTCCTCTCGCTACCGGCGGCGGTTTCGTAATGCTGTGTGACAAGTGAAGCATTTCAGAACGGCGGAAAAGACTTATGATAACTGAGGCCCGGGGCGCGGGGGCGCTCGAGCAGGGCTGGTGCGATGCCGAGGGGAAGGCACGCTGGCATGCGGGTGGATGCGATCTCATGCAGCGATGGAATGTTCGGGCGGCGACTTGCCGCGCGGGTGACGTTCGAGGACGGCCCGACCGGGTCGCATGACCTGGAATTCACTATCGATCAGATGCCTGGCTACAGTGCTGCAGCAGGCGATGTGCTGGCCGCAGCCTGCTTTCCGCTTGCGGTGCATCACGGCGAGAAGCGCATGCAGATCGATGCCGAAGTGTGTCCCAGGCTGCGCGACGGGCTGGCCGAGATCCATGCGCTGTGGCGGAGCTGGTCGCTTGCCGGATCTGCCGTGCCGGCGATCGAGGCGCGGCGTGGCAGTCCGGCCCAACGGCTTCCGGTGTCCCGGCCGCGCCAGGGATGCTTCCTCTCGGGCGGGGTCGACTCGCTGCACATGCTCTGGCGTAACCTGCAGGATTTCGCCCAGGGCGATCCCGGCCGCTTCAGCCATGGCTATATCGTGCATGGCTTCGATATCGGCAAGAAGCCCGGTCGGCCCCAGCAGGGGCGGTTCGGGCGCGCTCGCGCGGCACTTCTCGCCATCGCGGCAGAAACCGATCTGGAGCTGGTGAGCGCTGCGAGCAATATCCGTCGGATTCCCGTCCGGCCTGATTTCTGGCTCTACCAGCAACATGGCGGGGCACTGGCGGCCATCGCGCATCTCGCATCGACCGGTAACCTGCGGGTCAGCCTGGCGGCAACCCAGGATGCGCGCAGCCTGCGGCCGAACGGATCCCATCCGCTTCTCGATCCCTGCTATTCCAGCGAGGGAGTACAAATCCGTCACTGGGGCCTGCGCTTCAGCCGGCTCGACAAGCTGCGCGAGTTGCGGGCCTGGCCGACTGCATTCCGCCATCTTCGGGTCTGTCCTTCTGCGTATTCCGAGGAACTGAATTGCGGAGATTGCGAGAAGTGCATACGCACCCGGTTGGAACTTCTGGCCATTGGGGTCGAGGGGACAGAGGCGCTCGGCGGGAGCCTCGTGCCGCCAGAGGCGATTGCGGCCGCGGTCCAGATCGAGAGCCCGTTCCAGGCTGCCTGCTATCGCGATCTGCTCGAGCCGCTGGCGGCACAGGGCCATCGGCGGATCGTCGCCGCGATCAGGCAGGAGCTTGGCCGTTTCGAGGGCCGTAACCGCCGCCGCCGCGCCGCCGCCTGATGGCCGATTGACCGCGACCAGGCGGCAGTGTTCAATTTTTTCCGATGATGACTTTGCGGCAGGTCCGGTATTTCGTCGCCGTGGCGGAGGCAGGGTCCGTGACCGCGGCGGCGGCGGCGGTCGGGATCTCGCAATCGGCGGTCACCGAGGCATTGAAACAGCTTGAAGACTTTACTGGCGTGGCGCTGTTCGAGCGGCGGGCGCGGGGGCTTGCGCTCACCCACCATGGACACCAGTTCCTGCACCATGCGCACAATATTCTTGCGGCGGTCGCCGATGCGCAGCGCGCCCTGCAGACAGCGGCGCCGAGCCTTTCCGGTACGGTCCATCTCGGTGTGACATCGCTGGTCGCCGGCTATTTCCTCGCCGATCTCCTGGCGCGTTTCCGGCGGGTCTTTCCCAATGTCGCGGTCGAGGTGCATGAGGATGTCCGGGACTATGTCGAGCATCTGCTGGTCAATGGCGAACTCGATCTCGGGCTGATCCTCGTCTCCAACATGACCGATCGCGACGCGCTCGACTGCGAGGTGGTGGTGCGTTCGCGCAACCGGCTCTGGCTTGCGCCCAATCATCCGCTGGCCGCGGCCGAGCGGATCGCGCTTGCCGATATTGTCGCCGAGCCGCTGATCCAGCTTGATATCGACGAGATGGCGGAAACGGCACGCGGATGGTGGCAGGCAGCCGGACTGGCGCCGCGAACCATGCTCAAGACCGGGTCGGTCGAGGCGGTCCGCTCGCTGGTCGCCACCGGGGCGGGCATCGCCGTCATGCCCGACATGGCTTTCCGTCCCTGGTCGCTGGAGGGCGACCGCCTGGATGCGCGAATCCTCGCGGACCAGCTGCCCAGCGTCGATGTCGGCCTGGTCTGGCGCCGGGGCTCGCCGCTTTCGCTTCCGGCCAGGACCTTCGTCGAACTCTCGCGCGAACACGGCCATGGCAGGGCGCGGCGAGGATAATATAGATTTTTCCGATAATACGACAGCAGATTTCACTATTTGATACGAAAAACTCCCCGCGATAGCGTTTTTTCCAATCAGAAGCTCAAGAGCCGACGTCAAACAGGGATAGCGGAGGAGGAGACCATGAAAACCCATTCTGCCAAGCGCCATTCTGCGAGGCGCAAGCCCTTCAAGCGGATGGCGGCGCGTGCGATCGGTGCCGCGGCGGCAACGGCCCTTGCGGTCGGATCGGTCGGCGCCGCGCCGCTGCAGCGGCTTGGTGCCGGCGAGGGCCGGGTCGATATCGTCGCCTGGCCCGGCTATATCGAGCGTGGCCAGACCGATGCCAAGTTCGACTGGGTGACGGATTTCGAGAAGAAGACCGGCTGCAAGGTGAACGTGAAGACGGCCGGCACCTCCGACGAGATGGTCGCGCTGATGAACGAGGGCGGCTTCGATCTCGTGACGGCGTCCGGTGATGCCAGCCTCCGCCTCATCGCCGGCAAGCGCGTGCAGGAAGTCAATGTCGGCCTGGTGCCTTCCTACGGCAAGATCGATCCGCGCCTGCAGAAGGCGGCCTGGCATCATGTCGATGGCAAGCACTATGGCGTGCCCTATCAGTGGGGCTACAACGTGCTGGCCTACAACACGAAGGTCTTCACGACGCCGCCGAACAGCTGGGAAGTCGTGTTCAAGGAGATGAACCTGCCCGATGGCAAGTCCAACAAGGGGCGGGTCCAGGCTTTCGACGGACCGATCTATATCGCCGATGCGGCGCTCTACCTCAAGGCAACGCAGCCAGCCCTCGGCATCACCGACCCATACTCGCTCGACGAAAAGCAGTACAAGGCAGCTCTCGACCTGCTGCGCCAGCAGCGCAAGATCGTCGCCCGCTACTGGCATGACGCCTTCGTGCAGATCGACGATTTCACCAACGAGGGACTTGCGGCCTCGTCGTCCTGGGGCTTCCAGGTCAACGTGCTCAAGTCCAAGGGGCAGCCGATCGCCAGCGTCGTGCCGAAAGAAGGGGCGACCGGATGGGCGGACACGACGATGATGCATGTCGATTCCAAGCACCCGAACTGTGCCTACATGTGGCTCGAGCACTCGATCAATCCGAAGCTCCAGGGCGACCTCTCCGCCTGGTTCGGCTCGGTTCCCGTGGTGCTCTCGGCCTGCAAGGGCAATGCGCTGCTTGGCGACAAAGGCTGCGAGAATAACGGTCTGAACGAATTCGAGCGGATCGCGTTCTGGCGGACGCCGGTCGCCAATTGCGGCGGCGGCAGGACCTGCGTGCCCTACTACAAGTGGGTGAGCGACTATATCGCCGTCCTTGGCGGTCGCTGAAATCGGGAATGCGCGGGCGGCCTGGCCGCCCGCGCCTGTTGCCGGCGGGATGATGGATTCCAGTGAGGTTGCGGTACGCTTCGATGGCGTGAGCCGCCTGTTCGGCGAAGTGCGTGCGGTCGACCGGGTAAGCTTCTCCGTCCGTGACGGAGAATTCTTCGCCATGCTGGGTCCATCGGGTTCGGGCAAGACCACGTGCCTGCGCCTGGTCGCGGGCTTCGAGCATCCGACCGAGGGCCGGATCTTCCTCAGCGGAAAGGACGTGAGCGACGTGCCGCCCTATGAGCGGAACGTCAATACCGTCTTTCAGGACTATGCGCTCTTTCCGCACATGAGCGTGCAGGAGAATGTCGAGTATCCGCTGATGATCCGCAAGCTGCCGGCGGCCGAGCGTCGCCGGCGGGCCGGTGAGATGCTCGAACTCGTGCGCCTCCCCGGTTTCGGTGCACGCAAGCCTGCCCAGCTTTCCGGCGGGCAGCGGCAACGGGTCGCTCTCGCCCGGGCGCTGATCGGGCAGCCCAGGGTTCTGCTGCTCGACGAGCCGCTTGGCGCGCTCGACCTCAAGCTGCGCGAGGAGATGCAGGTCGAGCTCAAGGCGATCCAGCGCCAGCTCGGCATTACGTTCATCTATGTAACGCACGATCAGGGCGAAGCGCTTTCCATGAGCGACCGTGTCGCGGTCTTCAATCACGGACGGGTGGAGCAGCTCGGCACGCCGGCGGAGATCTACGATCATCCGCGGACCGCCTTCGTCGCGGGCTTCGTCGGTATTTCCAACCTGCTCCCGGCCGCGGTGGCAGAACGGATCGGCGCCGGATCGCGCTCATTCTCCATCAGGCCCGAACGCATCCGCCTGGCCACTCCTGCGGAGCCGGTCGCGGAGGGAGGCTGCAGCGCCGACGGGACGATCCGCTCGGTCCTCTATTACGGCGCCCAGACGCGCTATCTCGTCGGGCTCGATGCCGGCGGCGAACTGACGGTCGTCACGCAGAATTCGGATGCGGGCGGGCCTCGTGCGGCGTGGAGCGCCGGCGAGCGCGTGCGGCTGGTCTGGTCCCGGGCGAGTGAGCGCCCGATCGAGGAAGGGGTTGAGACATGAGCGCGGCGGCGTGGCAGGCCGGTCGCGGCGACCCGATCGCGCGGTTAGCCCGGTATCTTCATGCGCACCCGCGCGTGACGCTCGCGTTGCTGCTGACGCCGCCACTGCTCTGGCTGGGCGTGATCTATCTCGGTTCGCTCCTTGCCCTGCTGGCGCAGAGCTTCTTCTATATCGACGAATTCTCCGGCCAGGTGGTGCGCCAGCTGTCGCTGCGCACCTATGCGGAGCTGCTGACGGAACCGAACCTCCTGGTGGTGGCGCGCACTGTCGCAATGGCGGCCGCCGTGACGTTCGCCTGTGCGCTGATCGCGTTTCCCATCGCCTATTACATGGTGCGCTACGCATCGGTGCGCCTCAAGGCGCTGATGTATCTCGGCGTCATGGTGCCGCTCTGGTCGAGCTATATCGTGCGCGTCTATTCGTGGAAACTGATCCTCGCCAAAGAGGGGGTCATCACCTGGCTGGCCGAACACCTGGGCGCCCTCTGGCTGCTCGAGGCCATCCTGGCGGTCCCGGTACTGGGCGGGCCCTCGCTCAGCTTCTCGATGTTTGGCACGTTCATCGTCTTCGTCTATATCTGGGTGCCGTTCATGATCCTGCCGATCGTGGCGGCGCTGGAAAGGGTGCCGCGGTCGCTGATGGAAGCCTCGGCGGACCTGGGCGCGGCACCCCTTGCGACCTTCCGCCGGGTCATCCTGCCGCTGGCTTTCCCGGGCGTCGTGGCCGGATCGATCTTCACCTTCTCGCTCACGCTTGGCGATTACATCATTCCGAAGGTGATCGGAACTTCCCATCCCTATATCGGCACGGTCGTGTATGCGCAGCAGGGCGTGGCGGGCAACGTGCCGCTGGCAGCGGCGTTCACCGTCGTGCCGATGATCGTCATGGCGGTCTATCTCACCATCGCGCGGCGGCTGGGGGCGTTCAATGCCCTCTGAGCGGCGCCGGCACCGGGGGAAATCGGAAGGCGGCACCAGGCCCGGCTTGGCGCTCAGGCTGGCGGCCCTGGGAGGGATCCTGTTTCTGCATCTGCCGCTGCTCTTCATCGTTCTCTATGCCTTCTCCGCCGAGGACAAGAGTTTCGTCTTTCCGCCGCCCGCGCTGACCACGCGCTGGTTCGCGGTCGCGCTCGAACGCGAGGATGTGCGCGCCGCCCTGCTGCTCTCCCTGCAAGTGGCCTCGGTCGCCACCGTGCTTGCCCTCTTTCTCGGCACCATGGCCGCGGCGGCGGTGTGGCGCAGCAGTTTCTTCGGCCGCGAGGCGATCTCGCTGCTCGTCATACTGCCCATCGCGCTGCCCGGCATCATCACCGGCATTGCCCTGCGTTCCGCGCTAAATCTCGGTGGCCTGCCGTTCAGTTTCTGGACGATCGTGATCGGCCACGCGACCTTCTGTATCGTCGTCGTCTACAACAATGCGCTTGCCCGCCTGCGGCGCACCTCGCCGTCGCTGATCGAAGCCTCGATGGATCTGGGCGCCAATGGCTTCCAGACCTTCAGGCACGTGATTTTCCCGCAGCTCGCCACGGCGCTGCTCGCGGGCGGGATGCTGGCATTCGCTCTGTCCTTCGACGAAGTCATCGTGACGACGTTCACGGCCGGCCAGCAGGCGACCTTGCCGATCTGGATGCTGAACGAACTGGTCAGGCCACGGCAGCGGCCGGTCACCAATGTGGTGGCGGTCTTCGTCATTGCAATAACGCTGGTGCCGATCCTGCTTGCCTTCTACCTCACCCGGCATGGTCAGGACGCGGCAGGCAGTGGCAGGTGATGGTGCCAGTGCGCACCGGGAAAGGAGAGAGCATATGCAGACCAAGCTCCTGATCGACGGCGACCTCGTTGCCGGCGATGGCGCGGCGGAGACGATCCTCAATCCGGCGACGGGCCAGACCATCGCCTCGGTGAACGAGGCCTCGACCGGACAGGTTGACCAGGCGGTGCTGGCGGCCGAACGCGCCTTCGGGGGCTGGAGTCGCACGACGCCGGCCGAACGGGCGCTGTTGCTGCTGCGCCTGGCGGAACGGATCGAGGCGGAAGCAGGCGGGTTCGCGGCACTCGAATCGCTCAATTGCGGGAAGCCGCTTGCCAGGGCGGCGGCCGACGAGCTGCCGGCAGTGATCGATGTCTTCCGTTTCTTCGCCGGCGCGGCGCGCATCCTGTCCGGCAGTGCCGCGACGGAATACGTCGCCAACCATACAAGCATGATCCGGCGCGATCCCGTCGGCGTGGTCGCCTCGATCGCGCCATGGAACTACCCGTTGATGATGGCGGCCTGGAAGCTGGGCCCGGCGCTGGCGGCCGGCAATACGGTTATCCTGAAGCCCTCGGAGCAGACACCGCTCACGACCCTGAAGCTGGCCTCGATCCTTGCCGAGATCTTTCCCAAGGGCGTTGTCAATATAGTGGCCGGGCGGGGCGAGTCGGTCGGCGTTCCCCTGACGACGCATCAGAAGGTGAGGATGGTCTCGCTGACCGGCGACGTCACGACCGGCCAGAAGATCCTGCAGTCCGCCGCCAAGACCCTCAAGCGGACACATCTGGAACTGGGCGGCAAGGCACCCGTCATCGTCTTCGACGACGCAGATCGCGAGGCGGTGGTTGCCGGCATTCGCATGGGCGGCTTCTACAATGCCGGCCAGGATTGCACGGCCGCCTGCCGTGTCTATGCCTCCGCCAGGATGTACGACAAGCTGGTGGCCGACCTGGGTTCGGCCATCTCCTCACTCAGGCATGGCAAGCCCGAGGACGAGGCGACCGAGCTTGGACCGCTGATCAGCGAACGCCAGCGAAGCCGTGTGGCGAGTTTCGTCGAGCGGGCGGCGCAGCTTCGCCATACCGAGATCGTGACCGGTGGCGGCAAGGTGGCGGGAGGCGGCTTCTTCTACGAGCCGACCCTGGTCGCAGGGGCACTCCAGTCGGACGAGATCGTGCGGCGCGAGGTTTTCGGTCCCGTCGTGTCGGTGACGCGCTTCGAGGACGAGGAGCAGGCCATCGCCTGGGCGAACGACAGCGATTACGGCCTTGCCTCCTCGGTCTGGACCGGTAGCGTGAAGACGGCGATGAAGGTCGCAAGCCGCCTGCAATATGGCTGCGTGTGGGTGAACCAGCATTTCACCCTGACCTCGGAGATGCCCCATGGCGGGCTGAAAATGTCGGGATACGGCAAGGACATGTCGGTCTACAGCCTCGAGGATTACACCTCCGTCCGCCACGTCATGCTCAACTTCGGATGAGGCGGTGGCGCCAGGCTCAGGTCAGCGCGAAGGTCAGCGGCAGCGCGGTGGTTTCCTTGATCGGCTCCATCACGAAGGCCGCGCTGACGTCGGACAGGTCGATGGCTTTGACCAGCCGCCGGTAGACGCTGTCATAGGCCTGAATGTCAGGAACGACGATCTTGAGCAGATAGTCGGTCTCCCCCGACATGCGATAGGCGCCGACGATTTCCTCCATGCCGCTGACCGCGCGGGAGAAGTCCCGCAGCCAGCGTTCGTTATGCTGGCTCGTGCGGATGGAGACGAAAACGGTGACCCCGACATTCAGACTGGCAGCGTCGCAGAGCGTTACCTGCGCGCGGATGACGCCGGCTTCCCGGAGTTTCTGGATCCGGTTCCAGCAAGGGGTCTGGGACAGGTTGACCTGGCGGGCGATCTCCGCCACCGGGAGGCTCGCGTCGTCCTGAAGCAGTCGGAGGATCCTGAGATCGATTGCGTCCATGCTGCCCTGATCCGGGAATATTCTTCCCCGCATGCAGGAGCATGCGAGCGAATTCGGAAAAATATTCCACGTGGGACGTAGTATAGAGGGGATAGCGCCAGATTCTATGGAAAACTAGGATGAACATTTCTTTGGCACTGCCAGGCCGGTCGGGCGCCGCGACCCGGCAGGCAGCCTGGCTCGGGCGACTTGTCGGGGCGGTGGAGGAGGGGCTCGAGCGGGGCAGGGCGGCACGGCGCGCGTTGATCGCCGAGGCGGTCGCCGAGGCGAGCCGCGCGCCCGAACTGCGGGACCTGCGTCGCTTCGGCAGCCAGCGCTGTTACGCCCGCCATCTCCTCCATGCCGACCCGCTGGAGCGCTTCTCGATCCTTGCCCTGGTCTGGCGTCGCGGGCAGTTCAGCCCCGTCCACGGACACCATGCCTGGTGCGCTTTCGCGCTCTCCTGCGGCAGGCTGCTCGAGACCCGTTATGCGATCTGCGAGGCAGATGGACTGGCGATACCGCAGGATACGTTGCCGCTTGCTCCGTTCTTCGCGGATTTCACCGAGGCCGCCGATGGCCATGTTCACCGGCTGGGGAATGCCGCACGCCAGGTCGCTGTGTCGCTGCATGTCTATGGTAGGGTTTGGGGCACGGCTGGCGGGGGCGTGAACCGGCCTGTGGTCGCACGGACCGGCGACTGAGAGCGGGTTCACAGACGCCAACTCCGCGATTTGTCAGGATTGCCCGAGCGAAACCGCAAACGGAGCAAGGGGATGAACGTCCGATCCAGTATCAAGGCGATGGTGGTCCTTGTGCTCGCCCTCGCCAGCCTCGCGGCCTGCACGACAATGCCGCCGGCCCTGGCGCCGGCCGGACCGGAGATGCTGCGCCAGGTTCAGTCGCTCGCCCAGCATCCCTGTAACGCGACGACCGCTTCGGTGCTCGAGGCCAATGGCATCGACCCGGGGCGGGTGCAGAGCCTTGTCTACTCCGGCACTTCGGGCGGCGGCATGGCCGGGCGGATCGATTCCTACATCGCCTGGGTCGGGGTCAGCGGCGAGGCGAAGACGATCCACATCAATCTTGATACGTACTGCCGTTACGTCGGCCTCTATCGCTGAGTTCTCGCCCAACCTGCGCTACCATTCGCCGATGGAAGTCGCACGCCAGATTGGCGCCTTCGCCGGCGGGCTCGGACTGTTCCTGCTCGGCGTCTGGCTGATGACCGACGGGCTGAAATTTGCGGCGGGTGGCGCGCTGCAGCGCATCTTGCGGCGCGGCACCGGCTCGCCACTTGCCGGCCTGCTTTCGGGTATCGTGGTTACGGCCATGGTACAGTCTTCAAGCGCGGTGACGGTCGCGACCATTGGTTTCGTCAATGCTGGACTGCTCAGCCTTGCCCGCGCCGTATGGGTGATCTTCGGCAGCAATATCGGCACAACCATGACCGGCTGGCTGGTGGCGCTGATCGGCATCAAGTTGCAGATCGAACCGCTGGCCTTGCCGTTCATCGGCGTTGGAATGCTGCTGCGGCTTGGTGCGCCCGGCCGCCGCGCGGGGGCGATCGGTCAGGCAATCGCCGGCTTCGGCGCTTTCTTCCTCGGCATCGGCATCCTGCAGGGCGCCTTCGCCGATATCGGCTCGCGCTTCGATGTCACTGCCCTGCCGCAAACGGGGTTGCCGGCGATCCTTCTATTCGTCGCCGCCGGCGTGGTCCTGACTTTCCTGACGCAGGCGTCCGCCGCAGTGATGGCGATCGCGCTGACGGCGGCGGCCGGCGGCGCGTTACCGCTGGAGCCGGCGGCCGCCATCGTCATCGGCGCCAATATCGGCACGACGACGACGGCCCTCATGGCGGTGATCGGCGCCACGGCCAATGCCAAGCGGGTGGCGATGGCCCACGTGGTCTTCAATCTCGGCAGCGGCATTATCGGCGTGCTGACCTTGCCGATCCTGCTATCGGGAATCGAAATGCTGCGCCACATTGCCGGGGCTCCCGATGGACCGGCGACGACCCTGGCCGCATTCCACACCATTTTCAATCTTCTGGGCGTGGCCCTTGTCTGGCCGCTGGCGCCAAGACTGGTGGCGTTCCTGCGGTCGCGTTTCGTATCGGCGGAGGAACGCGCCATGCAGCCTCGACACCTGGACGATAACGTTCTGGCGGTGCCGGTGCTCGCGGTGGACGGACTGCTGCTGGAGACGCAACGCCTGGGGCGGCTATCGCTCGATCTGGTCGATCCGGCAGCCCGCCCGCCGGACCGTGCCGGGCATAGGGAACGATTGTCGCGAAGCGAGACCATTCATGCCCTCGCACAGGCCATCAGGGCGTTTGCGATCCGGCTCAACCGGGAGACCCTGCCTCATGAAGTCGCGACGGCGATGCCTGGCATCCTGCGGGCGACCCAGCATTACGAGGCGGTGGCCGACCTGATACTCGGCCTCGATCCCGGCGTGCTGGAACGGCCGGGGATGGAGGATGCGGGCCTCCACTCCGCGCTCGACGAGTTCCGCGGAGCGCTGACCGGTCTGGCGCGCCGCGCCGATACCTCGGAAGATTCCTACGACGACGAGGCTCGCGAGCAGGCCATGGCAACTCTGGAGAGAGCCTATCAGCGATGCAAGGCTCTGCTGCTCCAGGAAGCCGCGGATCGGCGCCTAGACGTGATGCGTATGGACGAGATGATGCGCACCATCGGGCAAATGCGCCGGGCAGCCGATCGCGCAAACCGCGCCGCCGCGCGGCTCCGGCCTTTGCTCGCCGTGCGCGCCGCGCAGGCCGTGCCGGGGGGAAGGGAAGTGGAGAAGGCAGGCGCGGCTCCTCCGCCGCCGAGCTGACCGGCCGGCCAAACTCAGACATTGGCAGGCAGAGGTCCGCGGCCGCGAGAGGTTCGACAATCCTCCCCTTGGCTCTATATTGCTTCGATGACATGCAGCCGGGGCCTGCTTGCCGCATTTCTGGCGATCACCATCTGTTCGTGCCTGACACCCTCCACGGCCCGGGCGGAGGGCGTCGTTTACCGCGCCGGTATCTCCGGTGTTGAGGATGTTCAATTGGCGAAACTTCTGGAGGAGGTGTCGGACCTCGTCCAGTCGGCTGGGCGGCTGCCCGCAACCATGCTGGCGCTACAGCGACGCATCGCCAGCGATCGCGACCGGCTTCTCGAGGTTCTGCGCTCGGAGGGATATTACGGCGCTTCCATCGAGGTCGACCGGCGCGAAGCGGACGGGACGCAAATCGTAGAGCTTCGAGTGGTCCCCGGGCCGCGTTTCGGCATCGCATCCTTTACGCTCGTGCTCGCCCCCGACAGCGTGGACGCTGGGCTGCGGCAAGAGGCCGAAAGGCAGGCACTCGAGCGCATTGGCGAGCCGGCGCGGGCCGCGCGCATCATCGAGCTGGAGCGTGGCGTCATCGTTCTGCTGGGGCGAAATGGCCATCCGAAGGCACGGCGGACCGAGCGCAAGGTGGTGGTCGATCATGCCCGCGCCGTTGCTGATATACGCCTGGAGATAGATGCCGGCGAGCGGGTCACGTTCGGGCCGCCGCTGATCACCGGCACCCAGGAGGTCAGGCCGAGCTATATCCGCCGGCAACTCGCCTGGCGAGAGGGCGCGCTGTTCGACAACCGCCATGTAGACGATACCCGTCGCGATCTGGTGCGCTCCAATCTCTTCGAGACCGTGCGCGTCACACCGGCCGAAACGGCGGAGCCGGACGGCTCACTGCCGGTGGAGATAGAGGTTCGGGAACGCGAGCACCGGTCGATCGGTTTCGGCCTCGGTTACTCGACCGACCTCGGCTTCGGTGGCAAGGTCTTCTGGGAGCATCGCAACCTCTTCGGCGAAGGTGAGAGCCTCAATCTCGAGGCGCGCGCCGCGCAACGCCTCTATGGGGGTGCGGCGCGCTATCGCGAGCGGGGCTTTCTGTCGCGGCGCAATACGCTGCTCCTTGACCTGGAAACGAGCGAGGAACGTTTTGAAGCCTATCGTTCCCGCTCCGTGGCCACGGGCGCGGCGCTCGAGCGCGATCTCGGCGATGGATTCGCTGGCAGCCTCGGCGTGACGCTGGAGGCACTGAGCGTGCGCCAGGCCGGCGAGACGGACCGTTTCGTGCTGGTTTCCCTCCCGGCGCGGCTGCGCCGGGACACGACCGACAATCTCCTTGATCCGACGCGCGGACATCGCCTGCGGCTGGAATATACGCCGTTCCTTCAGCCGGACGATCCCGACCTTAATTTCCATCGCATAATCCTCGCGGGTTCGGCCTATCAGGGATTTTTCGAGGAGAATCGCGTAGTCCTTGCGGCGCGCGCCCAGCTTGGCTTCATCTTCGGTCCACCCACCGCGGAAATTCCCGCCAACCGGCGACTCTATGCGGGTGGCGGCGGTTCGGTGCGTGGCTATGAGTTCCAGTCGCTTGGTCCGCTCGATGCCGATGGCGATCCGGTCGGCGGTCGGTCGATCGTGGAAGCAGGGGTCGAGGCACGGATCCGGCTGTTCGGCAATTTCGGCATTGTGCCTTTCCTCGATATCGGCAATGCCTATGACGATGCGCGTCCCGATCCGGGCGATGGCGTCCGCGTCGCCACCGGGATCGGCCTGCGCTATACGACGCCCATCGGGCCGATCCGCGCCGACATCGCCTTTCCGCTTAACCGGCGCCGCGGCATCGACGATGCGTTCCAGTTCTATGTCAGCCTCGGTCAGGCGTTCTGAGCCATGAGCGGGCGCTCGCGTATCTTGTTGCGGTCTGGACTGGCGGTGATTCTGCTAGTGCCGACGGTGCTTGCCATTGTCTTCGCCGTTGCCGCGAGCGACTGGGGCCGCGCCCGTGTGGCGGACGCGGCAAATCGCGTGCTCGCTGACGTTGGTGGTTTCCGCATCAGCCTGGCCGGCATCGAGGAAATCTCGCTGCATCGCCTGCAGATCGGCATCGTCCAGATCGACGAGGGCGAGCGGCCGCTGGCCCGGCTTTTGCGGCTGGACGCGCAATGGAACCTGCGTGAGCTGCTCCTCGGTCCGGTGCGACTGGAGCGGATCGGTGTCGGCACCTTGGAGATCCTCGGCCTGCCCGAAGGAGAGACGGATGGCGGGGGCGCCGGCTCGTTCGTGTTGCCGCGTCCGCCGGTGCTGCCGGTGCGCGCGATTGCCGTCGAACGCCTGGAAGTCCGGCCGCCGGTCGTCGATAGGGAAATGATCTACCGGCTGGATGCGACGGAGGTTGCCGGGCAGCGCGGCGAATGGACGCTCGCGCTGAACCTGCTGCCCGTTGAGACGGCTGATGATCGCCTTCGTCTGGAAGTGAAACTTCATCCGGACACGGACCGCCTGGCCCTGATGCTCGACCTCAAGGAGGCGAAAGGGGGCCTGCTCGCCAGGCTTGCCGGGCTGCCGCAAGCCTACGGCCTTTCGGCAGGGCTCGCGGGCGAGGGAACGGCTTCGGACTGGCGAGGGCGGCTTGCGGGGGAGGCCGGCGGCCTGTTCCGCTTCGAGACCGATATCGGACTTTCGCTGCTCGCGGCGCCGCGGATCACCCTGAACGGCAGGACGTTCCTGCTTGGCGATATCCCGAAGGAACTGGCAGAAATGATGGGGCCGCGGATCGACCATGAGGGCGAATTGGTCTGGCGGGACCGGCGCCTTGAGGTGCCTCGGCTGATCGTCGCCACCCGGTCCATCGATCTTGGCATTCAAGGCAGTCTCGCGCCCGACGCGCAGACCATCGACATGAAGGGACAGGCGCGCATTCTCGATCTCGGTGCGTCGCTTGCCGGGTACAGGCCCGGCCTTTCCGGCGCGCTGGACATCGACTTCACGCTTGAAGGCGCGCTTTTGCGCCCTGCGGCACGGGCGCGCATTGAGGGCTGGTCCCTCGACAGGGAGAGCGGCATCAGTGGCGAAGTCGACATAGACCTGACGCTGTCGGCCACGCGCGCGCTCACGTCAGGCGATGGTCATGAGATTGCCCTGGAGGCTTCTCTACGCCAGGTTCAGGGCCTGCCGCCGGCTGTTGGCGTGCTCGTTGGCGATCAGCTGCGGCTGCGTGCGCTGTTGCAGACGGACACTGGTTTCGAAGCCCTGGCTCTTACCCGCCTTGGCATTGAGGTATCGGCATTGTCCGCAGGGGGCGATGGCCTGTTCGATCGGCGGAGCGGACAGTTGGCGATGGGACTAAAGGCGACGATTCCCGAACTTTCCAGGCTGAACCGGACGACTGGGATGATGACGCGGGGGCGCGCCGATGGACGGGTCAACCTCGCGGGATCCCTGACGCCGCTGGCCCTGGATCTGGATCTAGAAGTCGATCTTGGCGAGTTTGCCCCTGCCGAGCCGACGCTGGCGGCGCTCACGGGAAAGAGGCCGGTCTTGCGCGCGCGGGGCCGGTTCGACGAGGCGGCCGGGCTGACCCTCGAGAAGCTCAGCGCCGACCTCGCTGAAGCAACGCTGTCAGGTTCCGGCACTTTCGATCCTGCAGGCATTGCCCGGCTCTCCGCGCGGGTTGATCTGCCGCGGCTGAACAGACTTCCGGCTCTCGCGGAGCAGCAGGTTTCCGGCGCCGCCACGATCGATGTCGCGATCGCGGGTCCGCTGCAGGCGCCGCGCCTGGAAGCTGCACTTGCCGGGCGCGATATCGTGGTGCGAGGCATGGGGATCGGGCGGCCGCGGCTGCAGGCCAGGGTTCAGGGACCCTTCGATCGCGTGACGGCCGAGATCGACCTGGATGCATTGGTGGAGGATGTGCCGCTCGCGCTTGCGGCGTCGGCGCGCCGCGATGATGGCGGCGATCTGGTGTTCCGGCTCGACCAGGCGAGCTTTGCTGTCTTGCGCATGAGCGGGCAGGGCCGCACGGCACTGGCCGATGGTCTGACCGACGGGAGGTTCCTGCTAGAGTTGCAGCCGGGACAGTCGTTGCCCTTGCCAGGGGGCCAGACGCTGGCGGGAGAACTTTATCTTGATGTTGAGCTCGCGCGTGAGGGGGCCGGTCAACGGGGAAATGCCTCGCTGGCCGGCCGGGCCCTCGAGTTGCGCGCTGCCGATGGCGCGGCGACGAGACTGGGGCGGATCGAACTCACCGCGAGCGCGTCCGATGTGTTGCGCCAGCCGGCGGCGCGGGTCGAAGCCGCGCTGTCGGAAATTCGGATTGGCGATATCGGTATCGACGAAGCGACCGCCCTGGTAGTGGGCACGCTTCGGGAGATGGATTTCCGCATCGAGACGCTGGGCACCGCCGGCGAGCCCTTCGCGGCGCAACTCGCCGGGGCGGGATCGCTTGCTGAGAACGCGCTCACGCTGCGACTGTCGAACCTGTCGGGAAGTTTCGGAACGCTGCAGGGGCGCCTCGAGCAGCCGACCACGGTCGAGATCGCGCCGGGTTCGCAGCGCCTGGCGAGGACCAGTCTGGCGGTGGCGGGCGGTCGTTTGGCGATCGAGGGCGCGATCTCCCCGGATGAGGTTTCGGCCATGGCCGAACTCACAGATCTGCCGATGGCCGTACTTGCTGACCTTGTTGGCCTGCCGGAGATGACCGGGGCCGGCCATCTGTCGCTGCGCATCGATGGATCACCGCGGGCGCCGGGCGCCAATGCCAATCTGCGCCTCGCTGCGCTCCGCGCCCGGAACGACATGCCGCCGCTCGAGATCGTCGTGCGGAGCATGCTGGCCAATGGCCGTCTGGACGCCAATGGCAGGGTCGATGGTCTGGCCGACCGGCCACTGGAACTGGATTTCGAGATACCGCTGCGTCTCTCGCTCCTCCCTTATGATGCCGGGCTGACGCGGCAGGCGGCGGTGCGGGGACGTCTGCGCGGTCCGCTTGATCTTGCCCTGCTATCACCGCTGCTCGCACCGGGCGAGGATCGGCTGACGGGCAGGGCGGAAGCCGATCTCGCCTTGCAGGGCAGCCTCGATCGGCCGCGCTTTTCTGGCCATCTGCGCCTGCGCGATGGGACCTATGAGAGTATCGTCACGGCAAGCAGCCTGTCGAACATCACTCTCGATCTGGCGGGCGATGGCGAGCGCCTGGGCGTGAGCGCATCGGCAGAGGATGGCGGCGGCGGCCGACTCAACCTGGAAGGGTCGCTTCATCCCCACCGCCCTGGCGTGCCTCTCAGCCTAGTGCTGCGCACCGAAGAGTTCTGGCTGGCGCGGCGCGACGATGCGCTCGTCAAGGCCGCTGCCGACCTTTCACTCGCCGGTGATCTGGAACGGTTGCGGCTGGCGGGGGAGTTGCGGGTCCTGCAAGCCGATATCTCGGTGCCGGAAAGGCTGCCGCCCTCTGTCGCGACGGTGGAGGTGATCGAGATCAATCGTCCCGGCCAGATGGGTCAGGCGGATGTTGGCCGGTCAGCCGCGCCCCCGCTCGCCCTGGAACTCGCGGTTGGCGTGAAGGCCCAGAACCGGGTCTTCGTCCGTGGCCGCGGTCTCGAATCGGAATGGGGCGGGGATCTGGCGTTGACGGGTACCGCCGCGCAGCCGGTCGTGACCGGCCGGCTCGGCGTCGTGCGCGGCCATGTCGATCTCCTCGGAAAACGGTTTGTGCTTCAGCGCGGCGCGATCCAGTTCCCTGGCGGTTCGACCATCGACCCGCTGATCGATGCCCTGGCCGAGGTGGCGGGGCGCGACGTCACGGCCATCCTGAGCATCACAGGGAGTGTGGAGGAACCGCAGATCGCCATCTCCTCTCGACCGGAACTGCCACAGGACGAGATCCTGGCGCGCGTCATGTTCGGGCGGGGAACCGGCCAGCTCACCCCGCTGCAAGCCCTTCAGGTCGCGGATTCGGCGGCGACGCTGACCGGCCGTGGTGGCGGCACGGGCGTGCTTGGGCGCCTGCGGCAGGCGGTCGGTCTTGACATGCTCGACGTGCAGTCGGGCGAGGAGGGCGTGCAGGATGCGAGGGTCAGCGCCGGAAAATACCTGACTGAGGACGTCCTGCTCAAGGTGGAGCAGGGGTTGACCGCGGCGAGCTCGCGTGTCGGCGTGGAGGTTGAACTTACGCCCAATATCAGTCTTGAGACCAAGGTGGGGCCGGACGCGACGTCGGAGATCGGCGTCAATTTCAAGATCGATTACTGAAGGCCCTCAATCTCCCGGGGCGAGTCCGGTCCCGATGGCGGTGGAAGGAGCCGGGATGGCAAGCGGCGCGGCAATCGCGCGTCGCGCATGGGGGATCTCCACGCGGACCCTCAGGCCGCCGGCTTCGCGGTTTTCCGCCCGCGCATCGCCTCCCATGGCGCGTGCGTTCTGGCGGACCAGCCAGAGGCCAAGGCCGAAATGGAGTTCATCGGCCGCCTCGGAGGGCCGGTAGCTGTAGTAGCGGTCGAAGATATGGGCGATGCGGTCCTCGGACACACCCGGTCCATCGTCCTCGACCGAGATTACAAGCCTGCCGGAACCGCGGTCGTGACTGGCGACAACACGGACCATGCCGTCCTCCGGCGAGAAGCCAAGGGCGTTGTCGATGAGGTTTTCGACGATGCTTTCGACCGCTCCGGCACGCCCTTCCGCGGCGAGGCGTTCCTCGATCTGGCTCTCGATGCGGCAGCCATGTTCGCGCGCGACCTCGTGAAAGCGCTCCACAACCTCGCAGCAGATCCGCGTGACATCGACCGGATCGCGCGGCGGGTCGAGCATGTCGGCGGTGTTGCGGTCGAGCTGGCGCGCCGCCTGGATCAGTTCCATCAGGCGGTCGAGCGCGACATGCACGCCGGCGGCGGCCTGCATCGCCCGCGTGTCGGCCGGGTCGATCCTTCGCTCGATCGGCTCGAGCCACTGGCGCAGGACGCCGATCTGGTTCTTGAAGGCGTGCAGCACGTCCTCCGCATTGGAGCGGATGACCGCGGCGGCGCTGGCGAGTGTCTGCACCATGCTGTCGAGGTCGTTCGCCACTTGCTCAAGCTCCGGTACCGTCGTGTTGCCGGCAAACTTGACCGAGGTGCGACGCTCCTCGCGAATCTGCCGTGCCAGCGCGGCGAAGCCACGAAGGTTTCGCGCCATGCTGAGGACGAGCCCGACGATGATCAGCAGCGAGAGAACGTAGATGATGGCCGAGAAGCGGACCGCGCCCGATGTCCAGAACGGCTCGCCCAGTCCTTCGATGCCGCGCGGGCCGAGCCGGCTGGACAGCACGAGTGCCCAGCATCCGCGTTGCGTATGCACGGGCGTCACCGCTGTGATCATCTCGGATGGACTGTCGGGCATGTCGACGCGCAGGGCCAGCGGCAGGTTGCCATCGCAAGAAAGGCCGAGGCGCTGGAGCACGCCGCTGGAGGCGAGCAGCGCGCGTTCGGCCGCGACGTCGGAAGAGCTCACGGCCGGCGCCGAAGCGACGTAGAAGAAGCCGCCACCTGCTTCGGGCGCCGCCGGCTTGTAGAGCAGCTTCAGCGTAAGATAGTCCGATGCGTAGGGAGCGAGTTCCCGTCCGAGCTGGTAGTAAGGTGCCTCGTCGGCGCGTGCGAGCACAGGCTCGAGCGCGCGGCCGATGGCAAGACCATGTTCCCGCACCAGGCTGAGCAGCATTTCCTGCCGGCGGTCATGTTCGTTGTTCAGGTACTGATAGAGGATGACAGGCACGGAAACAAAGACGGCGACCACAAGCAGCAGCCGTGCGCTGAAGGATCTCGCGATCCAGGACAGGCGTGCGGCGGCGTCCAATCAGGGATCTCCCTCGCGCCACCTGTAGCCATAGCCGGCATAGTTCTCAAGCGCCGAGAACGAAGCGTCGAGCCCGCGGAACTTCTGGCGCAGCCGCATGACGATGGCGCGCACGTTCGTGCGGTAACCTTCCTCGCCGGCACCGGCGCGGAATCCGGGGCCGCGCAGCAGGCTGTAGATTTCGCGGTACGATACATCCCGGCCGGGACGGCCGGCGAGGTGGCGCACGATGACGAACTCGGAATGGGTCAGCGGGACTTCGCTGTCACGCCAGTAGGCGCGCGCGCCCTCTATCCGGAGAGGTCCGAGGACAAGCCGGTCGCTGTCCTTCCGCGCCGGCCCGTCGTTGGCCGGCGCCGCCTCGCCGACGGGCGATGCTCCATCGTCGGCGCTCTGGCGCGCCGCGGCTTCAATCCACTCGCCTTTTCGCTCCAATGCGATCCGCAGCCGATGCAGGATGATGCTGAAGCTCTTACTCTTGTCGACGAAGTCGAGCGCGCCGAGCGCGAGGCCCGCCTCCTCGTAAATCGGCTGGTTCATGCCGGTGAGGAACAGGACCCGGTGGCCATGACCGGCGGCACGCAGGCGCCGGAGCACTTCGGGCCCGTCGGGAGGCGGCATCTGCCAGTCCAGCAGGATGGCCGAGACCTGGTGGCCCTGTGAGAGGTACGCAAGCAGCGAATCGCCATCGGCGAAGCCGCGGGCACTGTAACCGGCATCCTCCAGGTTGCCGACAAGCGCCCGCAGGAACCATGGATCGTCGTCCACCGCGACGACCGGCATCGGTTGCGCCTTAAGGAGCGGCGCGGACATTGTCCAGACTCCTCAGGCAACGTTCGCGGCTGTCGCCCTCGCCGCGGGCATCGCGCGCTGCATAGTCGAGAATGAAGAAAGCATTGCGGGAAACATCGAAGAAGAACGAGAGTTCGAGTTCGCAGTCATGTCCTTTGTAGACCCAAAGTTTTGCGGGCCGGGCATCCTGCCGCGCTTCCGGCTCGCCGAGCAGGCCAAGGGTTTCGCTCTCGCTGAGACCGACCAGCCGTGGCGCCGGGGCTCCATCGGAAGGTTGTTCATAACCTGGCGATTGCTGTGCGTCGCTATCTGCCGGCGGGCGTGCCGCGATTTCGGTCCGGCGCGGCTTGCGCAGGGGTTTCGGCGGCGCCTGTAGCGCGGGCGAGACCTCCGGTTCCGGCAAGGCGGCGCGTGGATCCGCGCCTGGCGCGATGGCACCGGTGCCATCTCCGGCGCAGCCGGAGAGAAGCGCGATGGTCGCGAACGCGATCCCTATGCCGGCCAGTCCTGCTTTCATGCCCGTCGCATCGTCGATTGGCCCTTCGGAGACCCTTCCACCGCCATTGCGTGCAGCCGGCCCGGAGCGAAACCTGTTGCGTCGATTAACCAACTTCTCCAAGCAACGCTAACAATTCGTTAATGGCGTGACATCGGCGTGTGATCTTGTAGTGACAGCCCATTGGTCTCGGGCCGGCCGGTTCGCCGCGCCGCCACGGCTTGTGCCCAACTTCTCACAGGCCGATTCCCGAGACGCGGCCATAATGGGCATCGGCGGTTGATCGTTACTCAAGGTCCAATCACCGCACAAGCGAGGCGAAGCGATTATGCAATTGGCGGACGCAGCGATGCAATCGGCGATCATGGCCGGCGGAGGGAGGCGGACTTCTTTCCTCGCCGCAGCCCTGGTCTGCGTGGCGGTCATCGTCAGCGCCTCCCTCGGAGCAGAGGAAATGGGTCCGGCCAAGGGACAACGTTCCATGGATGGGGCCGGCACGACACATCCCGGATCGCCCTCCTTCGCGCTTTTCGGGCTGCCTGCCTCCATTGAAGAAGGCCGTTGCAGGCCCGTGAAGGCGGGAAACAACGATGCGAAGCTTCTGGCGGCACCAGATCGGCGCGGCGCGGCGCGAACCGGACCGGCTGCGAAGCGCACGATGGCCGCGGTGGCCGATGCGGACGGCTACTGCGCCGCGCTGGCGCTCGAGTATGCACGTGATGGCGAGGAGATAAGCTGGGGCGGGCAGGGACGGGAAGTCCGGCTGACGCCAAACCGTTCGTACCGGGACCGGAGTGGACTGCATTGCCGGGAGTTCTGGCTGGATCATGCGGTCGAAGGGCAAGTCTCGCGGACGCAGACGCGGGCCTGCCGGATCGCCAGCAGGAGTTGGGTGCTGCAATGATGCGAGCGAATGCGGACCATACCAGGATTGCCGTCACGCTTCTTCACCACGCCCATGACCGGCGTGCAAACGGTGCTACGGCCCTCGTTGCAAAGGATGGCGAGGCCGCACCGTACGGGCGCTGGCAGCGGCATTTCGAGGCAGTCTGGGCGCGGAATTCGCGCCTGAAAGAGGCGAGCGGCGGCGAACAGGCCGAGGGCGGGGCTGCCGTGATGATCCTGCGCCGCGCGGGATGAGAGGCGTTCAATCGCGCGGGGCGAACAGCTTGTCGATTTCTCCCTGGGCCATGGTCGCGCATTCGGGCGTCGCTTCTGTTCCTGCGACAAACCTGCCAGAACGCATCTCCACTTCACGGCCATTGACGATGGCTGCGGCCAGGGCGATGAGCGGGCGAACCGCCAGGGCTGTCTGATTTGCCTCCTGCGCAAGCCGCCCTCCCGCCACGCGGGTCAGCAGGGCAATGTCGCGGCACAGCCTGCGCGAAGCGACCCGGGTCACGAAGTCGAACGGTATCCGGTAGCGCTCCGGTGCGATCTCATAGGCGATGCGAGCGATGTCCCCCATTGCCATGCTGCCCGCGCTGAAATGGCCGACATAGTCCTTCGGCCGCCAGGCGCCCAGTTCCTCAATCAGTTCCGGGGCATCGGGCAGCATCTCGACCAGCATCACCGCCTCGTTGAAGTGGTTGAGATAGTCGGTGGCGAGAAACGTCACCGGATTGATGTTGACCGCCGCCAATCGCGGCCGCAGGGCGGCGCGGCGCGCTTCCAGGTCCGCTGGGCGGTAGTCCGGGTGCGACATTTCGGTCTTGCATAGGGGTCGTTGCAACGTAATCACTGATTGAGGAACGGGACGTCGGTTTGCGTGAGAAACGATAACGTCGAGTCGTTAACGGTGCCTTGTCCGGGGACTATACAATTTCCCGGTTAATGACGCTCGGGCGTACGGGCGGCGGAATTGCGGGTTGCAAGGCGCTGGCAGGTGCGCCTAGCTTTCAGGGTCGACGCTAACCTGGGCCAGTTGATGGCATTTTCCCTGCCGACTGCGATAGGCGGCGCCTGCATAGCCACCCTCGTTCTGGCAGGCACGTTCCTGTATCTGTTCGCGACCCTGCGCCACCGCCAGTTTGCCTTCTGGGCGATGGCCTATCTCGGGATCGCCCTGGAGCATGCGATCGGCCTCGCCGATCGCGTAGTCGCCGCCGACCTTTCCGATCCGGGTCGGATCTTCGGCTGGTCGGCCGTTATCCTGTTCTGGTTCGGAACACGTCGCTTCGCCGGCCGTCCGGCCTATTGGCGCCTGCTCGGGGCGGTCGCCGTCCTGGTCGGCGGATGGATCGCCGCAGCCGCGTGGCATTCTTTTGATCCCGTCATCCACAGCCTCCCGTCCTACTGGGCCTCGGCTGCCATCTTCTCCGTCATGGCGGCGGATTTCCTGCAAGGCGAGCGTGCCCGGCTGGGGATGCCCTATCGCTTCCTCGCCGCGCTGCTTCTGCTGCGCGCGGCCTATTTCCTCGCGGGGCCGTTCCTGCATCTGGCCGATGGCGCCGTCGTGCCGGGGTTCGTCATTGCGATCATGACCGATCTCGCCCTTGGCTTCGTGCTGCTCGTCATCAGCCAGCGCGAGGCGCAGATCCAGGTCGAGTATCTGGCAGACCGGCTGCGGGAGACGAACAGCCAGCTCGCGCGCCAGGCGACCGAGTTCGAGCGCATGGTCGAGGATTACCGGCTGCAGAAGCAGCAGGCGGAACTCGCCAACCGGGCAAAGACCGAGTTTCTCGCGAACATGAGCCACGAACTGCGCACGCCGCTCAACGCGATTATCGGTTTCTCGGAGATGCTGCAGGCCAAGTATTTCGGCGACCTGACCCCGAAACAGGAGGAGTATATCCGCGACATCCTGCAGAGCAGCCATCATCTGCTCTATGTGATCAACGACGTGCTCGACGTGGCGAAGATCGAGTCCGGCCAGAAGAATCTCGAACTGCGCAAGGTCCACCTGCCGACACTGGTGGAAGAGACCCTGCGCCTTGTATCGGTGCGCGCTGGCGAAAAAGGCGTGAGCCTGCGCCGGGAGCTTCCGACCTTCCTCCCGGTAATCCACGCGGACGCGCCGGCGCTCAAGCAGATCCTGCTCAATCTTCTCTCGAACGCGCTCAAGTTCACGCCTTCCGGCGGATCGGTAACGGTGGCGGCCCTGTCGGATGAAGCCGTGGTCGAGGTGGCGGTGGCCGATACCGGCATCGGCATCGACCGCGGCCAGCTTCCCCACATATTCGAGCCTTTCTGGCACGGCGAACGGGCGCATGTGAAACGCTATGAAGGCGCGGGTCTCGGCCTCGCCATCACGCGCCGGCTCGTCGAATTGCATGGCGGAGAGATTTGGGTCGAGAGCGAGAAGGGCATGGGCACGACCGTGCATTTCACCCTGCCGATCGGCCGAGGCGCCGAAACGCCCGACGGGCTGCCTGCCCGTGGTTCCGCGCAGGAAGACCTCAGTCGACCGGCGGCGGAGAATGGGCCTTGAGGCCCCGCGCCAGCATGGCCTGCCAAGCCTCCTCCGCGGTGTCGACGATGTCGAACAGTTTCAGGTCATGGGCAGCGATCATGTCCTGATCCAGCAAGTGCTGGAAATTGACCGCCTTGCGCCAGTATTCCGTGCCCACCAGCACGATCGGAAGTGGTGGCGCCTTTCTCGTCTGCGTCAGCGTCAGCATCTCGAAGAGCTCGTCCATGGTGCCGAAGCCGCCGGGGAACACGGCCAAGGCGTTGGCTCGCATGGCGAGATGCATCTTGCGCATGGCGAAGTAGTGGAACCGGAAGGTGAGGGCCGGAGTCGAATAGCTGTTCGGCCGCTGCTCCATCGGCAGGGTAATGTTGAAGCCGATACTCGGCGCGCCCACCTCGACCGCGCCGCGATTGGCCGCTTCCATGATGCCGGGTCCCCCGCCGGTGGCGATGACATTGTCGTGGTGGCCATCGGGCGCATGCATCGCGCCGCCGCGTTCGGAAACAATGCGGGCGAACAGGCGGGCGGTCTCGTAATAATGGACATGCCGCGCCCGCCTTTGCGCGCTTGCGCGCTCGTCGGGCCCGCCGGCGGCGGCGAGCATCGCCTCGGCCTGTTCGGGCGAGGGGATGCGGGCGCTGCCGAATACCACGACGGTGGAGCGTATGCCCCATTGCCGAAGCAGGATCTCCGCCTTGGAATACTCGAGCGCGAAGCGGAGCCCGCGCAGTTCGTCGCTCAGCAGGAACTCGCGGTCCTCGACCGGCAGCAGATAGCTCGGCGAGGCCATCTGGGCCTTGCTGTCGTTCATTCAACTCTCCTGACTTGACGCAATGTAAATCATGCTCTTCATCGCCGCGCACGGCGAGGGAGTATTATCGGCGAGCAGGCCGGTTGGTGAAGTATTCTAGATGTGAGGATCGGCCACCCTGGGCCAGAGGGCGCGCGTCACGTGCCTGTGCGGCAGCGTCCGCATGTCCATCGCACCGGTGCCCGGCGCCGCGACATAGAGGATTTCCTCCGCGATGGGCGCGAAGCCGGCAAAGAAATGCTGCGTGGATTTGACGATCAGCGCCCGACAGCGCGCCGGATCGATACCGACCGCAGAAAAGCAGTCCGGGTGGAAGCTCTGCACCCGATGGTCGTTGACCGCGATATCGATGGCATCCGTGTCGTTCTCTCCGATCCGCAGCCAGGCCATGTTGCCGAGCGGCGCCAGCGCCCCGCCAAAGGGCTGGAATGCGTTGCGCGTCAGGCCCTTCACGGTGACTTCGGCATCGATCGGCGCGCCGGAAGCCGGGCCGAGCTTGCCGCCGATGCGCACTCTGAGTTTCGCCCCCAGGCCTGCATCGAACGCCAGCGCCGTCACGGATGGATCCCAGAGCGGGGAAATGGCGATGCCGCCGATCTTCTGATCGATAACCTGGCGCAGCAGGAAGGTCGAATCGCCGGCGGCACCAATGCCCGGATTGTCCGCGGTATCTGCCAGCACCAGCGGGCGATAGCCGTTATGGCCGGCGGCCCGCGCCAGCGCCTCGTCGATTGACTTGAACGGCGGCATCATCTCGTCACGCCGTGCCCACACTTCGCGTCCCAGTTCCTTCGCCAGGGCATCGGCTTTCCCCCCGTCGCCATGCGCCACCACCAGCACGCGCGTGCCCACCTCCGGCGTGTCGCCCCAGGGAAAGCCATGGGCCAGAGACACAGAGAGGATGTCGTCCTTGCCTTCGAGAGCCTTCATGCGGGCGACGAAACTTTCGAGGGGCTCGCGCGTAGTCGGGTAAATGCCGAGCATCCGGCAATCATGCATGGCCATCACCGGCCAGACCCTGCCGGCCAGGGTGCCCTCCATGATCGTGAACAGTTCCTCCGCCCGCTCGACCACGTCGACGTGCGGATACTCCTTGTAGATGACGATGGCCGTGGCGGAGCGCACCTTGAGTTCGGTGAGATGACAATGCAGGTCCAGTTCGACGCCGATCGGTACCGCTGGCCCGACGATGTCGCGTGCCCGCGCCAGAAGGTCGCCTTCCGCATCAGGATAGCCCTCCGCGATCATCGCTCCATGCAGGTTCAGCAGTACGGCATCCACCGGCAACGCCTTGCGAAGATCGGACAGGATCTCGTCCCGCAACGTCTGATAGGCATATCGCGTCGTGTCGCCGGCCGGCATGGCGAAGGCGGCAAGGCTTTCGACCACCTGCCAGCCAAGCGCTTCCGCCCGCCTTCGCCAGGCGATGAGCGGCAGGGCGAAGAGGTTCGGACGTTCGCCGTGCCGCGCGCCGCGCACAAGCATGGTCTGCTCGAAGAGCGCCATGCCGGTCGGGATCGGCGAAAAGGAGTTGGTCTCGGTGCCAAGACAGGCGGTGAAGATTTTCCTGCTCATTTTCTGATCATCCCGGTTCTTCAGGTGCCCACATGCAGCGTTTCGACGAGGCCGCGCAGGCAGGCCAGCACGCTGAGACCGGTGATCCGGCCGGTGCGGGGATTCTCGTCGGAAGGGATGTTCTCGATCGTCATCGTGAAGCGCGCGCTGTCGGCCTCGACTTCGATCGTGTGGCGATTGCGGTCAAGTGCCGGATCGGCCCAGACCTGGAGTCGGGTTCTCTCCGGACCTATGCCCGCGAGGCTGAGCGCGGCGGCAACATTGACATTGGCGGGAAATGCCTTCGCGCCGTCGCCCGCGCTGCCCTCGAATACCAGCAGCGGCTCCCGCAAGCCGGTGAGGGAGATCCCGTTCTCCACCAGGTAAGGCGCGCCCTCCAGGCCGCGCGGCGGCTTGCGCGTCACCATCGTGACCCGTTCGATGCGGCCCTCGGCCGCGGCGCGGACCGCATCGAGGCCGAGCAGGGCGCCGGTCGGGACCAGGATCCGGCCGCCCGTCCGTCTGGCCATGTCGACCAGATCCAGGTGCGAGAGGAGCGCGCCGGCATTCACCGTGACCAGTGTCCTGCCCAGGGCGAGCGCCGGCTCCGCAATCTCGCGCAGCGCGGCCGATGGCGCGCAATCGACGACGATGTCCGCATGCTCGCCGAGTGTGGCGGCGGCGACCACTGTCAGCCCGGGCAAAATTTCTGTCGCCTGCGATCTGGTACGGGCCATGTCGCGACCGGCAATGGCGCCGAGTGCAAGCCCAGGCACGGCCCCCGCGGCGAGGTGCCGGGCGAGCCCGATGCCGATAGCTCCGATCCCGGCAATGGCGACGCGTTGCACGGGCCTGTTCATGGCTTTCTCCCTGATGATTGTGGTGGCGCGCATGCTCATGGCATTTCCAGAACCTTGCCCGGATTGAGGATGTTGCGCGGATCGAGCATGGCCTTGAGCCGGCGCATCAGGGCGATCTCCTCCGCATTGCGACTGAGGCCAAGATGCGGCTTCTTGTCCAGGCCTATCCCATGCTCTGCCGAAACCGAGCCGCCAAGCGCCGCGAGCGGCCGGTAGACGATCTCGTCCACGGCGCGCTTCGTGTCCTCATCGGCCGAGCCGACGCCGACGACCACATGCAGGTTGCCATCGCCGAGGTGGCCGAAGATCCAGATGCGTCCTTCCGGCCAGCGGGCACGTATGCCCCGGGCGAGCGTCTCCCCATATGCATCCATGTCGCGAATCGGCAGGCTGACATCGAAGCCGGTTACGGGTGCGAATCTCTGGAACTGACCGACATCGTCGCGGATGCCCCACATGGCGTTGCGCTCGGCAAGGTTGCGTGCGATCGCCGCATTGACGATCAGGCCGGATTCCAGCGCGGCTTCGAGGGCGGCCGTGAAACGGATATCGTCGCCTTCCTGGTCGCCGCCCAGGGATTCGACCAGCGCATAGAATGGCGCGCCCCGCTCGAGCGGCGGCCGTCCGGCGGCCGGCGGCGAGGTCAGTAGGTCATAGACATCCCGCCAAAGAACCTCGAAGGCGGACAGGCTGCCGCCCAGCCGCCGATCGGCATGTTTGAGGAAGGCGGTGACCGAAGGGAAATCGGCGAACGCGACAAAGGCCGTGTTCTGGCTGGCTGGCGCCTCGCGCAGCCGCAGCACGAGGCGGGTAACGATGCCAAGCACGCCTTCTGTACCGATAAAGAGCTGCTTCAGATCGAAGCCTGCATTGTTCTTGAGCATGCTGTTCATCGAGCTGATCACCGTTCCATCGGCCAGCACCGCCTCGAGACCGAGCACGAGCTCGCGCGTCATGCCAAAGCGGATGACACGGTTGCCGCCCGCATTGGTCGAAACATTGCCACCGATCGTGCAGGAACCGCGTGCGCCAAGGTCGAGGGGGAACAGGAGGCCCTCATGTTCCGCCGCTTCCTGGATCTGCTGCAGGAGACAGCCGGCCTGCACCTGCATGGTGCGGCCAACCGGATCGACATTCTCGATATGGTTCATGAGTTCGAGCGAAAGCAACAGATCGTCCGGTCCGGAAGCAGTGCCGTGGACCAGGCCGGTCAGGCCACCGAACGGGATGACCGGCTGACGCGCCTCGTGGCAAAGCTTCATCACCGCCGCCACCTGGGCGGTCTCGCGCGGGCGTGCGATGGCTTTTGCCACTATGGTGCCCGAGCCGGCCCAGGGACCGGCGCGCCGCCCGGCGACCTCCGCGCCGGTGAGAAGGCCGCCGGGTCCCAGAATCTCGCCAAGCCGTGCCAGAAGATCGTCCACGCCATTCCTCCGGATCTCGTTAGAGAAGCCCTCGCCGCGCCAGGTTGCGCATGAGCGCCCCTGTCCCGAAGGACCATGGCTGTACCTGGTCGCAGGCGCGCACGCGATTGGCGAGGCAGCCCAGTGTCGGCGTCGAGATGAGGACAGTATCGCCGTCCCGGTGCGTGAAACCCTTTCCATCGCCATGCCGGTCGTCGGTCGGGGCGAACATGGTGCCGAGATAGAGCATCAGTCCGTCCGGGTATTGATGATGCCGGCCAATCGTCTGCGCGACGATTTCGAGCGGGTCGCGGCTGATCGCACTCATGGAACTCCGCCCGGTCATGACGAAGCCGTCCTCGCCCCGCACTTCCAGCGCGATCTCTGCCCGGCGCACGGCATCAATGTCGAAGGTCTCGTCGAACAGGCGTATGAAGGGGCCGATGGCCGCGCTCGCGTTGTTGTCCTTCGCCTTGCCGAGGAGCAGGGCGCTGCGGCCCTCCACGTCGCGCAGATTGACATCGTTGCCGAGCGTGGCCCCGACGGCAACGCCCATGGCATTCACCGCGAGGACGATCTCGGGTTCGGGGTTGTTCCAGGACGATGCGGGATGGACGCCGATCTCGGCGCCGGTGCCGACCGCAGCCATCGGCGGGCACTTGGTGAAGATCTCGGCGTCGGGCCCGATGCCGACCTCGAGATACTGCGACCAGTATCCCTCGCGCACCAGCATGTCCTTCAATCGCATGGCGGCCGGCGAGCCGGGCCTGATCCGGTTCAGTTCCCCGCCCAGCATCGAACGCATGCGCGCGCGGATCGCCCCGGCCTCGGCCGGATCGCCCTTCGCCCGCTCCTCGATCAGACGTTCCAGGAGGCTCGCGGCGAAGGTGACGCCGCTCGCCTTGACCGCCTGGAGGTCGCAGGGCGCGAGCAGCCATGGCCGGTCCGGCCGGCGGCTCAGGGGATCGCTGTTGGCCAATGCCTCCGCGAGGCCGGCCAGAGGCCGGGCCGACTCCATCCTGTCCTTCACTTCCGTCACATCCATCTCATTCAGCAGCATGCTGACGGTGGGCGCGGCAGCAGTGAGGTCCACGAGTTCCTCGCCACGCACGGCAACCACGGCATGGCCGCCGGCCCCGGGCAGCCACACGCGTCCGACCAGAAGGGCGCCGGTCCGTTCCACCGGCAAGGCGCGGCGCGGATCGAGATGGGAGGCGAGGTCTTGCGCCATGGCGGCTTTCTCCTGGACAGCGAGTCCCGAGGCTACGGGCGGGTCATCGCCGATGTCGGGTCGCGAAATATTGTGGTCGTGCAGGCGCGGAAACCTTCGAGATGCTCCCACATCGCGGGCTGGGTCCTGCCGCGTATCGTGCCAACATAAACACTGATGTCCTGCGCCGGGCTGATGAACTCCACATTGCCAATCCAGTGGTAGGCGAAAAAGGCCCGCCGGAACTTGTGCACGCCGACCTTTAGCGCAAGATCCGGAGCCTGCTTCAGGCGCGCATGCTTCAGGGCCATGGTGCCACCGTGGCCCAGGCCCTGATGATGCCAAAGGCGCTCCATCTCCTCCGCCCCGCAGGCAAGCGCGACCCAAGGGCAGTTCGCGCCGGAGGGCGAGCTCACGAAGCCCATGGTAGCGGTCGCAAGGGCGGAGACCATGGCCCGCAGGGCGGCAAGGTCGCTCTCGCTGGGCGGAACTGGCGTCACGGCGGGTTCTGATGCACGTCCGGAATCTCCCCTGCCGACACTCTAGCCTGCCTTCCGCCGGCTTGCCAGCCGCGCTGGCAAACTGCGACACTCGTTCCGTCATTCAAGTCGGGTTTTCAGGGTCGCGCATGTACCAGGACATCAAGTACGAGACGGAAGACGATATCGTCCTCATCACGCTGCATCGGCCGGAACGCCTCAATGCGTTCACCGAGCGCATGCGGAAGGAAATCATCGATGCGTTCGACCGTATTGATGCAAACGATTCGCTGCGGGCGGTGATCGTCACCGGCGCGGGCCGGGCCTTCTGTGCCGGTGCGGACCTCGCGGCAGGCGGCAAGACCTTCGATTACGAAGCGCGCGGCGCGGTCGAACAGGGTAGCATCCGCCGCGATGGCGGGGGCCAGGTCTCGCTCAGGATCTTCTCCTGCCTGAAACCGGTGATCGCGGCGATCAATGGGCCGGCGGTCGGCGTCGGCGCCACGATGCTCCTGCCGATGGATATCCGTCTGGCGGCGAGCGAGGCGCGGTTCGGCTTCGTCTTCACCCGCCGGGGCGTGGTGCCGGAGGCCTGTTCAAGCTGGTTCCTGCCCAGGCTGGTCGGCATTTCGCGGGCGCTCGAATGGGTCTATTCCGGTCGCGTCTTCGATGCCGAGGAGGCGCTTTCGGGCGGTCTGGTCCGCCGCGTGCTGCCGCAGGTGGCCCTGCTCGAGGCGGCGCGGGCCCTGGCGCGCGAGATCGCGGAAAACACATCGGCCGTGTCCGTCGCACTGGCCCGGCAGATGATGTGGCGCATGCTCGGCGCGAATCATCCCATGGAAGCGCACCGGATCGATTCGCGCGGCATCTTCGCGATGGGCCGTTCGGCAGATGCCTATGAGGGCGTGGCCTCCTTCCTGGAAAAGCGGGCGCCGCGCTTCACCATGAAGCCAAGTCGGGACATGCCCGACTTCTTCCCCTGGTGGGAAGAGCCGGAATTCAGTTAGGAGCGAGCCATGATCGTAACCACCACCGATGGCGTCGAGGGGCGCCGGATCCAGGCCTATCTCGGCATTGTCTCGGCCGATGTGGTCATGGGCACGAACGTGTTTCGTGACTTTTTCGCGAGCGTCCGCGACGTCGTGGGCGGTCGCGCCGCCGCCTACGAAAAGGTCTTCGCCGACGCCAAGCAGGAGGCGCTTGCCGATCTGGCCGCGCGGGCGCTGGCATTGGGTGCCGATGCCGTGATCGGCGTCGATCTGGACTATGAGATCATCGGCGGCGACAAGCGCACGTTGTTGATGGTCTCCGCCAACGGCACGGCAGTGCGGCTCGGCTGAAAAGGCTGACGGGCGGGCACCGCCTGGCACCCGCCCGCCACCTTCCACGTTGACGCATTCTTCAGGCGGCGAGGGTATCCGCGCGCCCCAACGCCGCCTCCGCCCGTGCCGCGTCACCCGTCATTTCCGCCGCCCGGGCGGCAAGTCGCCAGTTGAAGGGACTGGTGGATTTCAGGGCTGTCCGCTCCGCGGCCAACGCCCGGGCCACGGCCCCCTGACCGGAACGCAGGGCCGATTCCAGCAGGGTGAGGCTGATCAGATCACGCTGGGCATGGCTGCCGCCAAACCTGTGTGCGATCAGCCGCACGTCCAGCAGCAGATCGACCGCCCGCCCATGGTCGCCGTTGGCGAAGGCAATCACCGCCTCCGCCAGGGGCAGGCCGACTTCGCGGGTCATGCGGGCGTTGGTGCTGGTTCCGGAAGCCACGGCGCGCATGGTTGCCAGCAGCGCCGCCGCTTCCTGCCGCATGCCGGCGGTGACATAGCTCAGCATGGCGTGGCAGTCGTTGAAGGCGTAGTAGCCACCTTCCCCGGCAGCCTTCCAGCTTTCCGCCAGTTCGCGCCAGCGCCCGCCGACATCGACGCCGCGCAGTTCCAGCCGCCACAGCATGGCCGAGGCATCGACCATCTCCAGCGGCACCTTGCTGGGCTGCGGGCGGATACGCTCGTCATAGAGCCGCAGCACCGTGTCGGTCTCGCCGAGGTCCAGATGATACAAGGCGAGGTGCCACCAGTTGTGATAGGCGAAGGCATTGTCGGGCGACCAGTCGTCGGCGCGGGTCGTCAGCCAGGAAATGCCGTCGCGCTGACGACCCTGCATTTCCATGACATGCGCCACCGCGTGCACGGCCCAGGGATCGCGCCGGTTGAGACCGAGCGCCCGCCTTCCGCTTTCTTCCGCCCGGCCATAATCGGCACTCTCCTCGAGCCCGAAAGCATACATGCCGAGGATATAGCCGTATCCAGGGCGCTGCTCGCTCCAGCCGGGGAGGATGCCTGCAATTCGGTCCCGCAGCATGCCCGACTGTCCGAGGAAGAAGTCGCCAAGATGCGCCATCTGGATCGCGAATATGTCGCCGGGATCGTTCATGGCGATCGCTCCATAGCGCCGCACCGCCCCAGCCATGTCACCATCCGCCCAGGCGCTGACCGCGGCTATATGCGCCCGTTCGCGATCGTTGGCCTTGCCGGCCAGCCGGGCGGCCGCCGCGGCGCTGGCGCGCAGTTCCGGATCGAGCGCCTGGTCGGTCGTGGTGGCGATCAGGCCGGCGCGGAAGCAGTGCCCCATGACGAAATCCGGCTCCCCGGCGATGGTCAGGTCGATACGTGCCAGGGGATCTCCGTAGTATCCCAGCATCAGCTCGACCGCCTCCTCGTAGCCTTCGACGCTCTGCCGTTGACCGGTCGAAAGTTCGACGCCGCGTTTGTCTTTCAGGGTCATCTTCCACCTCTTTTTCTTCGGTACCGCCGATACCGCATCGACGTGCCGGCGACGTTAGGCGCGGAAGAACAGGTCCGCTGTGAAGCCATTAACAGGGAAAAGGAGACGACACAGCCGCTGTGAGCCACCTCACAGCGGCTGTGACGCCGGGCACATACGCAACACTCCAGGTTGGAACAGTCTAGCCCCAATGTTGGCAAGTATCACTGGTTGAGCAAGTTTTCGGGGGAAGTTACCATGCGTTCGGGGAAGGGAGGGAGCACCTCCATGGGCGAAGAACAGGGAATGCTCGGCCGGGGAACGCCGTCGCGGCGGCACGTGCTCGCACTGCTGTCGGCGCTGGCCGCCGGCGCATGCGCCCTGGCCCTGATGGAAGTCTCGCATTCGCGCGCCAGCGAACTCGAGGAGGTCGGCCAGCTCACGCGCATCAGCGGTCTGGTCACTGTGCACAGGGGCGTTGTCCTGTCGCAGGGCGCGACTGGAATGCGCCTGCGGCGCGGCGACCGGATCGCCACGGGAAGCGGCGGCCGAGCAGAGATGACTCTGGCGGATGGTTCCAGGGTGACGGTGGGCGAGGAGAGCGAGGTTTTGGTTGCCAGTTTTCTGACGCAGCAGCGGGGTGCACGCGCCGCGGTCATCGAGCTTCTGAAGGGCATCGTCAGGGCAGTTGTCCCGGCCGGTAGCTGGGACCGCTTCGAGATCCGCACCGCGACAGCCATTGCCTCCGTGCGTTCGACCGACTGGCTCGTGGATTTCGACGGTAACCGAACCGGCGTGTTCGTATTCTCGGGCGGGGTCGGCGTGACCGACCCCTCCGGCGTAGGAGGCGTGCTTCTCCAACCACGCCAGGGTAGCGATGTCGTCCGGGGCCAGTTGCCAACCCGTCCGGTCGAATGGGGCCAGCCGCGCATCGATGCCTCGCTCGCCAGGCTGAAATTCGACTAGGCGCGGAGGGCGATGGTGCCGGGACGGGCTCGGCGGCTGTCCAGAATCTGGCCGGCGCTGATGGCGCTCTTCGCCACGCTTGGCGTGATGGGCGGCTTTCTGTTCCTGCGCGACCTGCCGCCATTCTCCACGTTGGAAGGCCAGACGCTGACCTGGCGTTTCCGCCTGCGTGGCCCCCTGCCGCCGCCGCCGGACGTGGCCATCGTCGCGGTCGACGATCGCAGCATTGCGGCGCTTCGTGGCTGGCCTCTGGCGCGGCGGCATTTCGCGGATGCAATCGAGACGCTCAACCGCGCCGGCGCCCGGGCCGTGGCACTTGATTTCCTGCTGCTCGACCGCGAACAGCCCTCTGACGGCCTGACGCTCACGCCAGGCGATGCACTGCTGCGCGACGCACTCGAGCGGCACCCACGAACGGCGCTTTCACTTGCCATGACATTCGGCGACACGCGCGCGCGCACCGATGATGCCCAGGTCGGGGCAGGGCATGCTGCGCTGCGCGTCGTGCAGCGTCCGCGCGGCCTGGCGGGAGAGGGGGCGGTCGTTGCGCAGGGCGCGCTGGCGCCACTTTCCAGCCTGCGCGAGGTCACCAATGTCGGGCATGTGAACGTGCTGCTGGAAGATGATGGCGGGCTGCGGCACATCAACCTGGCAATAAAGCTCGGCGAACACTACGTCCGGGCGCTGCCGCTGGAACTGGCGCGGCTTCACCGCGGCCTGGCCGAGGACCAACTCGTTCTGGTCCTTGGCAACCAGCTCAGGCTGGGCGAGGCGCGCTTCGCCATCGACCTTCTCTCCCGCCTGCCGGTCAACTATCTTGGCCCGCCCGGAACGGTGCCGACCTATTCACTGATCGATGTCCTCCAGAGCCGGTTTCCCGCCGATGCTTTTGCCGGCAAGGCGGTGATGCTGGGCGCCATCGCGCTCGGCGTGGGCGACAGTTTCGCGACGCCGTTCAGCGGCGCGCTGGCCGGCGTCGAGGTGCTGGCGACGGCCGCGCACAACCTGATTGCAGGTACCGCGCTGCGGAGCGCGGGAGAGCCGGTCCTACTCGGCCTCCTGGCGATCATCCTGCTGGGGCTGGGTGCCGCGATCCTCGGCCGCCTGCCATCGCCTCTCGGCGCGCTTGCCGCGATTCTTGGCCTTGCCTCGGTCTGGTTTTTCCTGGTCCAGCTCGCTTTCACCGAATGGACCATGTGGATCAACATGACCTTTCCTACACTCTCCCTGCTCGCCAATGCCGCCCTGGTGGGCGCGCGGCGGTCGGTAGCGGAGCGCCGCCTGCGGCGGCGGATCGAGCGGGAGCGGCGCAACCTGTCGCGCTACCACTCGCCGCTGATCGCCGATCTGCTCGCGAACGAAGGGCAGCGGCTGGCGGAGTCCCGCCAGGACGCCGCGATCCTCTTTGTCGATATGGCCGGGTTCACCGGTCGCATGGAGACGATGCCGGCCGACGAGATGGTGACCTTCCTGCGGGATTTTCACGGCCGGATCGAGCAGGCGGTGCTCGCCCATGGCGGCTTTCTCGAACAGTTCACCGGCGACGGCGCCATGGTCATATTCGGCGTTCCCCGGACCGCGCCGGACGACCCTGCGCGCGCCATCGCCTGCGCCCTGCGCCTGGTCACGGATATCCGGGACTACAGCGGCGAGCTGGAACGGCAGGGCAAGGATCCGGTCCGCATCGGAATAGGCGTGCATTTCGGGCCCGTCGTCATCGCCCGGCTCGGCGGCCGCGAGCAGCAGCACCTGACCGCGGCCGGCGATACGGTGAATGTGGCGAGCCGGCTGGAGGCGCTGACGCGCATCCTGGGCGCCAGCGTGGTCGCCTCGGCCGCAGTCATCGGCGCCGTGCGGGAGGCGGGACGGGAGGATTTACTGGAAGGCTTCGAGCGCCTGCCGGCGCAACCGATCCGCGGCCGAAGCGGCCGTCTGGACGTCTGGATCCTGCGCCAGAGCTAGCGGGTGTTGGGTCTCATCTCTCGCCGTCCGGCGTATCCTCGTCGGCGAAGGCAAAGTGCGCCTTGAGGCGTTCCATGTCCGTCACCACCACATGGCCGCTCTTGTGCAACAGGACCTTCTCACGCGTCCAGGCCTTGATCTGCTTGTTGATCGACTCGCGCGTCACGCCGAGGGTCTGCGCGAGATCGGTCTGCGACAGGTGTAGCGCGATGCGAACGCCGTCCTCCTGCTGCTCGCCATAGGCCACGGCCAGTTCGTGCAACTTCTTGGCAAGCCGGCTCCTGAGATCGAGAAAGGCATACTCGCCAAGACGATCGGTGTTGGAGCGCAGCCTCTCGCAGAGCAGTTCGATGATGTGCAGGCTGAGACGCGGCTCCTGCTCGAGCAGGGCACGGAACTGCGTTCTCTCGATGACCAGCAGTCGCGAGTCCTCGGCCGCATCGGCGCTGGCGGTCCGGGGCAGGCCGTCGAGCAGCGCGATCTCGCCGAATATGTCGCCCGGCTCCATGAAGGCGAGGATGAGCTGGCGTCCGCCGCGTCCGGAGATGTAGATGCGGACGACGCCCTCCATGACACCGAACAGCGCGTCCCCCTCGTCGCCCTGGTGGAACAGCACCGCGCCCTTGCGAAGCGGCCGGATCTGGCTCACCTCCGCTACGCGGCGCAACAGGTCGGGGGCGATGTCGCGGAAGATCACGCTGCGCCGGAGCAGCCTCTCCTTGTCCTCCTGCCGCGCCCCCAGCGCGGCCCTGGCGGCCTGTGTCGTCGACATGGAGGAATTCTACCCCAGAACGGGCCGGAATTCCCCCATCAAGTTCCCGCTCATCCGCCCAGCCAGAGGGACAATCCGGGAAAGGCACAGATCACGACCAGGCCGGCCAACATGATCAGTATGAAAGGGACAACGGAACGGCAGATGGCGCCAAACGATTCCTTGAAGGCCACCATGGCGACGAACAGGTTGAGGCCGACCGGCGGTGTGATGTAGCCGATCTCGAGGTTGACCGTCATGATGATGCCGAAATGCACCGGATCGACGCCGTAGCTGGCGGCGATCGGTGCGAGCAGCGGACCGAGGATGACGATGGCCGACCCGACTTCCATGAAACAGCCGGCCACGATGAGAAGGATGTTGCTGGCGAGGAGAAAGGTGAAGCGGCTGTCGATGAAGCCTTGCATCAGGGCCACCAGCGCCTGCGGCACCCGCTCGTAATCCATGATGACGTTCAGGCTGGTCGCGAGGGCAAGAAGCGGCAGCAGCATGCCGAGAAGCGCCGCCGTCTCGGCGACGATGGCATGAAAGTCACGGAGCGAAAGCTCCCTGTAGACGAGACCCTCCACCTGCAGCGCATAGATCAGCGCGATGGCCGCGGATTCGGTTGGCGTGAAATGTCCGGAATAGATCCCACCAAGCAGCAGGACCGGCAGGAAGAGGGCGAGAACGCCCTCTTTTGCCGAGGCCAGAATCTCGTGCACGTTCCAGCGGCTCCGTTCCCGGTTGTAGTTCATGCCGATTGCATAGGCGGAGAGCATGCTCGCGAGCAAAAGTCCGGGCAGGATGCCGGCGAGGAAGAGGCGGGTGATCGAGACTTCCGTCATGATCCCGTAGAGAATCATGGGTATCGACGGCGGAATGATGATGCCGAGCGTGCCCCCCGCGCACAGCATTCCGATCGAAAACCGGCGGTCGTATCCGGCGGCAAGCAATGCAGGATACATGATCGTGCTGATGGCGAGCATGGTCACGATCGATGAGCCGGAGATCGCCGCGAAGACCGTGCAGGAGAGGATCGCGGCGACGCCCAGCCCGCCCGGTATGGGCGCGGTCAGCGCCGATACGAGCCGGATAAGGCGGGCGGCGATGCTGCCTCGCGTCATCACGGCCCCGGCGAGTATGAACATGGGGACGGCGAGCAGGATTTCCTTGTCGATCGCTGCCCAGACATCCTGCATCATGAAGACGATCTTGCTGTTCGACAGGAACAGATGCGTGTAGGCGGTGCCCACCGCCAGCACGAGAAGAATGCTCTGGCGAAGCAGAAGCAGGATGACGACGAGCGCCACGAGAATGAGCGTAGTCATTCCGGTCCGGCCGTACTGGGCTTGAGGTGCGGCCAGATCGCGAAGGCGGCGTGCCGCAATGCCGCCGAAGCGAACGCATAGGGGAGCACCGCCTGGATTGGCCAGATGGCGATCTGCAGCGTCACCGATCGTTCGCCGACAAAAAAGGTTTCGCGCACGAAGAGAAAAGCGTACCAGGCAAGTCCGAGGCAGATTGCGGCCGAGACGGCGCTGCCGATTCTCTCCAGCGGCCCGTTCCATGCGGCCGGTGCCAGCCTCTCGAGCGCCTTCACGCGCAGGTGCATGTTGCGTGCGGTGGCGAGGGCAAAGCCCAGAAGTCCGGCGACGATCGTGGCGTAGACGGCGACCCGCTGCGCACCGAATATCCCGCTGCCGAACAGTTCCCGGCCGATCAGATCAGCGCCGAGTGCCACGGCGACGGACAGCATGGCGAAAACGGCAGCCGCCGTTTCGATGCGCAGAAAAAGGTCAAGGAGGCGGCGGACCCTGACGCGTTCGGGTCCGCCGCCTGCCGCTTGACTCACTGACGGCGCTCGGAGTAGGCCTTGCGACCCTTTTGCAGCGTCTCGAAAAGCTGCACGGCGCCAGGACCCATCTTTTCCACGTAGGCGCGCTGGCCTGGTGCCACGATATCGTACCAGGCCTTGCGCTGTGCGTCGGTCAGGCGATGGACCTTGCCGCCTTCGCTTTCGAACTTCGCCATCAGGGGCTGCTCGGCATCACGCACTTCCTTTCTCAACTCGGGATAGGCAGGCATGCCCTTCATGATGGCCTCCTGCTGTGCGGCCGTGAGCTTCTCCCAGGCTGCCTTGTTGGCGACTACCCCGTTGAAGATGTGCGTATGGCGCGTCAGCGTGTAGTGCGGCGCGCTCTTCGCAGCGGGCGTGGTGATATAGTAAACGAAAGGCAGGTCCGCGCCCTCGACCAGTCCCTGCTCCAGCCCGGGGAAGAGTTCGCCAAGCGGTAGCTGAACGCCGTTGGCGCCGAGGCTCGACCAGAAGAACTGCGAGGCCGGCGCGGGCGAGACACGGATCTTGCGACCCTTGACCTCCGCCGGGGCCAGGAATGGCGACTTCCCCACCACATCGGTCCAGCCCGTCTCTGTCAGGCCGATCAGAACCAGTCCCTTGGCGTCCGCCAGAGCTGCAAGCGGGGCTCGCGCGTGATTGTCGATTACCCAGTCCGCCTCGGCCGGGCTGGCCCAGAGATAGGGCGTGACGAACACCGCCGCCTCGGGGATAACCGAAGCCAGGGCGATCGTCGACAGGATGCCGACCTGCAGGCGCCCGCGCACGACCTGCTGCAGGGCGTCCTGTTCGCTGGGGACGAACTGGAACTCCGTCTTCAGGGCGCCGCCGCTGTTGCGGGCGATCGCTTCGGTCACGCGAACATGGTGGTCGCGCAGCAGACCCGGCTGGGCAGCCGAGGTGACCCGCCATTCCTCCTGCGCCGACGCTTGTGTCGGAAGTGCCGTCGATGCCAACAGGACCGCCGCTGCCGTTAGCATTGCGCGACGGGAAATCGTACTGAACGCTTTCATCATGCTCGTTCCTCCCCTGGACGGCCGCCTCGGCGGCTGCGATGCGGCCAAACGGGCCGCGTTGCGAAAACTCCTTCTCAGGCCGGCTTCCGTTCGGCATCCGTGGCCGGCCGATAATCCCTGAACTGTTCGCGAAGGCGCAGCTTGTGCAGCTTGCCCGTGGCGGTCATCGGCATCTCCTCGATGAAGACCACATCGTCCGGAAGCCACCATCGCGCGACCTTGCCGGCAAGAAACGACAGAAGCGTCGGCCCATCGATTTCGGCGCCAGGCCTGCGTACGGCGATCAGCAGCGGGCGTTCCTGCCATTTGGGATGGGCGATGCCGATGACTGCCGCATGCCTGATCGCCGGATGTCCCATGGCGGCGTTCTCCAACTCGACCGAACTGATCCATTCCCCGCCGGACTTGATCACGTCCTTCGAACGGTCGACCAGTTCCAGGTAGCCATCCGGGTGGATTCGCGCGATGTCTCCGGTATGCAGCCAGCCATCCTGCGAGGCTTCCTGCCTGAAGTATCCGGCCGCGATGATCGGGCCTCGAACCAGGAGGTGCCCGAAGGCGATGCCATCGCGCGGCAGTTCCCGGCCCGCATCGTCGACGATCCTCGCCTGCGTGCCGAAGCCAAGCCGTCCCTGGAGCATGCGATAGCGCATTCTCTCCTCGATCGGCCGGTCGGCGAGGCCAGGCTTGAGCGTGCCCTTGGCCGCGCCAAGCGCCTCGGTCATGCCCCAGCACTGCGCGATCCGCACGCCATGATCGCGCTCCAGCCTCTCCGCGAGCGCGAGCGGCGGCTTCGATCCGCTCATCAGCACGGCGCGCAGATGTTCGAAACGCCATCCGCGCTGATCCATGAGGTCGGTTAGCATGAGCCACACGGTGGGAACGCCCGTGGCGATCGTCACCCGTTCCGCCTGCAGCAGATCGAGCAGCATCTCCGGTTCGTAGGCGCGGCCGGGCAGGACAAGCCGGTGCCCGTTCATCGGAGCGGTGTAGGGCATCTGCCAGGCATTGCCATGGAACATGGGCGCGATGGCCATCGCGCTTTCAATGGCGCCCTCCTGGTAGCCGCCGATCATGTCGGCCATGCTGACGATAAGCGAACTCAGCGTCGCCGAGCGATGGGAATATACGACACCTTTCGGATGTCCGGTCGTGCCGGAGGTGTAGCAGATGGTCGATGCCGTCCTTTCGTCGAATTCCGGCCAGGCATAATCGCCGCTCTCGGCTGCGATCAGTGCTTCATAGTGCAGCAGGTTCTTCAGCGTGGATTCTTGGAGTCTCTCGCCGCAGCTCATGTAGATCCAGCCCTTTACCGCCGGGCAGCGCGGCGCCAGACGCTCAGCGATGGCGATGGTGCCGCCATCGATGCAGATCCATGAATCCTCGGCATGGTTGACGATGTAGACAAGCTGTTCCTCGAACAGGCGTGGATTAATGGTATGCAGGACCGCGCCGAACCCGGAGACGCCGTAGAACAGCTCGAAATGATGATGCGTGTTCCATGCAAGCGATGCCACGCGATCTCCGGGCTGAACGCCGAGGCGCAGGAGCGCCTGTGCCAGCCTGCGGCAGCGAAGAGCCGCCTCCGCGTAGCTGTAGCGATGCAGTCCACCCTCGATGGTGCGCGCCACGATTTCCATGTCGCCATGAACGCTCGCCGCATGCTCGATCATCGCGCTCACGAGGAGCGGCGTGTCCATCATCAGCCCGCGCATGCCTGTCCGAAGCGCCACCGCGCCACGCCCTGTCCTGCATCCAACATTGCGTTTCCCCGTGGCCGTTCGCGTGCGGCCTTGTTTTTCGTTTATACATGACGGACATTGATCCGTCATCGTCGGCAGGAGATCGGGAGGTGAAGCGAGATGGCAGGTCTGCGCGACCGTGTCGCGTTGGTCACCGGCGCCGGATCGGGCATCGGACGGGCCACCGCCCTGCGACTGGCGCGCGAAGGCGCGCGTCTCGTCGTCACCGACATAAAGGAGGAGGCGGCCCGCGACTGCGCGCGCGAGATCGGGCCCGGTGCCATTGCATTGCGCCAGAACGTCGCCGATGAGGAGGAATGGTCCCGCGTGATGTCCGCCGTGGCCGGGGAAGCCGGCCGCCTCGACATCCTCGTCAACAATGCCGGCCTTGGAATTCCGGGAGATCCGGAGACCGCGCGGCTCAAGGACTGGAAGCTCGTGTTCGCGGTGAATGCGGACGGAGTGTTTCTTGGCTGCCGCCACGCGATTGGCATGATGCGTGATCGGGGCGGCGCGATCGTCAATGTCTCATCCTGTGCCGCTTTCGATGCCTCGGCGGATCTTTGCGCCTATGGCGCAAGCAAGGCCGCCGTACTGCAACTGACGAAGTCGGTCGCCAGTCATTGTGCGCGCAAGGGTTACGCCATACGCTGCAATGCCATTCACCCCGGACCGACGATGACCGGCATGATGCGGACAGCAATCGAACAGGCGCCCGATCCGGTGGCCCGCCGCAGGGCATGGCTCGATCCGGTTCCGATGGGTCGTTTTGCCGAGCCTTCGGAGATCGCGTCGGTGGTTGCATTCCTCACATCCGACGACGCTGCCTATGTGACGGGCGCATCGTTCGTGGTGGATGGCGGGATGACGGCGGAGTGAATGGCCAAGGCAAAACAGGCAGAGGACGGAAGAAATGATCGTCGATGTGCGGACCTACACGATGCATCCCGGGCAGCTCCCGGCAATGGTCTCCGGCTACGGCCGGAGCGGCTATCCGGTGCAGAAGAAGCATCTCGGAAAATGCCTCGGCTGGTTCGTGGCGGAAGTTGGCGTTCTCAACCGGGTGTTGCATGTCTGGCAATATGACGACATTGCCGATCGCGAGAGGCGGCGGGCTGCCATGGCGGCCGATCCGGACTGGATCGCCTATCTCGCCGAAGCGCGCGGCCGGGCTATGCTTCAGGAAAACAAGATCATGAAGCCGGCGCCTTTCTTCCCGATACAGAACAGCAAGCCGGGCCCGATCGGAATCCTCGATGTTCGCACTTATACCGTGAAGCATGGCGCGACCGCGGATTTCCTCAAGGCCTATGCGGAGAACGGCCTGCCGGTGCAGCAGAAGCATCTCGGCCATAACGTGGGCTATTTTGTCAGCGACATAGGCCCGCTGAACCAGGTGCTGCACATCTGGGCCTATCCGAGCGTCGAGGAGCGGGCGCGACGCCGCCAGGCGATGAACGAGGATCCGCAATGGCCGGTCTATCTCGAACGCGGCACCGCCCTGCTGCAATCGATGGAGAACAGCCTGATGGTTCCGGCGCCGTTCTGGCAGCCGAACGGGTGAGCCTGCCGACGGCGGGCGGCGCGGTGCCGGGGGGTGATCTTGCCTACCGGGCGAGGCCCATGCTCTTGCGCAGCACCGCCGTATAGGCGTCCGCGCGGACGATGTAGGGATAGTGGCCGCCGATCCTGAATCGATGATGCCGGGCTCCGGGGTAGCGGCGCCGTACGTCCTTCTGCGTCGATGGCGGGATCAGGGGATCGTCCTCGCAATCGATGATCTCCACCTGCCCGCGTGATAGCGGAAGTTTTGGAACCTCCGGTCCGGCGCGCAGCACCAGTACGCGCGCTTTCAGCGCGCGGGCGCTGAGCAGTCGCGTGCCACTCTCACGCAGGATGGCGTGCAGGCGCCGGAAGACGGGTTCCGGTTCGGGCCAGCTTTCCACGGAACCGAGGATCATCTGGCGATGAAATTTGCCAGGCAGCCTGGCGAGGTCGGCCGCGCTCTGGCCGGAAGGATGTGGTCCGGAAGGATTGGAGAGCGAGTTGCCGATCAGGATCTTGTGAACGCGGGAAGGATGACGGGCCGCGAAAATCTGCGCCAGATAACCGCCGAGGGAGGAGCCGACGATATAGGCCCTCTCGACGCCGAGCCGGTCCAGGAGCCTGACGAGACCGTCGGCGAGCCGCGTGATCTCCGTTACCTGCGGATATGAAACGGAGATGACCCGGACATCCCGGCGCAGTGCGACGATCTGGTTCCAGAAGATTTCCGCCGTGCCGAGGGTCCCGGGCAGCATCAGCAGCACGGGGGCTATCTTCGATTTCGCGCCACGTGGGCCTGCCGCTATGATGTTCCAGGCCAGCCCGTCGATGCGCAGGCGCCGGACCGGGAAACGCCGGCGGAAGGTCTCAAGTTTCATGGTTTTCATCTTTCTGTGGCGCCGGTGCGCCGCGGCGCGCCAGGCTGGCAAGGACATGGATGAGGATGATGGCGATGGAAAGCGGCAGGGCGGCGGTGAACCACACCATGGACACGCCGAGACTTTCCGCCTGGCGCGCGGCGGAGCGGGCGAGGAAACCCCGTCCCGGATCGAGGCCGGGACCGAAGATGCAGAAATAAAGGATCGGCGCCAGGAACAGCACGACGGCCAGGCTCCGCCCCGCAAGTCCCGCGAAGCGCAGGCGACCCTCGGTCACGATGGCGGGCCTGACCAGCACCGGGTCGCTTGCCGCGCGGAAGGCGATGGTCGCCCCAAGCAGCCCTGCCCAGACCATTGCGTACCGCGCGCCTTCCTCGGTCCAGGCGGGCGGATCGGCAAAGATGTAGCGGGCGATCACCTGAATGCCGATCAGCATGACCATAAGCCCGAGGAAGAGCGAGGCGGCCAGACGCGCTGCGTCGTCCAGCGTCTCGCTCGTCCGGATCAGGATACGGGTCATTTTCGTCAGCGGGATTTCTCCGCCGCGTCGATGAAGATCTGGATCTCCTGCTGCGAGAGAATGGCGGTGTAGACCGATTTTGAGAGTTCCTTGAATCTGGCGCGGCCTTCGGCACTCAGGCTGGTGATCTGAATGCCCGCCTTGCGGAGCTGCTCGAGCGCCTGCTGGTCGCTGGTTTTCACCCATTCCCGGTTCGCTGCAGACGCTTTCCGCACGCCTTCGTCGAAGACGCGGCGCTGGTCCGGCTTCAGTCCGCGATACCAGTCCTCCGAGACCATGGCGACGCGCAGCGCCTGCGAGACATTGGCCTCGGTGTAGTGCTTCAGGATGTCCGCATGGCCGAAGATGAAAGGCACGAACGGAGGATTGAGATAGCCATGCGCGATCCCGGTCTGGAGCGCATTCGCCACCTCGGGCATGGTAATGATCACGCCGTTGGTCCCCCAGGCCCGGAACAGGCGGAGCTGGTTCTCGTCGAGCGCCCGGATGCGGAGATCGGCCATGTCCTCCGGCCGGGTGATCGGTTTCTTCGTGTTGAATATTCCCGTTCCGCCGCCAACCGGAACCAGCGCCACGATCCGGGCACCCTTTGTCGTGGTGCCGGCATTGAGCTTGCCCAGCAGATCCGCCTGCTCGGTCGCGCGATCGAGATGTGCGAGTGAATCGAACAGGTAGGGCGCGCTGAAGCCGAAGGCGATGCGGTTGAGCTGGGCGGCGCGGGCCAGATCGGCCATGTTGACCTCGAGCAGGCCCTGCGTCGTCTGATCCAGCCGTTCTGCTTCGCCGCCGATGGAGTTGACCGGCATTTCCTTGACCTGCATGCCAGCGGCGCGCAGATGCTCCGCCAGCGTGGAGGCGAAGACATAGGAGCCGGAGCGCTGACGGTCCGGCGGGGAATCGAGTCCAATCTTGATTTCCTGCGCCGTCGCGGACAGCGCGAACAATATCAGGCCGGCGGTGGCGGTAAGAATACGGCCGGGATGTTTCGACATGTCGGTTTTCTCCCTATTGAACAAGTCCAAAGAGGCGCGGCAGGAACAGGCTGATATCGGGCACCAGTACGATGGCAAGCAGAACCAGGATCTCACCAAGTGCGAAGGGCAGGATCGCGCGGGCAAGGGTCCAGTATTCGACGCGGGTGACGGCCGAGACGACGAGCAGGCAGCCGCCGAGTGGCGGCGTGATCAGGCCGATGGTCAGGTTGAGACAGAGAACGATCCCGAGATGCACCGGGTCCGTGCCGAGCGTGATGGCCGGCGGACCGAGCAGCGGGACGAGGAGTGCCAGCGCCACCGGCACGTCGAGCATCATGCCGGCCAGCAGGAAGATCAGGTTGACGATGAGCAGATACTCGACCTGGCCGAGGCCGAGTTCGGTCACGAAGCCAGCGAGGCGTTGCGGAAGCTGCTCGTGTCCGGCCAGCCATCCGAAGCAGGCAACGGCGCCCAGGATGATGAAGACCGATCCGGTGAGCGCGGCCGTGCGTTCGAGTCCCTGCACGAGGCCACGCCGCGTCAGGCCGCCATAATGCAGGCCGACCAGCAGCGCGGCGAGCACGGCAAGCGCCGCCGCCTCGGTCGGCGTGACGACGCCGAAGACGATGCCGCCAAGGATGATGACGGGCAGCGAGAGCGAGGGCAGGGCGTGCAGGAAGGAACGCGAAAGTGGCGGGATTTCCCCGCTCCGGCCCCCTGGATGATCGTGCCGGTGCGCGAAGTAGGCATTCATGGCGAACAGCGCCGCCGCCAGCGCGAGGCCCGGGAGGATGCCACCTACGAACAGGGCCGCGACCGATGTCTGCATGATGGCGCCATAGAAGATCATCACGATGGAGGGCGGAATGATCGGACCGATGACGGAAGAGGCCGCGGTGATTGCGGCAGCGTAGGTGGCGCCATATCCCTTGTCGCGCATGGCCGGCACCAGGGTCGAACCGAGCGCGGCGGAATCGGCGACGGCGGAGCCGGAGATTCCGGCGAAGAATACGCTCGCCAGGATATTGACGTGACCCAGCCCGCCCTTGAGCCGGCCGAGCAGCGCCATCGAGAATTCGATCAGGGCGCGGGTAATGCCGCCGCGGTTCATGATCTCGCCAGCCAGGATAAAGAGCGGCATGGCCATCAGCGCGAACACGTCGATCTGGCTGAAGATGCGCTGCGGAATGATCGCCAGGTATCGCATGTTGTCACTGGCGATGAAGGCCAGCACCGACGCGGCGCCGACCGCGTAGGCCACTGCGGTGCCGAGCGCAAGGAAGCCCAGTCCGGCCATGGCGACCAGCCAGAGGCTCATCTTGGCGAACGCGCCATCGGGCGCCTGCGGTTCATCTGTAGGTCGGGCGGACGCGAGGGGTTGCGGCAGTGCGAACATAATGACCTCTCCCCCGGCAGGGCGCAATCCGCCGCAATCATCGGCGCGCGCCGCCGCGCCAATTCGCTGTTTTCGGGCGCGGCTGCCTTGTAATCACGAGGTCGGGTGAAATAGTCTACGCGGCCTCGGGCGGCGACGGGTGCGATCCGTGGCCGGCCCCGGGCATCGAAGGGGGTGGAAGTGACATCGAGCGAGCTGCCTGAAAAATTCCGCGACATCGAGCATCTGGAAGATGTCATGACCGAGCCCGGCCCAGAACTGGTCGCCGATCTCGAGAAGGCACCGGGAGACCTGATCATTCTTGGTGTCGCCGGCAAGATGGGTCCGACGCTGGCCCGCATGGCGAAGCGGGCCGCGCCCTCGCGTCGGGTCATCGGCGTGGCCCGCTTCAGCGAGGCCGGCGTGCGGGAGCGGCTGACGGCGCAGGGCATCGAGTGCATCTCCGCCGATCTCCTCGACCCGGCCGCACTGGCGGCATTGCCGGATGCGCCGAACGTGATCTACATGGCAGGGCGCAAGTTCGGCTCGCAGGGCGCCGAGGATCTCACCTGGGCCATGAACAGCTATGCGCCCGCACTGGTGGCCGAGCGCTATGGCCGGTCACGCATGGTCTATTTCTCGACCGGCTGCGTCTATCCCTATGTCCCGGTTCTCTCGGGTGGCGCCACGGAGGACACGCCGATCGTGCCGCCGGCCGGCGACTACGCCAATTCCTGCGTCGGCAGGGAACGGATGTTCCAGTATGGCTGCCGCAAGCATGGCACGAAGGGGGCGGCCATCCGTCTCAACTATGCCATCGACATGCGCTATGGCGTGCTGCATGACGTGGCGAGCAAGGTCTTTGCAGGACAGCCGATCGACATCTCGACCGGGCATGTCAATGTCATCTGGCAGGGCGACGCGAATTCGATGGCCCTGCGGGCGCTGGCGCGCGCGGCGGCGCCGCATGTCGCCTTCAATGTCAGCGGACCGGAAACAGTGAGCATCCGCTGGCTGGCGCAGGCCTTCGGCCGGCGTTTCGGCCGTAAACCGGAATTCACTGGCGTGGAGGCGGAATCCTGCTGGCTGGTCAATACGGCGAGATCGCTGGCGATCTTCGGCTATCCGCGCGTGCCGCTGCACCGCATGATCGACTGGGTCGGTGCCTGGGTGGAGGGCGGCGGCGACAGCCTGGGCAAGGAGACCCACTACGACGTGCGGGACGGCGTCTTCTGATGCAGCATCGCGCCGCGCGAGCGATCGGGCCAGGGGACGCCGAGGCCGGCCTTCGCCTGTCCCGCCTGGTAGGCTGGAATCAGAACCTGGCGGACTGGCGCGAGATGCTGCGCCACGGCCAGGGTCGGGCCATCGAGTCGGAGGAGGGGCTCGTCGTCGCGACCGCGCTCTCGCTGCCCTATGGGCCGGACTGCGCCTGGGTCAGCATGGTTCTTGTCGATCCGGACTGGCGCCGCCGGGGCCTGGCGACCCAACTCATGGAACAGGTCGTGGCCGATGTGGAGCAGACTGGCCGGACGGCGCTGCTCGATGCCACGCCGGCCGGCCGGGAGGTCTATCGCCAGATCGGCTTCCGCGACACCTGGGGGTTCAGCCGCTGGAAGGTTCCGCTGCGCGCCGCAGCCTTGCCTCAGGCCGGGACGGAAGTGCGCGCGCTGCGCGAGGCGGACTGGCCAGCCATGGCGAAGCTGGATCTGCGGGCCTTCGGGGCTGACCGGTTCGATCTGCTGCGGCATCTCGCGGGCAGGATGCCGACCATCGCCCTCGTGTCCGAGCGCGAAGGGCGGATATGCGGCTTTGCCCTCGGCCGCGACGGCGTGAACATTCCGCAGGTTGGGCCGGTAGTGTCCGAAAGGGATGAAGACGGTGGCGCGCTGCTGCTTGCAGCACTCGGCCGCCTCGGCACGGCGGATGCCGCCTATGTCGACCTGCTGGACCGCCATGGCGGACTTGCGGAACGTCTGGAGAGGCTGGGTGGCGCGCGCGAGCGGCCGTTCACCCGCATGGTGCGCGGCCGCGACCGGGGCTTCGACCAGCCCGGGATGCTGGTCGCGGTGGCGGGGCCGGAACTTGGCTAGGCCGGTCCGATCCCGGCGGCCGGCCGATACGCGCCGCCGCATCCTGGAGGCGGCGGTGGCCGAGTTCGCCGACAAGGGACTTGCCGGGGCCCGGGTGGATGCTATTGCGGCTCGTGCCGGCGCAAACAAGCGCATGATCTATCAGTATTTCGGCAACAAGCAGGATCTCTGGCTGGTGGCGCTGGAGAATGTCTACGAGGCGATGCGTACCGAGGAGCGCCTCCTGCACGTGACCGATCTCGATCCCGTCGAGGGCATGCGGCGCCTTGTCGAGTTCAACTTCCGCTTTTCGATGGCGCACCCGGAACTGATCTCGCTGCTGAACAATGAGAATTTGCACCAGGCCCGTCATCTGCGCCGCTCGAAGAAGGTGCCGGCCCTGCATTCGCCGTTGCTTGCCATGATCGACGAGGTGCTGGCGCGCGGCGTGGCGCAGGGCGTCTTTCGGCCCGGCGTCGACCCGATGCAGCTCTACATCACCATCGCCGCGCTCGGCTATTTCTTCCTGTCGAACACGCACACGCTCTCGACCATCTTCCGCCGCGACCTGGCGCGGCCGAAGGCGCGCCGCGAACGCCAGGCGCATATCGTCGAGGTGGTGCTGGGCTATCTGCGGCCCTGACCGCCGTGCGGTTGACAGTTCGTCCATCAGGCGGCAAGGTAACCATTCAGTTACTTGACGGGGGATGACTTGGGACTGCGCTGGACCGACTGGCCGAAGGAAAGCCTGGACATCCTGCGGCGCGGCGCCGTGCTGCCGGCCCATCCGCTGGCACTCGACGCGCGGCGCAGGCTCGATGAGCGCCGTCAGCGCGCGCTGAGCCGCTACTATCTCGATGCCGGGTCCGGCGGGCTCGCGGTCGGCGTGCATTCGACCCAGTTCGCCATCCGCGATGTCGGCCTGTACGAGCCGGTGCTGCGCCTTGCCATGGAGGAGGCGACCGGATGGGCCCGGCGGCCGCTGGTGATGATCGCCGGACTTGCCGGCGGCACGGCGCAGGCGGTGCGCGAGGCGGGTATCGCGCGCGGTCTCGGCTACCAGGCGGGGCTGCTCAGCCTGGCGGCGATGAAGGGGGCGGACGAGGACGAGATCATCGCGCACTGCCGCCAGGTCGCGGAGGAGCTGCCGCTGGTCGGCTTCTATCTGCAGCCGGCGGTGGGCGGCATACACCTGCCGGTCTCGTTCTGGCGCCGGTTCGCCGAGATCGAGAACGTGGTGGCGATCAAGATGGCGCCATTCAACCGCTATCGCACGCTCGACGTGCTGCGTGGCGTGGTGGAGGCGGGCGCGCTCGAGCGGATCAGCCTCTATACCGGCAACGACGATCACATCGTTCTCGACCTGGCCATACCCTTCGCCATCCGCCACAAGGGCGAGGACGTGATGGTACGGATCCGCGGCGGACTGCTCGGGCACTGGAGCGTCTGGACGCGCGGGGCGGTCGAGCTGCTGCGGCGCATCCATGCGGCGGTGGCCGAGGATCGGGTCGACGCTGCCCTGCTCGCCATGGACGCGAAGGTCACCGAATGCAACGCCGCCTTCTTCGATGTCGCCAACGGCTTCCACGGCTGCATCGCCGGATGCCACGAGGTGCTGCGCCGGCAGGGCCTGCTTGAAGGTATCTGGTGCCTCGACCCGAAGGAGGGCCTGAGCCCCGGCCAGCGCGAACTGATCGACCAGGTTTATGCCCGCTTCCCGGAACTCTCCGACGACGGTTTCGTCGCCGAAAACCTGCCGCGCTGGCTTGGCTGATCTCGCCGGCATCCGCACATCATCGAGGAACCACAATGGCCAGGACGGAAAGACTAGGCATCATCATGAATGGCGTGACGGGGCGCATGGGAATGAACCAGCACCTGATCCGCTCGATCGCCGCCATTCGCGCCGATGGCGGCGTAAGGTTGCGCAACGGCCGGCGCGTGATGCCCGATCCGATCCTGGTCGGGCGCAACGAGGACAAGCTGGCGGCTCTGGCGCGCGCGCATGGCGTCGAGCGATGGACCACGGATCTCGACAAGGCCATGGCCAATAGGGCGGATACGCTTTTCTTCGATGCGGCGACCACGCAGATGCGTGCCGGGCTTCTCATGAAGGCCATCGCCGCCGGCAAGGACATCTATTGCGAGAAACCGACCGCCGACAACCTGAAGGATGCGCTGACGGTGGCGCGCGCCGCGCACAAGGCCGGCATCCGCCACGGCGTGGTCCAGGACAAGCTGTTCCTGCCGGGCCTGCGCAAGCTCAAGATGGTCATCGATTCCGGGTTCTTCGGCCGCATCCTCTCCGTCCGGGGCGAGTTCGGCTATTGGGTCTTCGAGGGCGACCTGCAGCCCGCGCAGCGGCCAAGCTGGAACTACAGGCTCAAGGAAGGCGGCGGCATCATTCTCGACATGCTCTGCCACTGGCGCTATGTCCTGGACAACCTCTTCGGCGAGGTCAGGAGCGTCTCCTGCCTTGGCGCGGTGCATATCCCGAAGCGTTGGGACGAGAACGGCAAGTCCTACAAGGCCGATGCCGACGATGCCGCCTATGCGACCTTCCAGCTCGAGGGTGGGGTCATCGCGCATATCAACTCGTCTTGGTGCACGCGGGTGCGTCGCGACGATCTCGTGACCTTCCATGTGGATGGCACGCATGGCTCGGCAGTGGCGGGTCTGACCAGATGCTGGACCCAGGCGCGCGTCAACACGCCCAAGCCGGTCTGGAATCCGGACGAGCCGCAGCCGATCGACTTCTATCGCACATGGGACGAGGTCCCGGACACGAGCGTCCATGGCAATGGCTTCCGCGCGCAGTGGGAACTGTTCATCCGGCATCTCTACGACAAGACGCCATTCCCCTGGGACCTGACCGCAGGCGCCAAGGGCGTGCAACTTGCCGAGGCCGGTCTGAAGAGCTGGGCCGAGCGGCGCTGGATCGACATCGAACCGCTGAAGGTCTGAACCATGGCGACGCTCAACCTGCCGACCACCGGCCGCCGCATCGAGAGCTACACGACGCGCCCGCCGCGCGACTGGCCAAGGGCGGAGCCACCCTTCAACCGCATCGCCTTCGCCGCCGCGCATGTGGTCGCCGACCCGCTGGCCGAACACGATCCCTGGATCGAACCCGCCATCGACTGGGACCGCACCATCGCCTTCCGCCGCCATCTCTGGTCGCTTGGCCTCGGCGTCGCGGAGGCGATGGATACCGCACAGCGCGGCATGGGACTGGACTGGCAGAACTCGCTCGAGCTGATCGGTCGCTCCCTCGATGCCGCGCGGGACGTGCCGGGCGCCATCGTGGCCTGCGGCGCGGGGACCGATCACCTCCAGCCAGGGCCCGGCGTCACCGTCGACGCCGTGATCCGTGCCTACGAGGAGCAGTGCGCCGCCGTCGAGAAGCTGGGCGGGCGCATCATCCTGATGGCATCCCGCGCGCTCGCCGCCTGCGCGCGCGGGCCCGACGATTATGTCAGGGTCTACGAGCGGGTGCTGGAGCAGGTTCGCCAGCCGGTGATCATCCACTGGCTGGGCGAGATGTTCGATCCGGCGCTGGCCGGCTACTGGGGGCATGCCGATCACATGAAGGCGATGGATGTGTGCCTGGATGTATTGGCGGCGAACGCGGCGAAGATCGACGGCATCAAGATCTCGCTACTGGACAAGGACAAGGAAATCGCCATGCGCCGGCGCATGCCCAAGGGCCAGCGCATGTATACGGGCGACGATTTCAACTACGCGGAACTGATCGCGGGCGACGGAGAGGGACACTCCGACGCGCTGCTCGGCATCTTCGACGCCATCGCGCCGGCGGCGGCGGCGGCGCTCGGCTGCCTGCGCCGCAACGATCTTTCGACTTTCCATGACATTCTGGGGCCGACCGTGCCGCTATCGCGCCACATCTTCAGGTCGCCGACGCGCTTCTACAAGACGGGCGTGGTCTTCATGGCCTACCTGAACGGCCATCAGGATCATTTCACCATGGTCGGCGGCCAGGAAAGCGCCCGCTCCACCCTGCATCTCGCGGAGCTGTTCCGCCTCGCCGACGCTGCGGGCCTTCTCGCCGACCCGGAGCGCGCGGCGAGCCGCATGCGGCTCGTCATGGCGCAGCGCGGGATCGTGAACTGAATCATGGGCAGGCCGGGGCCGCTCTCGCTCAACACCATTACCGTCCGCGAGCAATGGTCGCTCGAGCAGGCGATCGAGGGCTGCCGGCGGCATGGCATCACCGGCATCGCGCCCTGGCGGGACAAGCTCGCCGAATGTGGCGTCGAGCGCGCCGCGCGGCTGATCCGCTCGGCCGGGCTGAGCGTGACCGGCCTCTGCCGGGGCGGTCTCTTTCCCGGTAGCGATCAGGCCGCGCGGCGGCGCGCGATCGAGGACAATCTGCGCGCCATCGACGAGGCCGCCGCCATCGGCGCGCGATGCCTCGTCCTGGTGGTGGGCGGGCTGCCACCTGGCTCGAAGGATATATCGGACGCCCGCGCCCAGGTCCGCGACGGGATGATGGCGATCCTCGACCATGCGCGCCGCAGCCAGATGCCGCTCGCCATCGAGCCGCTTCACCCCATGTATGCGGCCGATCGCGCCTGCATCAACACGCTGGGCCAGGCGCTGGACCTGTGCGACGAGCTGGGCGAGGGGGTCGGTGTCGCCGTCGACGTCTATCATGTCTGGTGGGATCCCGATCTTGCCCGGCAGATCGCGCGCGCGGGCCGGCGGATCCTCGCCTTCCACGTCTGCGACTGGCTGGTGCCGACGCGAGACTTGCTGCTCGATCGCGGCATGATGGGCGACGGGGTGATCGACATACCCGCAATCCGCGCCAATGTCGAGGCGGCCGGATACGAGGGCCATTGCGAAGTCGAGATCATGTCCGCTGCCAACTGGTGGCGGCGCGATGCCGACGAGGTGCTGCGCGTCTGCATCGAGCGTCACGCGGTTTCGGTTTGAGCCTCAGCCGGTGGGCGGCCATTGCGATGGCGGCATCGTCTCCATCTGCCCGTAATCGGGCTCCACATGCGCGCCCAGGCCGACACAGTCGAGCGAGGCCAGGGCGATCCGGCCATCCTGGATGCGCAGCCGGGGGCCGCCGGGGCTCGACCGGTACAGATCGGGATGGGCGGCGAGGAAGCGCGCGGCCTCGGCCGGCGGGCGGCCGGCGAAGCCATCGACGAAGTGATGGCCGTTCCTCTCGACATGCCCGAGGCCAAGCAGGTTGATCAGGGCTAGGTCCTGCTGCACGCAGGTTCCGGCCAGGGTCGTCAGGTCCTCCGCCGAGAGGAAGTATCGCGCCCCGCCCGCTTCCTGGTTCCAGGTCTCGCAGCGGGCCAGGTTCACGAACGACTTGTAGAAGCCCTTGCAGGCCTTGCTCGAGATGCCCCGGTAGCCAAGGGCGCGGGCGCGCGGGAAGATATCCAGTTCGCCGTCGGACTCGTCGACGATCACGGGTTTTTCGCTGGACAGGCCGCCGATATCCGCATCGAGCGCGGCAGCCCGTTTGATCGGCTGTTCGATGAAGATGATCGAGCGATTGAGGCGGGCGAGCGCCGCCGTCTCCTGCATCCTTCGCCAAAGCTCCAGGACGCCCGCCGCGTCCTGGTATTGCTCGTTGCCATCGAGGGAGGCGAAGTAGGGCTCGGCGATCCGGTCGAGGACCGATGCGATGCGCGACAGGCGTTCGATATCCTCCCTGACGTTGCCACCGACCTTGAGCTTGAAGTAGCGGTGCCCGTACGCGGCGACCACTTCCTCCAGTGTCTCGGGCAGTCCGTCGTTGACGCGCCCGCCCTGCGACTGGTCCGCGGCAACGATCGGATCGACCAGACCAACGGTATGGCGGGCATGCACGCTTGCTGCCGGCTGTCGTGCCGCCAGGAATGCGCCAAAATCGAATGCGCCGAGATCGGCGATGGCCGGGTGCGGCGCCATGCCGGTCAAGTTCCCCTGCATCGCCCGGTAGAACGATATGCCGTGCAAACGGCAAAGCGCATCGAGGATGGCCCGGTCGATCAGCGCGGGACCGAAACCGGTGACCAGCGGGCTCAGCCGCGCTTTCCTCCCCGCCGCGATCAGATCGGCGTAATTGTCGGCATAGAGCGCGAAAGCCGTCCTGGGCGAAGTGGCGAGATAACCCGCCTCGGTCAGTTCCAGTGCATGGCGGAGCTGGCGGAAATTGTCCTCGTCGCTGTAGGCCGGGTCCTTCTCGAACCATTTCGCGGCGAGCGATTCGGCGGCCACGCCCCAGCCTTCCCGTCCGTCCTCGAGACGGATCAGGGCGCGCACCACTGCCTGTCGGCCGTGGGTATGCGTCACCGCGCCGAAGCGGAACGGCATGCGCAGCCGGAACGGCCATTCGTAGCGGCGAACCTCGATCAGCTTCACCTGCGGGGCATGAGTCATGACAGGCTCTCCAGTATGCCGCGAATGTAGCCAATGGCACGCGCCGCGGTTGCGGGGCCGTCCGGCTGATAGTCGAAGGGCTCGACCGCGACGCAGCGATCGTAGCCAAGTTCGCGGAGGGTGGAAAAGATCGGCGCGAAACGCTCCTCGCCCTGGCCCGGGCCGCGCCGGTTGCGGTCGTTGACCTGGATGTGGGCGAGGAGACCGGTCGGCAGCCAACGGCGCAGAAGTTCGGGAATCGACTCGCGCTCTGCCTTTCCCGCCGCACTGCAATCGAGCATGGTGCGCACCGCAGGGCTGCCGATCGCGCGCACAATCTCCGCGGCCTCGGCAATGCTGGTGATGAAGTTCGCTTCCGGCGGCGCGAGCGCCTCGATGCAATAGGTGACGCCGGCCTTCTCGGCGTTCTCCGCGATGGCCGCGAAAGCATCGGTACCGCGCTTTTGCGCTTCCGCGCGGCCCTCGCCCTCGGGAAGGCGGCGCTGGGCCGGAGAGCCATGCACGAGAACGCGCCCGCCAAGCTCGGCGCAGAGATCGACATGACGGCGCATGACATCGAGGGTGCGCGCCCGCTGCGCGGGATCGGCGGCGGTGATGGACAGTCCGGTGGGCTTGACCAGGAGCCAGTGCAGGCCGGAGATGGCGATACCGGCATCGGCAGCGGCGCGGCGCACCTCCGCGCGGCGGGCGGCGGGCAGCAGGTGCGGTTCCTCGCCGAGCGTGAAGGGCGCGACTTCCAGTCCGTCATAGCCGAGGATGGCGGCGAACTCGCACTGCCGGCCGAACTCCATTCCGGCGATCACTTCGTTGCATAACGCGATCTGCATGGCCTTCCTTTCCTATGACCAGTCCAGCCCTATTGCCTGTCCGGTGCGGGCGGACTGGATCGCGGCTTCGATGATGCGGGCGGGCACATAGCCGCAATCGATGATCGAGCATTCGGGTTCCTCGCGGGAGGCGACATGGTCGAGGAAGGTCCGGAAATGGCCGGCCAGCACCTCGGGAGCGCTCGCCGACGGGGCGGCGATGGGCTCGGGTTCGCCATAAGCGGGACGCCACGATCCATCCTGCTGGCGGTGCCCGCCGCGCCGCAGGCTGGACACTTCCGCAGCGAAGTCGATCTCGGCAATGGCCAGTTCGCCGGAGACCGCGATTTCCTTCATCGTCACGGCGCCGGGCACCACCGCATCCGGCCAGCGGCCCGGTTGAATATAGCCGGTCTCGATGGACGCGATCGTGCCGCGCGGGTATACGAGTTGCAGGATCGCAAGGTCGTCATGGCCGCGCCCGAAATGATCGCGCGTGAGGGCGAAGACCAGCCGCGGCCGTTCCCCGGTCAGCCAGTTGAAGAGATCGATGAAGTGAACGGCGTCGTTGTGCAACGCGCCGGAATCGTTGCGCGCGCGTTTGATGCCGGCAAACCTGCCGGTGAGCAGGCGCAGCGCGCCGAACCTGCCGGCGGCAATCGCAGCTTTCAGGGCCAGGGCTTTCGGATGCTGGCGGTAATAGAGGCCGCCTTGCAGGACGATCCGCGCCTCGCGCGCGCGGCGGGCGAGATCGAGTGCCTCCCAGGCATGGACGGTCATCGGCTTTTCGATGAAGACGTCGCGGCCGACGGCGATGGCGGCGCAGGCCAGCCGGTAATGGCTGTCGGTCGGCGTCAGGATGTCGATGCAGTCCACATCCCCCATTGCCGCCTCGCCGTCGGTCGTCACATGCACACCGGGAAACCGTGCCTGCGCGCGCGCCAGCGCCCGCCCGTCGGTGTCGGCGATGAGCAGACACCCGGCGGCGAGCCCGGCGCGCGCCCAAGCCTCGGCATGGACCTCGCCAAAGGCCCCATAGCCGATCTGCAGGACGCGCTTGTTCTTGACTTCCTCTGCCACTGGCGCAGAAGATTAGTAACCAGATCGTTACAACTCAATGATTTACGGGGGAGACGGTAATGAAGCGGATCATCGGCCTGGTTTCGGCCGCCATCGTCGGCGCCTTCGGCGCGACGGCGGAGGCGCAGAACTACACCTGGAAGCCGGAGCGTCCCGTGACCATCATCGTGCCATGGGCCGCCGGCGGGTCGACCGACCAGATGGCACGCATCGTCGCGGCCGAGCTGGAAGCGGAACTCAAGCAGAAGTTCGTTGTCGTCAATCAGCCGGGCGCGTCCGGTTCGATCGGCACCAAGAATGCCCTCGAGGCGGCTCGTGACGGCTATACATGGGCTGCCGGCGCGGCCGCCGATGTGGGCACCTACAAGGTGCTTGGCATGCTGGAGACGGAACTCAAGGACTGGAATCTCTTCTTCGCGGTCGCCAACGTCTCAGCCATCGCGGTCAATCCCAATGCGCCCTACAAGGATTTCGGCGAGCTGCTGGAGGCGTGGAAGAAAAACGGCGAGAACATCTCGGTTTCGACCGCGGGCCTGTCCTCCGCCGGCCATAACCTGATGGAATCGATCCGCGCCAACACGCCGATCAAGTATCGCCACGTCACCTATGATGGCGGCAATCCGGCGGTGATCGCGGCCGTATCGGGAGAAGTGCCGGTCGTCTCGCAGCTTCTCGTCGAGATGAGCGAGATGATCAAGGGCAAGCGCCTGCGTCCCCTCGCAATTCTCAGCGACAAGCCGATTTCGCTCGAGGGTCATGGCGAGATCCCTCCGATTACCAAATGGCTGCCGAACATGCCCGCGCCGGTCAATTACTTCGGCATCTGGGCGCCGAAAGGCACGCCGGACAACGTAATCAAGACGATGGAAATGGTCTGGCAGAACAAGATCGCGAAATCGGAGGCATTGCAGAAGTATGCAGCTTCGCGCAGCGCCCTGTTCGCGCCGATCCATGGGCAGACCGCCCATAACGAAGCCTTCAAGATGGTGCGGCAGACCGCGTGGCTATATTTCGACGCCGGCAAGGCGAAACTTTCGCCGGATACAGTCGGAATTCCGCGTCTGTGACGCTGGCTTGACCGGAGCGCCGCCGGCCCTGGGGTCGGCGGCGCTTCATTTGCACCATCGCTGCATCGCCCATGTCCGACCATCCCGCACCGGCGGGTGAACGCGCCCCATCTCCGCGGGCCGACCTGCTCACGGCTGCCGTGCTCCTCGCCTTCTCAATCGGCGTGATCGTCCTATCGGCAGGCATGCCGACTTTCACGGACAAGGGCGCCAGCCTGTTTCTCGCGCCGGGTATAGTTCCAGGCTTTTATGGCTCGGTCCTGACGCTGCTCGCGCTCGTCCTTGCCGCGCGCTCGATCTGGCGCGGTGCGCTGCGCGGCGATAGGGGCGCCGGCACGGCTTCCGGGGCGGGCGATCGGGCGGGGCTTTTGCGCCTCGGGATCGCGGTCGTCCTCTGCCTTGTCTTTGCGGTCGGGTTGATCGGCCTGGTGCCCTTCTGGCTTGCCGTGGCGCTGTTCGTCACGTCGTTCATCGTCATCTTCGAATGGCAGCCTGGTCTTGGCGCAAGCGCACGGGTCAGGCCGGTCGGGACGGCGGTTCTGCAAGGAATGATCGCCGGCCTGCTCGTCACCTATGTCTTTCAGGAGGTGTTCTTTGTCCGCCTGCCCTGAGGTCCGCCGGTGAACGTCTTCGACAATCTGCAGATGCTCGGCGCGGCGTTCGCGAGTTTCGCTTCGCCCATGATCCTGTTCAACGTCTTCTGGGCGACGCTGCTCGGCATCATCATCGGGGCCATGCCGGGTCTCACCGCGACGATGGGCGTCGCGCTGATGACGACGCTGACCTACACCATGGCACCGAACTCGGCCATCCTGGTCCTGATCTGCATCTATGTGGGCGCCATCTATGGCGGCAGCCGGAGCGCGATCCTGCTCAATATTCCCGGCACGCCCGCTTCCGCCTGCTCGACGCTCGACGGCTTTCCGCTGGCCCGGCAGGGGCTGGCGGGCCGGGCGATGGGCATATCGACCACCGGATCGTGGCTCGGCACGTTGTTCGGCACCATGTGTGTTGCGCTGTTCACGCCGGTGCTTGGCGAGCTGTCGCTTTCCTTCGGCTCCTACGAGTTCTTCTGGGTTGCAGTCTTCGGCATCGTGATTGCCGGAACGCTGTCCGGCGGCGATCCCCTCAAGGGCTATATTGCCGGTTTCCTCGGCCTGTTCGTTGCCGCGATCGGGCAGGAGACGAACCACAACTTCCCCCGTTTTTCCTTCGGCATAAAGGATCTCGAAGGCGGCATCGGCCTGCTCCCGGCGCTGGTCGGCGCCTTCGGCGTCGCGGAGGTCCTGCAGGTGATGCGGGGCCCCGCCTTCAAGGTGGTCTCCAGCAAGGTCGATTCGGTGATCCCGCGCCTCGGCGACATCGTGCGCTATTGGCGGACGATCCTGCGCTCGGGTGCCATCGGCACCTTCATTGGCATCATGCCGGGCCTTGGCGAGGACACTGCCGCCTGGACCTCCTATGCAGCGGCGCGGCGCGCCAGCAAGGAAAGGGAGAAGTACGGCAAGGGCTCGGTCGAGGGACTGATGGCGGCCGAAACGGGCGAAAGCGCGTGCGTGCCCGGCGCCATCATCCCGGTGCTGACGCTTGCGGTTCCAGGTTCGGCCCCGGCGGCAGTGCTGCTCGCCGCGATGTTGATCCATGGCCTCAACCCGGGGCCGCTGCTGATGGTCAATACGCCGGAATTTCTCTACCAGATCGTGGCGATGCTGATCATCGCCGACATGACCAAGCTGTTCTTCGGCCTGACTTTGGTCAAGCCGCTGTTATGGATTCTTCTAGTGCCGCGCGAGCGGCTGATGCCGGTGGTGTTCGTACTCTGCACGGTCGGCGCCTTCGCCATCACCAGCCGCGTCTTCGACATCTATGTGATGCTCGCCTTTGGTTTTGTCGGTTTCGTGCTGCGCGAACTGAAGTTTCCCATGGCGCCGCTGATCCTCGGCCTTGTGCTCGGCGAACTGCTCGACAAGAACCTGTTGCGCGGGCTCAATCTGTCGGCAGGCGATGTCACGCCGTTCTTCACGCGGCCAATCTCGGCGATTATCGCGGCGATCACGCTGCTTTCGATCCTCTGGTCGATACCGGCGGTGAGCCGGCGCGTCATCTCGCTGTTCCAGCGGGCCTGAGCAGACTTTCGTAGCGCGCCTTCCAGGGTCTTGCCCGTTCGAGTTCGGCCGCCAGCCTGAGCAGTGTCGCCTCCTCGCCGGTGCGGGCGACGAACTGCATTCCGATCGGCAAGCCGGCCCCGGTCCAGGCGAGGGGCAGTGAGATCGCCGGCTGCCCGGTGACGTTCCACAGTCGGGTATAAGGCGCGAAGGAGAAGAGCCGGGACAGGAAGGCGTCGAGGTCGGTCATTTCCGTGTCCAGGTGACCGAGCGGGGGTGGCAGCGTCGCCAGGGTCGGGGTCAGAAGCAGGTCGTGGCGGGCAAAGAACGGCGCGGCGAGGCGCCCGAGCCGGTGGAAAGTCTGGACCGCCCGAAGATAGTCGATGCCGGAGAATTTCCGCCCGCGCTCGATCATGGCCCAGGTCACCGGCTCGAAGTCGCTGGCGCCATGGGGGCGGCCGCCCGCGCGCAGTTCGATGGTGCTCGCTATGTTGACGCTCATCGCCACCAGGAAGGCCGTGTCCAGCGCCTCCGGTTCCGTGGGCGGGGTCGCCTCTTCGACGATGTGCCCGAGATCTTCCAGCAGTCGCGCCGTATCCTCCAGCCCCTTGCGGCACTCCTGGTCCAGCTTGCAGGGGTAGGGCGGCTCGGCGCTGACCGCGATCCGCAGCCGGCCGGCGGGCAGCTGCAGCTCCTCAAGATAAGGCCGTGGCGGTGGCGCCGCGGCATAAGGATCGCCATGCACCGCGCCAAGCGCGATGTCGAGCAAGGCGGCCGTGTCGCGCACGGAGCGACTTACCACATGTTCGGCGGCGGCGCCGGCCAGGCTTTCGCCGAGCAGCGGCGCCATGCTGATGCGCCCGCGCGTCGGTTTGAGCCCCACCAGCCCGCAGGCGGCGGCCGGAATGCGAATGGAGCCGCCGCCATCGGTGGCATGGGCGGCCGGCACCATGCCGGCCGCGACGGCGGCAGCCGACCCGCCGCTCGATCCGCCGGCGGAGCGTGCCGTGTCCCAGGGATTGCGCGTGGGGCCAAAAAGGCGGGGTTCAGTCGAGGCGGAGATCGCCATTTCCGGCGTGTTGGTCTTGCCCAGAATGACAAGTCCGGCCCGCCGGTATCGTTCCACCAGGAGACTGTCGGACTGCGGCACGAAGTGGCGCAGGAAACCGGCGCCATTGGTGGTGGGAAAGCCGGCGAGCAGGGCAAGGAAGTCCTTGAGCAGGAACGGAACGCCGGCGAGCGGCCGGTCCCGGGAGAGCACGGCCGCCTCCGCCCGCGCCGCATCCTCCCGCATCGCCACGACGGCATTGAGCGGCCCATTGCATTGCCCGATCCGCACCAGCGCGGCGTCGAGAAGTTCCAGTGGCTTGATCTCGCGGCGCTGCACCAGCCGGGCCAGGCCCACCGCGTCATGCGACAGGTATTCCGCCACGTCCATATGTGCCCCCGCCCCGGCCGGCCGAAAATGGCAGTCTCGCGGACCCAATCCACTCGGTCAACGCTTTCCGGGCGCGGGCCATGTTCTTGAGGAAACGAAAAGAATCCGGCTTTCCCCTAGCGATGCCCATAGCGGCTGAAACCTGCGCCAAACCACAGTTCCGCCGCAATTCGATCCGACATTGAAACGGGATGCGCAGGGGTACTTTCAGGGAGACCCAGCATGGCAGGCAGACTTGGGCGCATTGGCGCCGGAATTGTTGCGGGAGTGGCGGCGATGGTCGCGCTCGGCGCGGTGACGGCGGCGGAGGCCGGCGATCGTCGCTGGAAGCAAGGTTACGGCTATGGGCATGGCCCGGCCTACAAGCAGCATTACCACCACTACAGGCACAGGCCTGAGCCGCGCGTGGTCGTGGTGCCGCGGCATCACTATCACTATGCGCCGCCGCCGGTGGTCTATTATGCACCGCCGCCGCGTTACTATTACTACCCGGCCACGCCGAGCATCAGCTTCGTCTTCCCGCTGCGATTCTGACGGATTCGCTCGGCATCACTTTGTCGCGAGATTTGCGAGAGCCCGCGAATGCCTGAAAACAGGCGATTCGCGGGCCTTCATTTATCGGAACTGCCCATAACTTCGGTATTCACCTCCTGCGAATCGCTGTAGAAGCAGGTCACGGTCTTCGGAACCGAACATACGCGCAATAAGGCTTTGGAGGATCAAAATGCCGGCGCCAAAACAGACTGTCGTGACCCTGAAGCACATGGGCGAGGCGATCGCGAAGAAGCATGACATGCCGAAGAAGACGGCGAATGGCGTGCTCGATGACATGGTCGCCCTGCTTGGCAAGCACCTGAAGAAGGGCGACAAGATCCGCATCGCGGGCCTTGGCATCTTCCAGGTTCGCAAGCGTCCGGCCCGCATGGGCCGCAACCCGGCGACGGGCGAGCCGATCAAGATCAAGGCGAGCAAGAAGATTGCCTTCCGCCCCGCGAAGGACCTGAAGGAGTCGATCTGAGCCTCTGGCATCGCCGGGGTGCGCCCCGGCGCAATCAGAATCGACCGAGTTGACCGCAGCTTTCGGCCGCGCCGCCACGAACGGCGCGGCCGATGGTTTTTCGGTCTGTGGTTCTTCGGTCCGTGGTTTTCGGGTCTACAGAACCGCCTCGATGAGATAGGGGCCGCGCGCGGCGAGGCCGGCGCGGAAAGCCTTGATGAAGCCGGCCATCGAATCGACTCTCTGTCCGGGCACGCCCATGCCGCGCGCCATGCTCACCCAGTCCAGATCCGGATTGCCGAGACTGAGCATGTCCAGGGCCTTCCGGCCCGGATTCTCGGCCCCGACATTCATCAGCTCGCCCTTGAGGATGGCGTAGGAGCGGTTCGACCAGACGATGGTCAGGACATCGAGTTGTTCGCGCGCCTGGGTCCAGAGCGCCTGCAGCGTGTACATGCCGCTGCCGTCGCCTTCGAGGTTGATGACCTTGCGTTCCGGGCAGGCGACGGCGGCGCCGGTCGCCAGCGGCATGCCGAGTCCGATCGAGCCGCCTGTGAGCTGCAGCCAGTCATGCGGTGCCGCGCCGCGCGTCAGCGGGAAGAAGCCGCGGCCGGTCGTGACCGACTCGTCGCAGATGATGGCATCCTCGGGCATCAGCGCGCCGAGGGTGGCGGCGATGGCCTCGGCCACGATGGGTCCGTCGGCGGGAAGGTCCGGGCGCCTGGCGGGCGGCGCCGCGAGTGATTTCGCCGCCCCCACTTCGTCGGCCAGCCATTCCAGCGCGCCGATGATGTCCTCGTCGGCGGTGGCAAGCGTCTCGATCCGGCAGTCCGGATGGGCGAGCAGGCTGGGCTTGCCGGGATAGGCGAAGAAGGCGACCGGCGCCTTTGCGCCCACCAGGATCATGCGGCGGAAGTCCTGCAGGACCTTGACCGCCTGATCGACGGGATAGGGAACCCGCTCGACCGAAACCCGGCCGGCGCCCCGTTGGATACGGCCGTTGGCATACTGGGCCATGATGCGCGCGCCGGTCTTTTCGGCGATCCGCGCGGCGAGCGAGAGGCCATGGGCGCGCAGGGCCACGCCGGTGAGCAGCAGCAAGGTCGGCTCGCCCGATCGCAGCGCGCGCAGCGATGCGTCTATCGCGGCCCGCGCGACCGGCGGGCGCGGTTCGATGGCGGCGATGCGCCCACGCGATCCACCCTCGTTCCAGGCCGTGTCCGCCGGCAGGATCAGGGTGGCGATCTGTCCCGGCGCGCGGCTGGCCGCGGCGATGGCATCCGCGCCATCCTGGCCCACGCTGCCCGCTTCCGTCGCCGTTCGCACCCAGTGGGACATCGGACGGGCAAGCGCCTCGATATCCGAGGTCAGCGGCGCGTCATGTTTGCGATGATAGGTCGCGTGCTCGCCCACGATATTGACGACCGGCGACATGGCCCGCCGGGCATTGTGCAGGTTGGCAAGGCCGTTGGCGAGGCCGGGCCCGAGATGGAGCAGGGTCGAACCCGGCCGGTCCGCCATTCGCGCGTAGCCGTCGGCGGCGCCCGTCGCCACGCCCTCGAACAGGCAGAGGACGCAGCGCATGCCTTCGACCTTGTCCAGGGCGGCGACGAAATGCATTTCCGAGGTTCCGGGATTGGTGAAGCAGACATCGACGCCGCCATCGACCATCGTGCGAACCAGACTCTCTGCGCCGTTCATCAATCCTCCCCCGAAGGAGACCGCGTCCGGTCCCTCTGCCACCGATTGAAATTCACGGAGTTATAAGGCTTTGCCGGCGATCTTGCGAGCGGCCGATGACCGCGCTCACACGCCGGTGCCGATAGATGGAAAATCCCCGGAATTCGTTGGCAAAACTCGATCATTCCTTAAACGGAAATTAATGCGGCAGGCAGGATATTCCCGGATCGGGCGAAACAGGTGCCAGGAGACAATCATGTTGAAAGCGTTCTGGCATCGCCTGGCCAGGGCAGGCGATGGCGGCGTGGCGGTGACGGTGGCGGCGGCGGCGCCGATCATCATCGGCATGGCCGGCCTCGGCGTCGAAGCGGGAGTCTGGTATCTCGACAAGCGGCAGGCGCAGACGGCCGCTGATGCGGGTGCATTCGCCGGCGCGCTGGAGCGCTGGCGCGGCAACTCGGCCGGCGTGCAGACCGCCGTCACCCAGGCGGTCACCAAGAACGGCTATGTCAACGGTTCGGATGCCGTGGTGACGATACATCATCCGCCGAGCCAGGGCGCCTATGCCGGCAGCGGTTCGGCAGTGGAAGTCATCGTCCAGCGTTCGCACCAGCCGCTCTTTGCCGCCCTCTTCGTCGGCGGGAATGTCAACGTCGCGGCGCGCGCCGTGGCCCAGGTGCAGACTATCGGCAGGGCCTGCGTGCTGGCGCTCGATCTCACCGCCTCGTCGGCCATCGGCAACAAGGGCAATCCCTTCGTCGACATGACCGGTTGCGTGCTGGCCGCCAATTCCAACAGCCAGAGCGCCATCGCCCTGTCCGGCTCCTCGCAGCTCGCTGCGAATTCGCTGTGGATGGTCGGCAACTACACGAAAAGCGGATCGGCGCAGATGAACCTCGCGAGCGCGCCGATGGTCAATGCCTGGGCGCTGGACAATCCCTATGCGGACAAGACGGTCGGCCCGACCGGTACCTGCGCGCACAACAACTATTATGTCGGGTCCGGCAATGTCACCATGTCGCCCGGGACCTATTGTGGCGGCATCTCGATCGGATCGCAGGCAACCGTCGCCCTCAATCCCGGCACCTACGTCATCGATCGCGGCGATTTCAACGTCAGCGCCCAGGCGGTGGTGACCTGCAACTGCAGCACGCCGGGCTCGGGCGTCACAATCGTGCTGACCAGCTCCGGCGCCACCAGCCAGATCGGCACCGTGACGATCAATGGCGGCGCCCATGTCGAGCTCAAGGCGCCTTCCGATCCGTCCTATGCCCATCCGGGCCTGGTCGTCTATCAGGACGAGCGCGCGCCGAGCAACAAGACCGCCAAATTCAATGGCGGCGCGACCATGCGGCTGACCGGCGCCGTCTACATGTCGGGGCAGGAAGTGGAGTGGGCGGGCGACAATTCCACCACTGCCCCGACCTGCACCGAGGTGGTGGCGCGCCGGATCACCTTCACCGGCAATTCCAAGATCGACAACAGCTCCTGCGAGGAGATGGGCGTGACGCCGATCCAGATCACCGGCGTGCGTCTCGTGGAATAGGAGGCCGATTCCGTGTCCGGTTCCCTGCGCGGCCTTCCCGGAGATACAGGCGGCAACGTGCTGGTCGAGTTCGCCTTTGCGGTGCCGATACTGGTCACGCTGCTGATCGGCCTGGTCGATTTCGGAGCCGGCGTGCATGACATGCTGGGGCTGCGCTCGGCCGCGCGGGCTGGGGCGGAGTACGCGGTGGCGCGCCCGACCGACCTCGAGGGCGTGAGCGCCGTCGTCCTCGCATCGACCGACCTCAAGCAGGACGCGGTGACGGTTACGACGACGAACTTCTGCGAATGCCCGAACGGCGCGGCCGTCGCCTGCGATGGCACCTGCAGCGGCGTCATCCGCGAATATGTCAGGGTCCGGGTCAGCCAGCCCTTCGCGCCGATCCTGCCCTATGGCCACCTGGTGATGCCCGACGAAATCGTCGGCGAGGCCGTGGTGCGGGTGCGGTGAGGACCATGCGTCTTTTCGCGTGCGAGCGGGGCAATGCGGCGGTCGAGTTCTCGCTGGTCGCGCCGCTCTTCATCTCGCTCCTGCTCGGCGTCGTGGAGTTCGGACGCTATCACTGGATCCAGAACGGGTTGCGCTTCGCCGTCGAGGAAGCCGGCCGGTTCGCCATCGCCAACAGCTCCGCCAGCGCCGAAACCATCGCGGGAAAGGTGCTGGCGAAGGCACCGAGCACAGGCACGGCGCCGGTCATCGACGTTCAGGCAAGCAGCTCCGGCGGCATGAACTTCATCACCATCCAGGCCAGCACCGATTTCAGCTTCCTGATGCCCTTTCTGCCGATCGGGCCATTGCCGATCGCCAGTCGCACGACGGTGCCGGTGGGAAGCTGATCTACTTGTAGCACTGCACGCGCGCCATGAAGCGGCGCGCATGATCGAGAATGTCCGTTGGCCGGTTGCCGGACCCTGCATGGCCCGGCCGGAAGCGGACATTGTGACGCTCCAGGAAGCCCACCATCGTGTCGTGATCGACAGCGATGGCGACGTCCGGCACGACGCGCCGCGTTTCCGCATAGACGCGCACCGTGTCGATCCGCGCAAAGACGACGCCGACCACGAGGCCGTTCTCGTCGAGGACCGGTCCGCCGGACGTGCCGCGCCGGATCGAGGCATTGATCGCCAGCCGTCCGCCGGCGCCGGGCAGCGTCGAGCGCAGGATTTGCCCCTCGACGCCGACCGGGGCGAGCGAGGCCAGGCCCTGGACCGGATAGCCGACGATGGTGACATGATCGCCCGGCTGCCAGTCGGGGCGCACATGGATCGCGGCGAGACCGGGCGGCGGGGTGGCGACCTGCAGCAGCGCCAGGTCGTCGCCCTCGTCGGTTGCCACCACGCGCGCGGCGCTGGTGAAACGCTCCGTCGCGGTGGTGACGCCGATGCCGCGGCATTCGTCGATCACATGGTGGTTGGTGAGAATATGCGCCGCTTCCGACACGTAGAAGCCCGTGCCGACGCCGGCGAGCCGCATGCCGGCAAAGGTGCTGTCGACCGGCTGGCGGAGTGCGCGGCGGATGCGCTCGGTCCGCCTTTCCCTGATCCTGTCCGCCTCCGCCGCATCGACGATCCGGCCCTCGCACTCATCGGCCGCGGTCTCGCTCACGACCTCACGCGGTTCGTCGAGGCAGAAAACCGTCCGCGCAAGTCCCGGCCCGGGCAGCGCGAGCAAGGCAATGACCACCGCCGCCGATATGCCAAGCGCACATCGCATGTCTGACGTCCCCCGTCTCCTTTGCAAGATTAAGCGGCGAGGGCCCGGTTGCGCTACCCGCAACCTTCTGTTCCGGCATGGTTTTCCCGATCGGCGGAAAATGCCTCGAATTTCGATCTAATACTTCACAAAATTTATGCAAATGAAAAGAAGGCTTCTTTTCTTGTAATGTGTAAATATAGCACAAAGCGAAGCGATAGATAAATAACAATACCAATAATAAATATAAAGGCATTCATCATATACATAGATAAAGTCAGATAATATCCGAGTGATGATTCATTTTATTATAATAGGAAAGTAAAACAGCATTTTTCTCAAGCCGGATTCACGCGTCGTTAAGAAATGCCCGGTAGCCTCACCCTCGTCGCAAACAGCCTTCGGGAGAGGCGAACCATGTTCAAGATGATCAGCAAGCTGCTTAAGGACGAGTCCGGCGCGACCGCCATCGAATACGGTCTCATTGCCGCGCTCGTTTCCGTCGCCGCCATCGGTGCCCTGGGCGCCATGGGCGACTCGCTCGACGGCATCTTCACCTTCGTGTCGACCACGCTGGAAGCTGCCGTGACCTCCGGTACGGGCGGCACGCCGTAACGCCGCATCGCGCAAGGGGCGGCGGCAACGCCGCCCCGAGCGTCGCCAGCGCGTGATCGATCGAAAGGCAACAGGAGTGAGAACAGTATGTTGCAGATCACGCTTCAGAAGCTGCTCCTGTTGCCCTGCATCGCCCTGCTGCTCTGGGCGGCGATCTCTGACCTGACAAGTCTGCGTATTCCGAACATCGCCAGCTTAGGGATAGCCCTGCTCTTTCCGGCGCAGTTCCTGCTGCATGGCGATCTCAAGCTCATCCTGTTCTCCGTACTGATCGGCGCCGCCGTCTTCGCGGCCGGCGCCGGTCTTTTTGCCGCCGGTCTGCTGGGCGGGGGCGATGTCAAGCTGCTGGCGGCCGTCGCACTCTGGGCGGGGCCGCAGGGCATCTTCCCCTTTCTGCTGGTGACGGTGATCGCCGGTGCCGCCTGCGCGCTGGTGATGATGACGCCGGTCGGCAGTTTCGTGCAGGCGATGAACGGCGGGCTGGCTCGCCAGAAACTCGTCATGCCCTACGGTGTTGCCATCGCCGTTGGCGGCCTGTTCATCCTTCTTAAACCATTGACGGCATAAGGTTTGCCGCAGGTGGCGAACCTCCTTCAAGGCTGGAAAACATGAGGCTGCGCGGTGTAATTCTGCTGCTTCTTGCATTGATGACCGCCGCCGGCGCGGCGCTGCTCACGCGGGGCTGGCTGCAATCCCAGCGCGTCAGCGTGGCGGCCCCCGCGCCGCAGGCCCCGGCCAGGGTCACGACCCAGGTCCTGGTCGCCAAGACCGATCTCTCCATCGGCAGTTTCGTGCGGCCGGAAGACCTGCGCTGGCAGGCCTGGCCGGATGCGACGCTCGCTCCCGGCTACGTGCTGCAGGGCACGCGTCCGCTCGAGGATTTCGTGGGCTCGGTGGTGCGCAACTCGGTCACCGCCGGCGAGCCGGTCACGGAAGCCAAGGTGGTGACGCCCGGCAATTCCGGCTTCCTCGCCGCCGTGCTCAGCCCCGGCAAGCGCGCGATCTCGGTTCCCGTCAACGCCACATCGGGCATCTCGGGCTTCGTCTTTCCGGGGGACCATGTCGATCTGATCCTGACCCATACCCTGCCCAAGGAGATCGCGGGCAACGACCGGCGCGCGAGCGAGACCGTGCTGCGCGATATCCGCGTGCTGGCCATCGACCAGAAGGTGGAAGGCAAGGCCGGCGAGGCGGTCGTGGCAAGGACCGCGACGCTCGAGGTCACGCCGAAGCAAGGCGAGATGATTTCCGTCGTCGTCGAGATGGGCAAGCTCTCGCTGATGCTGCGCGCGATGGCACGCGACGAGATCGTCGAAGAGCAGGTGGAAAAGCAGTCCGGCGTCACCCTGGACAGCGACGTGAGCCTGCTGCTGCCCAAGCCCGGACGGAACAGGGCGGGCGATGGCGATGACCGGCAGACCGTGACGCTGCTGCGCGGCTCCCGCGGCAAGGGCGGCGGCAGTTCCGCCGATGTGGCGGTCAAGCCCGCGCCGGTGACGCAATGATCGCAATTCGCATTCCCGCGCTGCTGGCCGCGCTGCTGTTGCCGGCGCTTGCCCTGGCCGATCCGGAAATCGCCGCACAGCCCGACCTGCTGCCGGAGCCCGTGCAGCGGAACAGCGCGCTGACCGCGAGCGCCGTGCCGGAGGTGCCGCCTCCGGCGCACGTGGCGTCATCCAGCCGACCCGCCCGGACGGATCCGCCACGGATCGTCCTTGCGGCAATCGAGGATGCGTGGATACGAGTCCGCGACGAGGCCGGCGCGGTCCTGTTCACGCGCACGCTCGCCAGTGGCGAGCGTTACGAGGTACCGGCGCGTGCCGATCTGCTGCTCGACACCGGCAATGCTGAGGGTCTGACCGTCACGGTCAATGGCGCCGAGGCGCCCTCGCTCTTCATTCCCGGTCGTTCGGTGGTCCGCCGCGGCATCCGTCTCGATCCCGACGAGCTGCTGAAGGGTCCGCCGCCGGCCATGGTTGCGTCCGCCGCGAAAGTCGAGGTGGCACAGGCCGTGCTGCGCGGTCCGGCGGCCTCGCCTGCACCCGCGCCCGCACCAGCGCCCGCAGCGACGCCCGCGCCCGCAGCGACGCCCGCTCCGGCCCCAACGACGCCATCCGCCGCGCCGACCCGGGTCGCGCCACCCGCTACGCCGGCCGCACCGCCGGCCACGCCCTCGGTCCGGAAGACAGAAGCCGCGCCGCCGCTGCCCCCCGCCATCCCGGTCGAGCAGCGCCCGGTGAACCTGCCGCGCATGGAGACCGCTTCACTCGACCTGCGCCCCCCTGCGCGCACGCCTCAGGGTGCGGTCACCGGCGATATCGGCGGCGGCACGCTCATTCCCGCCGCTTCCGAAGCGATCGCGCTCGAAGTCGGCAAGGGCACCGTGATCCGCCTGCGCCAGCCGGCGGAAACCGTGTTCGTCGCCGAATCGGAAGTGGCCGATGTCCAGGTCAAGTCGCCTGGCATCCTCTATGTCTATGGCAAGAAGGCGGGCGAGACCGTCCTCTATGTGGTCGACCGGCAGGACCGTGTCATCGTCTCCAGCCGCATCAGCGTCTCGCACAACCTGACCGGCCTGCAGCGGGCCATCGCGCGGCTGATCCCGGAGGCTCAGGTCGATGTCAGCTCGATTGACGGCGCCATCGTCCTTTCCGGCTTCGTTGCCGCCGCGCAGCAGGCCGAGGATGTCCGTCGCCTCGCCCAACGCTTCGCGCCAGAGCAAGGCGGCGTAATCAACCAGATCCAGGTGGTGGCGCCCAACCAGGTGAACCTTCGGGTCCGGATTGCCGAAGTCTCGCGCACCACGCTCAAGGAACTCGGCTTCAACACCGACGCGCTGCTCACCTTCGGCAGCTTCGCGCTGGGCATCGCCACCGGCAATCCGGTGATCGCCGCCGGCGCGCTGCTCGCCCGCAATCCGAGCAGGGTGGGTCAAGGCACGACGAACAGCATCATCGGCACCTTCAGCGGCAAGAATTTCGACCTCGCGACCGTCATCGACGCGCTGGCCAACGAGGGCATCATCACCATGCTGGCGGAGCCCAACCTGACGGCGCTGAACGGAGAGACGGCAAGCTTCCTCGCCGGCGGCGAGTTTCCGGTGCCGGTGGCGCAGGAGAACAACACGCTGACCATCGAGTTCAAGCGCTTCGGCGTCAGCCTCGCCTTCACGCCGACATTGCTGGCGCGCGATCGTATCAACCTCCGCGTCCGACCCGAAGTCAGCGAACTCACCTCCGTCGGCGCGATCCAGGTGAATGGCCTCTCGATACCTGCCCTGTCGACCCGGCAGGCGGAGACGACGGTAGAACTCGGCTCCGGGCAGAGTTTCGCCATCGCCGGACTGTTGCAGAACAATACCCGCCAGGATGCGGACAAGACCCCGGTGCTTGCCGACCTGCCGGTGCTAGGTCCGCTGTTCAAGTCCGACCGTTTCCGCCGCAACGAAACCGAACTGGTCATCATCGTCACGCCTTATGTCGTCCGCCCTGTCTCCGCGCAGCGTCTGGCCGCGCCGACGGACGGGCTGGTGGCGCCCAACGATGTCGAACGGATCTTCAAGGGGCAATTCTTCCGCCAGCAGGTCACGCCGCGCGAGGAGGCGCCGCGCGGCAAGGACGGCGAGACCCTGGTCGGACCCGCCGGCTTCATCCTGGAGTAGCGAATGTTCACCTCACTTCGCCGCCATATCGCCCTTGCTGCCGCGCTTCTGCTACTTGGCGCCTGCTCGCAGGAACGCCTCGATGTGGAGACGCCGAAGCAGCTCCGCGTAAGCCGCGTCAGCCTGGAACACCGGCTGGCCTTCGCGCCTGGCGCGTCCGGGCTGGATACGGCGGAGAGCGGCCGCCTCAACCGCTTCCTGCAGCGTGAGCTTGTCGGCTACGGCGACCAGGTCACTATCGTGGTGCCGGAATCGATGCTGGCGAACGAGGCACTGCTCGACGGGCGCCGGGCCGCGGTGATGCGCGAACTGGCCCGCTCCGGCCTGGCGGTCGCCGGCGCGTTCGTCGGCGAGGGGAGCGTCGATGGCAAGGACGAGATGCGGCTGGTTGTGATGCGCCATGTGGTTACGACGCCGCCATGCCCGTCCTGGGAACGCGGCGTCTTCGAGTCCTTCGACAACATGGTCGCCAGCAACTTCGGCTGCGCGACCATGACCAACCTTGGTCTCATGGTCGCCAATCCTGCCGACCTGCTGCGCGGGCGCGATCCGGGAGCCGCCGACGGCGAAGCCTCGGTCCTTGCCATTCAGCGCTACCGGGAGGGCAAGATCACGCCGCTCAAGGAGCTGGACGGCTCGTTCGGCGGTGGTGGCAAGAAATGAAGCATGCAAGCGTGAGCCAGGCGACGAGGCAGGCCGGCGCCAGTGCGGCGCCGAAGCTGATCGCATTCCTTACAGACTCGCAGACCGCCGATACCCTGCAGCAGGTGGCGCTGGAGCGGCGGATCGATGGCGCGGTCATCTACGACGGTGGCATTTCCGCCGCGCTCGAGGAGATCACGTCGATGTCGCTGCCGGATCTGCTGATCGTCGATGTCGGCGACAGTCCCACGGCGGTGACCGATGTCAGCGCGCTGGCGACCGCCTGCCGCAAAAGCTCGAAGCTCGTCGTCATCGGCGAAATCAACGATGTGCACTTGTTCCGCGATCTGCTGGGCGCCGGGGCGAGCGACTATCTCGTCAAGCCGGTGAACCGGTATCAGCTTCTGGCCGCGGTCCTGGAAAGCAGCCCGCAACAGACGCAGCAGAAGACCGCCGAGCGGCTAGGACAGCTCGTCGTTTGCATCGGCGCCCGCGGGGGCGTCGGCACCACGACGACGGCCGTGGGCCTGGCTTGGATGATCGCGCAGGAACGGGCGCAGAAGGTGGCTCTTGTCGATCTCGACCTGCAGTTCGGCACAGTAGCGCTGTCATTCAATGTCGGGGCCGGGCGGGGATTGCGCGAGGCGCTCGAACAGCCGGCACGCATCGACAGCCTGTTCATCGAGCGTGCGACCGAGAAAGTTTCCGACAACCTCTTCGTCCTCGGCTCCGAGGAACCGCTCGAGGATGAGCTGGCAATCGATCTCGCGGCGCCCAGCCTCTTGTTGCACGAACTGCGGGAACGTTTCGACTGGGTCGTGGTCGACATGCCGCGCGGGGCCAACATGCTGCACCGCCAGGTGCTGGCCGAGGCCACGCGGGTCGTAGTCCTGGCGGAGATGACACTTCCGGGAATTCGCGACGCGATCCGGCTCAATGCCCTCGTACATGACTGCGCGCCTGGCGCGGAAGCCTTCTTCGTTACCCTCGATCGTGGCAACGCGAAGGGCCAGCGCATCGGACCTAAGGACTTTGAGAAGAGCGTCGGCCGGCCGATCTCCGTGGCGCTTCCATGGGATGCGACCGCTGTTCAGCAGGCGGCAGCGCAGGCCCGACCGGTGCCGGCGATCTCGAAGACGAGCAAGCTGTCGCATGGTTATCACGAACTGCTCGACAAGGTGGCAGGCAAGAATGTGGCCGCCAAGGGCAAGTTCTGGAAGAAGCTTCTTGGCAAGTAACGCGCCGTTTCAATCAGGTCGCTGAATGTTCGGACGGGAAGCAACGAGGGACACGGCGGGTCCGGCCACGGGTGGCGCGGCATCGGCGCCGGTCGCCGATTTCGGCGAGCATCTGGCGCAGGAAGTGGCGCGGGCAATACCGGACAGCCTCGTCGCCACTGCTTCGCGTGGCGAACTCGCCCGGATCACCTCCGATCTGGTGGCGCACGAATGTGCGCAGCGTTCGGTCCGGCTGACCCTGCTCGAACAGCGCAACCTCGTGACGATCCTGCTCAATGGCCGCATCGGCTCCGCCGGGCGCGCCGCCGGCCAGTCGCCGGAAGCCGGAGCGGCGACCACCGCTGGCGCCGGCACTGCCGCGGGCGTAACCGCCCAGCAGGCACATGCGCGGCTCCAGGTAAGCGAGATGCCACGCGCCGAGCGTGGCGCGGGCGGCAATCGCAGCCAGGTGGATGCGGCAAGGGAGCTGCTGCACCCGATCATCGTCGAGCGTCTCGATGCCGGGGCGCTGGCCAAGCTGCCGCGTGCCGAGATCGAACGGCAGATGTCGGAACTGGTGACCGAACTT
>JAHCJQ010000030.1 GCA_026126215.1 Alphaproteobacteria bacterium
CGGCAGCGGCGAGAGCTCGCGCATCACCTCCTGGGACAGCGTGCCGCGCGACCATCCGCGCATCGTCGTGGTGCTGTCGGCACCCGACGACATCGTGGCAGTGAACCTCTCCGAGCTGCGGCTGCAGTACGTCGTGGCCGGCGCGATCCTGCTCGCCACCCTGGTGATCCTGGGTTTCGTGCTGGTGAGGGCGCGCCAGAAGGGCCTCCAGGACCTCGCCGAGACCCTGCGGCTGGAGGTCGACCGGCGCTCGGCCGAGTTGCGAGCCAGCGAGGCCCGCTTCCGCTCGCTGGTGGAAGGCTCGATCCAGGGCATCGTGATCCACCGCAACGGCGGCATCCTGTTCGCCAACAAGGCCTATGCCGACATCCACGGCTATCCCGACCCCGAGAGCGTCGTCGCACTGGGCCACGTCCATCTGCTGGTGGCGCCCGAGGAGCGGGAGCGCATCGCGGCATACAACCGCAGCCACCTGGCCGGCCACAGCACGCCCTCGCGCTACGAGTTCCGCGGCCTGAAGAGCGACGGCCACGAGATCTGGATGGAGAACCGGGTCAGCGTCGTCGACTGGGAGGGCGGTCCGGCCCTGCAGTCGATCGTGGTCGACATCACCGAGCGCAAGCGCGCAGAGCAGGAGCTGGTCTCGGCCAACCTGAAGCTGGAGCACGCCAACCAGGCGAAGTCCGAGTTCCTGTCGCGCATGAGCCACGAGCTGCGCACGCCGCTCAACGCCATCATCGGCTTCTCGCAGATCATCCGGGAACAGACCGCCGGCCCTCCGGTTGCCGACTGCTACCGCGACTATGCCAACGACATTCTGACCAGCGGCATGCACCTTCTCGAGCTGATCAACGACATCCTGGACCTGTCGAAGATCGAGGCCGGCAAGCTCGACCTGCTCGAGTCAGCCATCGAGATCGGCGAGCTGGTGGAGAGCTGCCTGCGCCCGATGCAGGCGCGAAGCAGCGAATCGGGCATCCGGCTGGTCACGGCCCTGCCGCGGGACCTGCCGGGCCTGTGGGCGGATGCACGCAAGATGCGCCAGATCCTGTTCAACCTCATATCGAACAGCATGAAATTCACCGAACCCGGCGGGTGCGTCGAGGTGCGCGCCGAGCTTGATGGCGAAGGGCTTGAGCTTGCGGTGGCCGACGATGGCATTGGCATCGCGCCAGAGGACATCCCGCGGGTCCTTACACCGTTCGTCCAGGTGGAAAGCACACTGACCCGGCGGCACTCGGGTACCGGCCTCGGCCTGCCCATCGCCCGCTCGCTGGCGGAGCTGCATGGCGGGAGCCTCTCGATCGAGAGCGCGCCGGGCGCGGGAACGACGGTTCGCGTGCGCATGCCCGGCGAGCGCCTGCTCCGGCACGCCGCCCGAAGCGCCTGAAGAACCCGCGCGCCAGTCCCTTCAGGCTTGCGCCGGAGCCAGCCGTCCACCGGCGCGATGGATCAGGAAAAAGGCGATGGCGATGGTCAGCAGGTTCCAGGCGATGCCGTGCATGAAGGCCGCATCGTAAGAGCCGGTCACATCGAAGATCGCGCCCGAGGCCCAGCCGCCCAGTGCCATGCCCACCAGGGTCGCGGTGATGGTGAGGCTGACGCGGGTTCCGGCTTCCTCCGCCGGGAAATGCTCGCGCACGATGATGGCGTAAGAGGAAACGATGCCGCCTTGCACCAGGCCAAAGAGCGCGGAGACGAGATAGAGCGCATCGAGCGACTGGTTGGGCAGAAACATGACCAGCGCGACCGCCTGCAGGCTTGCGCCGAGCGCCATGGTCCGCAGGCCGCCGATCCGGTCGCAGATCCATCCGGAAGCAAGACGGCTGACGATGCCGCAGGCCAGCATGATGGAGAGCATCTGCGCACCGCGGATCGGTCCATAACCGAGATCGGTGCACAGGGCGACGATATGGACCTGTGGCATCGCCATGGCGACGCAGCAGGAAACGCCGGCGATACACAGCAGGGTCTGCAGGGCGCCGGGCGACATCCCAAGCGGACGCACGGCGGCGCGTCCTGTGCCGCCGGCAGCCAGCATCGCCGCCATGTCCGCCATCTCCCGCAACACAGGCGGTCGCGGCCGCAGGATCCAGACGCTCGCCAGCGGCACCGCCAGGCAGATCGCACCCATCAGCGCATAGGTGCTGCGCCAGCCGATATGTTCGATCATGGCCTGCACCACCGGCGGCCAGACCGTGCCGGAGAGATAGTTGCCGCTGGCGCAGATGGCGACCGCGAGGCCGCGCCGGTGGGTGAACCAGAGCGAGGTATCGGCGACCAGGGGCGCGAAGCTGGCGGAACTGCCAAGGCCGATCAGCAGGCTGGAGAGCACGAACACCGCAATGCTGCCGGCCTGTGCCGCCGAAAGAAAGCCGGCGGCGATGAGCAGCGCGCCCAGCAGTACCGGGATCGTCACGCCGACGCGATCGGCCAGGCGGCCCATCAGGATGCCACCAGCGCCGAAGCCGAGCGTGGTCAGCATGTATGGCAGCGAGGCACCCATGCGGGCCGTGTCGAACTCGAGCTGGATCTCCGGCAGAACCACCGCGACGACATACATGCCGGAACTGCCGACCGTCCCCAGCAGCAGCGACACGCCGAGCCGCACCCAGGGATAGCCGGGGCGAAGATACCAGGGTTGGCGCAGGCCGACCCCGGCGGAGCTGGCTGGCGCGGAGGCCTTCGATTCAGGACCTGACATCGTCAACCTTGGTCATGCGGACACGGGAAGCGGGGACGCATCCTACGCCAGGACGCGCGACCCCCGGCATACGCAATTGCGGGACGTGCCATGCGGCGCGTCAGCCGAAGCGCCCGGGATCGCAGGCCCTCACTGCCGGCGCAAGCGCCTCGCCCGCGAGGAGCCGCGTCACGAGCCGCCCGGTCTCGGCCGCCAGGGTCAGCCCCAGATGCTGATGGCCATAGGCGCAGTAGACGTTGGCGAGATCCGGGGCGCGGCCGATCGCCGGCAGAAAGTCCGGCAGGGTGGGCCGCTCGCCCATCCATTGCGAGACCATCCGGTCGTCGATTGCCGGAAATATGGCGCGGGCCTGGCGGCGCAGGACTTCAGCGCGTGCCCAGGTCGGCGGCGCCCCCCCATGGCTCAGCTCGACCGTGCCGGCAAGGCGCACGCCCTCCTCCATCGGCGTGACGAAGAACCCCCGTTCCGCGGAGCAGACAGGAACCTCGCAGGCATATCCGCTGCCCTCCAGCATCACATGATAACCGCGCTCGGCAATCAGCGGCGCGCGGAAACGCAGCAACGCGGCAAGCTCGCCCGAGGCGCGGCCGGCGGCAATGACCAGGGCGCCGACCGGAAAACGCTCGCGCAGCGTCACCACCCCGCCCACGCGCGCGCCGGTGAGTTCGAAAGTCTCGACGCGCGCCTGCTCGAAGCGCCCGCCATCGGCAACGAAGCGCTCGACCAGGCTCCGCACCAGCCGTTGCGGATTGAGCGTATGCATGGTTCTCGGGAAATGCACGGCGCGGATGATCGAAGGAGAAAGCCCGGGCGCGACCCCGCGCGCCTCCGCGCCATCCAGTATCGCGAACTCCATGCCCCGCTCGCGCTGGAGGCGGCGTTCCTGCGCATCGGCCTGGAACTGACGCTCGGTCTCATAGACGTAGAGGCCACCGCGCTGTCGGAACAGATCCGCCAAGCTGCTCGCCTGCAGCTCGATCTGCCAGGCGGCATCGGCACCGGCGACAAGGGCGCCGAGCGCATCGATACCGCGCGCGAGCTGGTCCGGGCGCGCGGCGATGGCAAAGCGCGCCATCCATGGCAGGATCCAGGGCAGGCTGCGCCAGCGGATGTTGAGCGGTGCATCGCGCTCGACCAGCATGCGCGGCACCCTCAGCAGGACATCGGGCCGGCAGAGCGGCAGGACGTGATCGACGGCGACATAACCCGCATTGCCGAAAGACGTGCCCTGCCCGGGTTCGGTCGCATCGAGCAGGATCACCTGGTGACCGGCGCGTTGCAGCGCGCGCGCGCATGCCGCGCCGACGATGCCGGCGCCGATCACCGCGACCGGAGCGCCCTCGCTCATGCGCAGACCCGCCAATCCTCGCCCACTCCCCCCGTCACGTACATCGAACGCACTCCCGCCTTCTGTTGCCGCCAGAAACTAGCCTGCCGCGCGGGGGCTTGTCGATCCGGGCCTGCGGGCGCACACTTGCGTGTATGAGAGCCATTGGATCGCCGTGGCGCATCTTGCGATTCGCGGCTTTCGCGCTGCTGGCAGGCTTCGGCCTGATGGCGGCGTTGAAAGCATCGGGCGACACCCCGGAGCGGGTGGCGCTGGTGCTGCGCATCGAGGGCGCCATCGGTCCGGCCAGCGCCGATTACCTGGCGCGAGGCCTCGCGAGCGCCGCAGAGCGTGGCGCGCACCTCGTGATTCTCCGTATCGACACGCCTGGCGGCCTTGACAGTTCCATGCGCGACATGATCCGGGACATCCTGGCTTCCGCCGTGCCGGTGGCAAGCTTCGTGCATCCCGCCGGCGCGCGCGCCGCGAGCGCCGGAACGTTCATACTCTATGCCAGCCACATCGCGGCCATGACGCCCGGCACCAATCTCGGTGCCGCGACGCCGGTACAGCTTGGCGGCCTGCCGGTTCCAGGCGGCGAGCCGGAGCGCCAGCCGCCGCGCGAGGGCAAGGGCGAGGACGGCAAGTCTGAAGATCCGCCGCGCCAGTCGCGCAGCGCGATGGAGGCAAAGGTGGTGAATGATGCCGCCGCCTATATCCGCGGACTTGCCGATCTGCGGGGCCGCAACGCCGAATGGGCGGAGAAAGCGGTGCGCGAGGGCGCCAGCCTTTCCTCGGCGCAGGCGCTGGAACTGAATGTCGTCAGTCTGGTCGCGCGCAGTCTCGAAGACTTGCTCGAACAGGCCCACGGCCGCAAGACCACGATACGCGATCGCGAAGTGACCCTCGATACCAAAGGTCTTGCACTGGAATATCGCGACCCTGACTGGCGGAACCGGTTGCTGGCCGCCATCACCAATCCCAACATTGCGCTGATCCTGATGATGATCGGCATCTATGGCCTGATCTTCGAGTTCATGAATCCCGGCGCGCTCTATCCTGGCACGATCGGCGCCATCTGTCTGCTGATCGGGCTCTACGCGCTGGCGGCACTGCCGGTCAATTTCGCCGGCATAGGCCTGATGGCCCTCGGCGTGGCGCTGATGATCGCCGAAGCGATGACGCCCTCGTTTGGCGCGCTTGGCATTGGCGGCGCCATCGCCTTCGTGATCGGTGGCACCATCCTGATCGACACGGACCTGCCGGCCTTCGAGCTATCCTGGCCGGTGCTGGGCGGCGTCGCCGCGGCAAGCCTCGGTTTGAGCCTGCTCGCCGTCCGTCTTGCCCTCGCCTCGCGGCGGCGCAAGGTCGCCGCCGGCCGCGAGGAAATGCTGGATGCGCCGGGCACGGTCCTGGACTGGACGAACGGGTCGGGCCATGTCCTCGTGCATGGTGAACGCTGGCAGGCCCGATCGGATCGCGCACTTGCGCCCGGCACGCGGGTGCGGGTGACCGGGATCAGCGGACTTCGCCTCTCCGTCCGGCCGGAGGAGGCAGCCACGCCATGACGGAGGAGCTGGCGATGTTCACCGAACTGTTCTTCTACATTCCGATCGTGCTGATCGTCGTCGCATTCCTCGCGGCCGCGATCAAGATCCTGCGCGAATACGAACGTGGCGTCGTCTTCACCCTCGGGCGCTTTACTGGCGTCAAGGGACCGGGACTCATCCTGCTGGTGCCATTCATCCAGCAGATGGTGCGCGTCGACCAGCGAACCTTCGTCTTCGACGTGCCGAGCCAGGACGTGATCTCGCACGATAACGTTTCGGTCAAGGTGAACGCCGTCATCTATTTCCGCGTCATCGAACCCCAGCATGCGGTGCTGCAGGTCGAGAACTACATGCAGGCGACCAGCGAACTGGCGCAGACCACCCTGCGTTCGGTCCTCGGCAAGCACGAACTGGATGAGATTCTGGCGGAGCGCGACAAGCTCAACAGCGACATCCAGGAGATACTCGACCAGCAGACCGATGCCTGGGGCATCAAGGTGGCGAATGTCGAGATCAAGCACGTCGATATCGACGAGAGCATGATCCGCGTCATCGCCCGGCAGGCGGAGGCCGAACGCGAGCGGCGCGCGAAGGTCATCAACGCGGAAGGCGAGCAGCAGGCCGCGCAGAAGCTGCTCGACGCCGCCGAAATCCTCAGCCGGCGGCCCGAAGCCATGCAGCTCCGCTATCTCAACACCCTGGCGGTGATCGGGGCCCAGAACAACTCGACGGTGGTCTTCCCCTTTCCGACCGACATCGCGGCCGCGCTCGCCAACTGGGCGAAGGACAAGGCGGACCGATGACGGGATCGGGCGGCGCTATCAGGCGGCGCTGAGCACGCTCTTGAGCCTGTTGTCGTTGCCGGGGGCCACCGGCGCCTCGCGCACGAGCCGGCCCTCCAGCGCCGCATCGATATCGAAGCGGGTCAGGCCGATGTCGCGCAGCAGGCGCGGGTCGAGCGATTCAAGTTGCTGGCGCGCCACATGGTCCTGCCATGCCCTGCGAAGGATGGAATACAGGCCGGCGAAGGCGGCAAAGATCATCTCTGCCTGGGCCTGCCGGGCGGCCCGTTCGATGCGGACCACCTCTTCGAGACTGACGGAGCCGATCTGGCTATGCATGGCGATACCTCAAATATTAAAGCGGGTTAACGTTTGGAATTCGATTGAATACTATTTAGGATTGGCCGAGCCTTGCTGCCAGCGCATATCTCGCAAGTCTGATGCTGCGCCGCAACATATCTGTCGCCGGAAACACAGCCATGCAATTGTTGCATGAATAGCCGGCAACCTGCGGAGGACCGATCACGCCATGACCGAAAGGGACGAGATCCTGCTTACCCTGTCATGCCGCAACCGCCCGGGGATCGTCGCCTCGGTGTCTGGCTACCTCTTCCAGTCGGGCTGCAACATCCTCGATGCACAGCAGTTCGATGACACGGAGGCGGACAACTTCTTCATGCGCGTCGTCTTCAACCCGGTGGCGGGCGAAGCCGATTTGCCGGCCCTCGCCGCCGGATTCGAGCCGATCGCCGGGCGCTTCGACATGAACTGGAAGCTGCGCCGGCGTAGCGACCGCCAGCGCACGATGATACTTGTCTCGCGCCAGGACCATTGCCTGGTCGACCTGATCTACCGGCACCGGACCGGGGAACTGCCGATGCAAGTCACGGCCATCGTCTCCAATCATCCACGCGAAACCCATGCCAGCCTCGATCTTGGCGGGATTCCCTTCCACCACCTGGCGGTGACACCGGAAACCAAGCTCGAGCAGGAGAGCGCTCTCTGGAACCTGATCCGCGAGACCCGCTCGGAGGTCGTGGTCCTGGCGCGCTATATGCAGGTCCTCTCCGACGGGCTGGCCGCCAAGCTCGCCGGGCGCTGCATCAACATCCACCATTCCTTCCTGCCGGGCTTCAAGGGCGCGCGTCCCTATCACCAGGCGCACCGCCGGGGGGTGAAGCTGATTGGCGCGACCGCACATTACGTCACTTCCGATCTCGACGAGGGGCCGATCATCGAACAGGACGTCGAGCGGATCAGTCATCGCGACTCTCCCGAGGATCTCGTGCGCAAGGGCCGCGACATAGAACGGCGCGTCCTGGCCAAGGCGCTGCTGCATCACCTCGAGCAGCGCGTCATCATCTATGGCGGCAAGACCGTCGTCTTCACTGGCTAGGCCAGGCGCGCTAGACTGCCGCCAACTGGCAAGCGGAGGCCGGCATGGCTCAGGACCTGCCCATCATCGAACGGCGGCGCATCGAGGCGGAAATCCTCAAACAGGTGTATGATATCCTGCGCGAGCGCCATGGCGAGGTGGAGGCACGGGCCGTGATCGCCGCCGCCGTGCGCAAGTCCTCGCTCGCCCAGGCGGGCGAGTTCGCCCGTCGGACCGAAGGCGGAACCAGCCTGCAGAGCTTCATCGACCTGCAGGCGCTTTGGACCGCCGGGGACGCACTCGAGATCGAGGTCAGGGAGCGGAGCGAGAAGACCTTCGCCTTCGATGTCAGGCGCTGCCGCTATGCAGAGATGTACAAGGCGATGGGGCTGGGCGAGATCGGCCATCTTCTGTCGTGCAACCGGGATGGCACCTTCTGCGAAGGCTACGATCCGAAGCTCAAGCTGACCCGCACCCAGACCATCATGCAGGGCGCCAGCCATTGCGACTTCCGCTACCGCTACGAAGACTAGTCCTCAGGCACCCTTCCTGGCCGGGCGCGATAGGCGGGCAGCGACCAGCCCCAGTGCAGGGCCGCACCGCGCACGGCGAATCCGCACAGCACCCCGCCGATCACCGCTCCCTCGCGCGGCAGGCCGACGGCAATCGCGCCGACGAACACGACGGCCGCCACCAGGGCGGCGGTGACATAAATCTCGCGGCGCAGGATGACCGGGCTCTCGCCGCCGAGCACGTCTCGGATGATGCCGCCGAAGGTCGCGGTGATCACGCCCATGACCACCGCAACCACCGGCCCCGCATCCGCGGCGAGGCCCATCCCCGCCCCCACCACCGCAAACAATGCCAGCCCCAGCGCGTCGAGCCAAAGCAACAGGCGGTAGCGCGATTCCGGGATATGGGCCGTGAAGAAGACCAGCACGGAGAGCAGCACGCAGACGATGACATAGGCCGGCTCGCGGACCCAGAAGACCGGCAGGTTGCCAAGCACGAGATCGCGCACCGTGCCGCCGCCGATGCCTGTCACCGTGCCGAGCAGGGAGAAGCCGAAAATGTCCATCTGCTTGCGGGACGCGACCAGCGCGCCGGTGGTGGCGAATACGGCGATGCCGATCCAGTCGAGGATGCCGGCAATGGTCTCGAACATGCGTCCCTCCCGGCCTCAGAATGCCCGTCCTTGGCTCCGCCGTCGAGGCTCGGCGCGGGAGGTGCTAGGATGACGCCCAGGAGGAAGGTTCGATGCGCGTCTCGGCCCGAATGATCCTGGTCATGGTGGCCTGCGCCGGATGGGCGCTCGCGGGACTTCTCGCCGTGCTCTTCGTCGGCCTGCTGGGTTTCCTCGGCCTCGGCATCGTCGGCCTTCTGCTCTGGCTGCTCTGCGTGCGCATCGAGATCGAGCGCGAGGGAGCGGTCGGCCATCCCTTCGCCACCGGCCTGTTCGCAATCCAGCAGCGCAGCCGGCAAGGCATGGGCCGCGCCGAGGCGGCCCATCGCCGGCAACAGGAAGCGGCCGATATCGGCGCCATGTTCCTCTTCCGCATGGTCGGCATGGCGCTCACCGCCATCGGCGGCGCGGGCTTCCTGCTGCTGCAACTCTAGACTGGCTCTCAGCCCTTGAGCTGATGGAGATGCACGTCGCGTTGCGGGAAGGGAATGGTGATCCCCGCCGCGTCGAGTGCCTGCTTCGCCGCCTTGTGAAGATGGAAGAATATCGCCCAATAGTCGCCGGCTGCTGTCCAGCATCGTATGTTGATGTTGACTGAGGAATCCGCCAGCGCATTGACCATGACCTCCGGCGCCGGATCTTTCAGAATGCGCGCATCCTCGAACAGCCGCCGCAGTACCTCCATCGCCCGGTCGATGTCGTCGCCGTAGGATATTCCCACAACCACGTCGACCCGCCGCGTCGGGTTGCGCGAAAAGTTCCTGATCGATCGGTTCCAGAGCTGGGCGTTGGGGACCGAGACATAGACCCCATCGAACGTGCTGAGTTCGCTTGTGAACAGGCCGATGGAGCGGACGGTGCCGGAAATACCTTCCGCGTCGATGAAGTCGTCCACATTGAACGGCCGCAACAGCAGCAGCATGACGCCGGCGGCGACGTTCTGCAGCGTGCCCTGCAACGCCAGGCCGATGGCGAGGCCGGCGGCGCCGAGCATGGCGATGATGGAAGCCGTCTGCACGCCAAACTGGGCCAGGACCGCGACCAGGGTCAGCGCCATCACCACGTAGCGGACCAGTGCGCGCAGGAAGGACTTGAGCGTCGCGTCCATGCGCGGCACGCGGCCCAGCAGTCGGTCGAGCGCGACCTGCAGGCGGCCCGCGACCCACCAGCCCGCGATCAGTATGGCCAGCGCGCCAAACACGCTCAGGCCATATTGCACCATGGCCTCGCCCACCTGTGTGAAGACCTCCCTGATCGCCGGATCGAGTTCCATCGGCGCGCCCCTCCCGTTCGCAATGCCTCCCGCTTTCTGCGGCGTGGATACCGATCCGTCAAGTCCGCAGGAACGGGCCGCATCGCCCGGCACCTCTTCCGCAGGGTTTACCCGCGGGGCGAAGCGCGATAATTGTTACATTCATGGGGCATTGGGGCCTGGATACGATTCCCTGGGCAAGCTTCGACCCTGGCCGCGTCGATCCCGGATTGATCCCGGTGATCAAGGCCGCGGCCCTGGTCGAAGGCAATGCCGCCGACTATGTCCGCTATCTTCGCGCAGTCTTTCGCGCCGATCCGGACTTCGTGGCGGCGGCGGAGCGCTGGGGCGAGGAGGAACGCCAGCACGGCGCGGCGCTCGCCCGCTGGGCGATGCTGGCTGACCCCGCATTCGACTATCAAGCCGCGCTGGCCCGCTTTCGCGCCGCCTACCGGATGCCGGTTGATGCGGGAGCATCGGTTCGCGGCAGCGAGGCTGGCGAGCTGATCGCCCGCTGCATCGTGGAATGTGGCACGTCGAGCTTCTACAGCGCAATTCGCGACGCGACGGAAGAGCCATGCCTGAAGGCCGTCGCGGCCCGCATCGCCGGCGACGAGTTCCGCCATTACAAGCTGTTTCAGGACAATCTCGAACGCTGCCTGCGCAAACAGCCGATGGGTCGCTGGCGGCGTCTTGCCGTGGCGCTTGGGCGCATCGGCGAGGTGCAGGATGACGAACTGGCCAGCGCCTACTGGTCGGCCAATGCCCCGGACCATACCTATGACCGCGTCCGGCATGCCCGCGCGTACGAGGCGGGCGCCTGGCGGCTCTATCGCTATGGCCATGTGCGCCGGGCGCTCGGCATGACGCTCAGGGCCTGCGGTTTCAGCGCCCAGGGGCGTCTGCCTGACCGGCTCGCGTACTGGGCGCACCGCTACATGGTCCGGCGGGCGGCAAGGGCGCGGGCCCGCCTCGCCCTGCCGTTCAGCGGTGCTGGGCGTTGAAGCGCTGCAGGATCTCCTGGCCCGGACAGAGTTCGGCTTCGTCGAGCGCGTTGAGCGGCTTCTCGACCGTCGCCAGATGGTCGTGCAGGTCGCGCGGCGTCGGGTCGAGATAAAGCAGGCCGGTCACCACCTCGCCCTCCGCATGGCGCTCCTGAAGGTGCGTCAGCGCCGCGATCCGGTCATGCGGGTCGTATTCCGGCGCCAGCTTGTTCAGCCTGAGAACCGAGCCGTCATGCTGGACGACCTCCTCGATGCTGCCCGGCTCGTAATCCACCTCGATGGTCTGGCGTTCCGGGATGACATCGAGCCGGTTCAGCGCCTCGTTGTGCTCGCGCACGTAATCGAAGCTCTTGGTGGAGCCGGCATGGTTGTTGAACGCCACACAGGGCGAGATGCAGTCGATGAACGCCGCCCCCTTGTGCAGGATGGCGGCCTTGATCAGCGGCACGAGCTGCTGCTTGTCACCGGAAAAGGAGCGCGCGACGAAGGTGGCGCCAAGCTGCAAAGCCATGCCCACGAGATCGATGGGCTCGTCGGAATTCACTACGCCGCGCTTGCTCTTCGAGCCCTTGTCGGCCGTGGCGGAGAACTGGCCCTTGGTCAGTCCGTAGACGCCATTGTTCATGACGATATAGACCATGTTAACGCCGCGCCGAATGCTGTGCGCGAACTGGCCAAGACCGATCGAGGCCGAATCGCCATCGCCGGATACACCCATGTAAATGAGGTCGCGATTGGCGAGATTGGCGCCGGTAAGCACGGATGGCATGCGGCCATGCACGGAATTGAAGCCATGCGAATTTCCGAGAAAATAGGTCGGCGTCTTCGACGAACAGCCGATTCCGGACAGTTTCGCGATCCGGTGCGGCGGCAGTGACAGTTCGAAGCAGGACTGGATGATGGCGGCGCTGATCGAGTCATGACCGCAGCCGGCACAGAGTGTCGAGACGCTGCCCTCGTAGTCGCGGCGCGTGTAGCCAAGGCGGTTCGTCGGCAGGCTCGGATGGTGCAGCTTCGGTTTGGCAATGTAGGTCATCGTGCGATCCTCGGGATCTTTCAGGCCGCCATGCGCTTGGCGATGACGTCGATGATGAAGCGGGCGGTGATGGGCGTACCGTCGTAATGCAGCACCGGCGGCAGTCGTGCCGGATCGATGCCGCATTCATTGACCAGCAGCGAGCGGAGCTGGCCATCGCGGTTCTGCTCAACGACGAAGACCTGCTCATGCTCGGCAATGAAATGCTCGACCTCGGCCGGGAAGGGAAACGCGCGGATGCGCAGCGCATCGAGATGCAGGCCCCGGCCTTCCAGCACGTCGAGCGCCTCGTTCATCGCCGGCGCCGTCGAGCCGTAATGGATGACGCCGATCGAGGTCCGCTGTTTCGCCGGCCGCAGGATCGGCGCCGGCACCAGCGTCTTGGCGGTCTCGAACTTGCGCAACAACCGCTCCATGTTCTCCACATAGACCGGCCCCTCTTCGCTGTAACGCGCGAAGGCATCCTTGGTCGTGCCGCGGGTGAAGAAGGAACCGCGCCGGGGATGGGTTCCCGGATAGGTGCGGTAGGGAATGCCGTCGCCGTCCACGTCGAGATAGCGGCCGAACTGCCGCCCCGCTTCGAGATCGTCGAAGCCCATCACCTTGCCGCGGTCCATTCGCTTCGCATCGTCCCAGTCGAAGGGCTCGGCCAGGCGCTGGTTCATGCCGATATCAAGGTCGGTCATGACGAAGATCGGCGTCTGCAACCGGTCCGCCAGGTCGAGCGCCGCCGCCGAGAAATCGAAGCACTCCTTCGGATCCTCGGGGAAGAGCAGCACATGCTTGGTGTCGCCGTTCGACGCATAGGCGCAGAGCAGGATGTCGCCCTGCTGGGTGCGGGTCGGCATGCCGGTCGAAGGACCGCCGCGCTGCACGTCGATGATCGTGGCCGGAATCTCCGCGAAATAGGCGAGCCCGATGAACTCCTGCATCAGAGAGATGCCCGGGCCGGAAGTGGCCGTGAAGGAGCGCGCGCCGTTCCACCCGGCACCGACCACGATGCCGATCGAGGCCAGTTCATCCTCCGCCTGGATGATGGCCGCCTTGTTGCGGCCGGTCTGCTTGTCCACGCGATAGCGCCGGCACTGTGCGATGAAGGCTTCGGCGAGCGAGGAGCTCGGCGTGATCGGGTACCAAGCACAGACCGTCGCGCCACCAAACACACAGCCCAGCGCCGCCGCGGAATTGCCATCGACGAAGATGCGCTGGCCCACATTGTCGGCACGCCGCACCCTGAGGCCGATCGGGCAGTCGAGCTCCTTCTTTGCAAAGTCGCGTCCGAGATGGAGCGCCTTGACGTTGGAATCGAGCAGCGCCTCCTTGCCCTTGTACTGTTCGGAGAAAAGCTTCTCGATCTCGGCCGCATCCATGTCGAGAAGGGCGGAGAGCGCACCGACATAGATGATGTTCTTGAAAAGCTGGCGCTGCCGCGGATCGGTATAGGTGGCGTTGCAGATCTCGGTCAACGGCATGCCGATGATGTTGATGTCATTGCGGAAGGCCGAGGGCGGCAGCGGCCTTGTATTGTCGTAGAAGAGATAACCGCCAGGCTCGATCTCGGCCACGTCCTGCTTCCAGGTCTGCGGGTTCATGGCGACCATCAGGTCGACACCGCCGCGCCGGCCGAGATAGCCTTTCTCGGTCACGCGCACCTCGTACCAGGTGGGCAAGCCCTGGATGTTCGAGGGGAAGATGTTGCGCGGGCTCACCGGCACGCCCATGCGCAGGATGGAGCGCGCGAACAGCTCGTTGGCCGAAGCGGAACCGGAACCGTTGACGTTGGCGAACTTGACGACGAAATCGTTGGTGGCTTCTAGCGCGTGCGGCATCCTTGCCCCGCCTGTGTCATCTCGAGATAGAACTTCCGCATGTCCCAGGCGCCCGTCGGGCAGCGTTCGGCGCAAAGCCCGCAATGCAGGCACACGTCCTCGTCCTTGATCATGGCACGGCCGGTCTTCAGCCCCTCCGCTACGTAGAGATCCTGGGCGAGGTTAAGTGCGGGCGCCATCAGGCGGCCGCGCAGTTCCTCCTCCTCGCCATTCTCGGTGAAGGTGATGCAGTCCATCGGGCAGATATCGACGCAGGCGTCGCACTCGATGCAGAGTTTCGGCGTGAACACCGTCTGCACGTCGCAGTTCAGGCAGCGCTGCGCCTCGGCCCAGGCCAGCTTCTGGTCGAACCCAAGTTCGACCTCCACCTTGATGTCCCTGAGCGCGATATCGGGCGCGGCATGCGGCACCTTCTGGCGCAACTCGTTCGAGATATCGTTGTCGTAGGCCCATTCGTGAATGCCCATCTTCTGCGAGACGAGCGTGGTCATCGGTGGCGGGCGCACCGCGACGTCCTCGCCGCGCAGGAAGCAGTCGATCGAGATCGCCGCCTCGTGACCATGCGCCACCGCCCAGATGATGTTCTTCGGCCCGAAAGCGGCATCGCCGCCGAAAAAGACCTTCGGGTTGGTCGACTGGAAGGTCTTCTCGCCCAGCACCGGCAGCCCCCAGCGGTCGAACTCGACGCCGGCATCGCGCTCGATCCAGGGGAAGGCGTTTTCCTGGCCAATCGCCACCAGCACGTCATCGCATGGAACGTGCAGGTCGGGTTCGCCGGTCGGAACCAGGCTGCGGCGGCCCTTGTCGTCGAATTTCGGCGCGACCTTCTCGAACACCACGCCGGTGAGACGGCCGCCCTCGTGGGTGAAGCTCTTCGGCACCAGGAAATTCATGATCGGGATGCCCTCCGCCATGGCATCCTCCTTCTCCCAGGGAGAAGCCTTCATCTCCTCGAAGCCCGAGCGCACGATCACCTTGACATCCTCGCCGCCCAGGCGGCGGGCGGTGCGGCAGCAATCCATTGCCGTGTTGCCGCCACCCAGCACCACGACACGCCGGCCGATCTTCTCCACATGGCCGAAAGAGACGGAGGCGAGCCAGTCGATGCCGATATGGATATTGGCCGCGGCTTCCTTCCGGCCGGGCACGTCGAGATCGCGCCCGCGCGGCGCGCCGCAGCCGACGAAGACCGCATCGAAGCCTTCCGCAAGCACGGATTTGAGGCTCGAGACATGGTTGCCAAGCCTGGTCTCGACACCCAGATCGACGATATAGCCCACCTCCTCGTCGATCACGCTCTCGGGCAGGCGGAACTTCGGGATCTGGCTGCGGATCATGCCACCGGCCCGCGCATCGCCGTCGAACACCACCACCTCGTAGCCGAGCGGCGTCAGGTCGCGCGCCACGGTGAGGGAAGCAGGGCCCGCACCGATGCAGGCGACCCGCTTGCCGTTCTTCGGGAACGGCCCTTGCGGCAGGCGGGCGGCAATATCGCCCTTGTTGTCGGCAGCGACGCGCTTCAGGCGGCAGATCGCGACCGGATCCTTCTCCACCCGGCCGCGCCGGCAGGCCGGTTCGCAGGGCCGGTCACAGGTCCGGCCGAGGATCCCGGGAAAGACGTTCGACTTCCAGTTGATCATATAGGCGTCCGCATGACGCCCATGGGCAATGAGCCTGATATACTCCGGTACCGGCGTATGTGCGGGACAGGCCCACTGACAATCGACAACTTTGTGGAAGTAATCGGGGTTGCTTACGTCAGTCGCCTTCAACGCGGCATCTCCTCCAAGCCGACGCGGACCAGCCGGGCGGCCGGACGACGCGACGGAACACCGATACTGCGGAGGAGATCAGGCGCGCGGCCCGTCCGGCCAACGGTGCCGGGGCCGCCGATCCTCCCCTCGCCGCTGCTTGCATGCAGCTTCTTGCGGGTGAAATGGGCGCACTTTGGCGACCCGCTGTCAAGACGGACTCGTGTCGCATCTGCCCAGATCCTGACTAAATCAGCTAGGGCGGCGGCCAGTCCCCGTCAAACCGGCCGGCGCCCTGGGTGCGCCGGCCGGTGGGGAAGTCACCTCAGGAGGGGCGGACCATCCGATAGAGCATGGTCATCTGCGCCAACAGCACCGCGGTGGAAATGAAGTTGATAACGGCAATGACCGCCTGCGCGACGACGAGCAGCAGGCTGCCGCCGAACACACCGATCGTGGCGAGAAGCCCGTTGATGATGGCGAAGGGAATGGCGGCCGCTATGGCCGCAACCATGAAGCGGAGGATGACGGGATTGGCGCCAGTGCGGCTCCAGGACTCGCCGAAGCCGACCGGCTGACCGATGGCCGCGCCGAGCGGCGAAAGCGACAGCCGCAGGCCGAGATAAGCCCCGCCAAGCCCTACGACCAGCGCCAGGATCGCCGCGATGCCGCCAAGGATCGGAGCGAGCAGGAAGTTGACGAGACCGGCCGGCAAGCCGGCCACGATGGCCACCACGATGGCATTGACGATGAAGCCGATATCGCGCTTGCCGAACTCGATCGGGCCGGAGGATTCCTGCAGCAGCAGAACCCGCACCCAGCGCGAGGCGAAGACAAGGAGCGCCAGTCCCGCCACCAGCGAACCGAGTCCGCCCAGACCGATCAGCCCGAGAACCAGCGTGGCGCCGGCGGCGATGGCCACCAGCAGCCAGCTCGACCCGATGAGGTAGGCAAGGTTGCCGGCCAGACCGAGATATCCCGCCTTGACCAGGCCGACCACGACTTCGACGAACTTCCCGTCGACCGGCGGCGTCTCGATCGCCTGCATCCCGCCGGTCGGCATCTTCATGTTCTGCATTTCCATCTTCTCGCTCCCGAAGCATCCGCGCGTGAAACCTGGATGCGCCCGCCCCAGGCGCCCGCGCGCATCCTAGGGCCGCGCGCGGATCGCTGCGCTTCACAAACGCAGGAAAAGGCCGTGAATGGCTCGGGAGTCCGGCGTAGGCCGGCCAGCCTAGGTCATGTCAGTAGTTGGCCGCCATCGACGGCAATGGTCTGCCCGGTGACCCAGCTCGCCAGGTCGGATGCGAGAAACAGCGCGACATTGGCAACCTCCTCCGGCCGGCCAAGCCGGTCGAAGGGAATGCCGCCGAGAATGCGTTTGTAGAGGTCGGGGTTTTCCCGCTTGGCCACTTCCCAGAGGCCGCCGGGAAACTCGATTGAGCCCGGCGCGATGCAGTTGACGCGAATGTGCCGCTTCGCGAGCGTCGCCGCCTGGGTGCGCGTGTACTGGATCAGCGCTGCCTTGACCGCACCATAGGGCGGCGTTCGCACCGACGGCCCGAGTCCGGAGATGGAGGAGATGTGGATGATGGTGCCACCCCTCTCCGCGAGGTGCGGGATGGCCGCGTTCGAGGCAGTGACGCTCGCCATGATGTCGATGCGGAAGCTCACCTCCCATCCTGCCTCGTCGTCGGTCCGACCGAATCCGGACGCGTTGTTGACCAGGACGTCGAGACCACCGAGTGCGGCCGCAGCGGCGGCGACATGGGCGCGCACCGCGGCGCCGTCGGCGAGATCGGTCACTCCCGCATGGACCGGGACGCCGAGCGCGGCGATCTCGGATTCCGTCTGCCGGAGCGCCGCTTCGCCGCGCGCGCAGATCGAAACGGCCGCGCCCGCGCCCGCGAACGCGAGCGCGATGGAACGGCCGATGCCGCGCGATCCACCGGTTACGAGAACTCGCCTGCCCGAGAGATCCAGCTTCATTTTCTGCCCCTTGCCGGAGTTTCTTGTCCTCGTCCATGATGGCGCCGATGATCGGGTATGGTCGAGCGCGCCGGCTGCAACTCTGCCCTGCCCTCGACATCCTCCGGCGAACGAGGGGCCCCGGTTTGCACAGTCACGAGGACAGGATCGCCTTCATACGTGCCAATACCGAGCTTCTCGCCGTGCCGCACGCACCGGAAATCTGCCTTCATTTGGCCAGCGAGGCGACCGAGTTGTGGGAGAGGACCGAGGAGGAGTTGGGCCAGCTCGGCCTGCCACCTCCCTATTGGGCCTTCGCCTGGGCCGGTGGCCAGGCACTGGCCCGCCATCTGCTCGACCTGCCCGTGCTCGTGCGCGGCAAGCGCGTGCTGGATTTCGCCGCCGGCTCCGGCCTCGCCGGGATCGCCGCCGCGAGAAGCGGCGCCGCGCTGGTGGTCGCCTCGGAGATCGACGCGTTCGCGCTGGCCGCAATCGAGCTCAATGCCAAGGCCAATGATTGCCTGGTCTCCGCCACCAGCCAGGATTTTCTCGAGGAGCAGGACCCTCCCTTCGATCTGATCCTGGCCGGCGATGTCTGTTATGAACGGCCGATGGCCGAGCGGGTCGCCGCCTGGCTCGAAGCCTGCGCGCGCGCCGGCCGGGAGGTGCTGCTGGGCGATCCCGGCCGCCACTACCTGCCCCGGGAGCGGCTGCGCAAGCTCACGGAATATTCGGTGCCGACCAGCCGCGCGCTCGAGGATGCCACGATCAAACGCACCGCCGTCTGGACCTTTGGCGCCCGCATGGCGCCCTGAAATGAAGCCTTGAATGCGGCGGCCAGATGGCGAATGTCGCCCTTTTGATGCCGCATTGCCGCGGTTTCATGCTGGTGGCGATCCGGGTGCGGCGACCCCTCCAGTGAACCTGCCGCGCCGGGTCGTGGAGTGACCACCGTAACGTTCTTCCGTTACAGGCTCCGACTGGGCGATCCGCGCTGCGGGTCGCCCTTTTTCTGTCAGGCCGCCGCCTCCCCCGGCCGCAGCCGTCCGCGCAGCGCCTCGAGCCCGTCCCGTTCCAGAGTTTCCTGGACGAGCAGTCGTTCGGCGGCCTCGACCAGCAGCAGGCGGTTCGCCGCCAGGATCGCGCCGGCACGCGCAAATGCCTGATCCGTGATGCGTTTCACCGCCTCGTCGATCATCCGCGCCGTATCGGGCCCGAAACGCGGCACGCCCTGCGGCAGGCCGGCCGGCAGGTTCAGGTAGGGCGAAGCCTCCTCGTCATAGGCGACGTTGCCCAGCGCCTCGTCCATGCCATAGCGCGCCACCATGGAGCGGGCGATCTCGGTTGCCTTGCGCACGTCGTCCGCCGCGCCCGTTGAGATCTCGCCGAACACCAGCGCCTCCGCCGCGCGGCCGGCCAGCAGCACGGCGAGCTTCGTTTCCAATTCGGCCCGTGTCATCAGGAAACGGTCCTCGGTCGGGCGCTGGATCGTGTAGCCGAGCGCGCCGATGCCACGCGGGATGATCGAGACCTTATGCACCTGATCGGCGCCAGGCAGCGCCATGGCGACCAGCGCATGGCCCATCTCGTGATGGGCGACGATGCGCCGCTCTTTCGGGTTCAGCAGGCGATTCTTTTTCTCCAGCCCCGCGACGATCCGCTCCACCGCGCGGGTGAAGTCGTCCATCGTCACCTCGCTGGCGCGCCTTCGGGTGGCAATCAGCGCCGCCTCGTTCACCAGGTTGGCAAGATCGGCGCCGGTGAAACCCGGCGTGAGCGCCGCCACGTCCTCGAGTTCGACCGCGCTCGCCGCGCGCACCTTGCGCATATGAACTTTCAGGATCTGAACGCGACCTTTCTTGTCCGGCCGGTCCACCAGAACCTGGCGGTCGAAACGCCCGGCGCGCAGCAGCGCCGGATCGAGAATTTCCGGCCGGTTGGTTGCCGCCAGCAGCACGATGCCGACCTTGGGATCGAAGCCGTCCAGTTCGACCAGAAGCTGGTTCAGTGTCTGCTCCTTCTCGTCATGGCCGCCAACCGAGAAGGCCCCACGTGCCCGTCCCATCGCGTCCAGCTCGTCGATGAAGACGATGCAGGGCGCACGCTTGCGGGCCTGCTCGAAGAGATCGCGTACCCGCGCCGCGCCGACGCCGACGAACATCTCCACGAACTCCGACCCGGAAATCGAGAAGAACGGGACACCGGATTCCCCCGCCACCGCGCGGGCGAGCAGCGTCTTGCCGGTGCCAGGCGGGCCGACCAGAAGCACGCCTTTCGGGATACGCGCGCCGAGTACGCCATGCTTGTCCGGCTCTTTCAGGAACTCGACGATTTCCTTCAGTTCCTCGATCGCCTCGTCGACGCCGGCCACGTCGGCAAAGGTGACGTCGATATCGGTCTCGACATAGACCCGGGCCTTGCTCTTGCCGATCGACATCAGGCCGCCGCCCATGCCGCCAAGCCCGCCCTGCTCGGCGATGCGGCGGATGGCGAACATCCAGATGCCGACGAAGATCAGCGCCGGCAACACCCAGGACAGGACGGTGGCGAACAGCTTGCTCTCGGTCTGGCCGCGGAACTCGACCCCATGCTCCGCCAGCATCGCCGCCAGCCCCGGCTCGACCCGGGTGGTGACGAACTGGCTGCGCCCGGCCGCCGTCGGACGCTTGAGGGTCCCGGTAATCTGATCGGCACCGATAGCGATGCGCTCGATCTGACCGTCCCGCAGCAGGGTCTGGAACTCGCTGTAGGGGATCGGCTCGACCTCCGCCCACTGGGCCCAGAGATCGCGCAGCAGCACGATCGCGAGGAAAGCGATCAGGAAATACCAGAAATTGATGTGGTTCTTGCGGTCCATACCCCTGAACGGCCTTCCTTTCCACTGCCGGACTGAGACTGCCCGCTGGGCCCGCTCCTGCCATTGACGCGGATCAATGGATCAATTGCTATTGACACTCATTCTTAATAACCTACATATTGTCCAGTGCCACACCGAGGAAGGACCGGTCGTGTCTCGCCAGTTGTTGAAAACCGCCACTTTCGCCGCGCTGCATTTCGCAGTCGGTTTCGGCGTGACCTATATCCTCACGGGTTCGGTCGTCATCGCCACCGGCGTGGCGCTGATCGAGCCGGCGGTGAATACGGTCGTCTTCTTCCTGCACGAGCGGGCCTGGGACCGCTTCCGCCTGCCGCCCCCGGCCGGCGCCTGATCGCGGCAAGAGGCATCTGCCAGCACGAAATCAAGATTGATCGTGAAGTGCGGCCGTCAGTTCAATCGCCGACAGCGGCCTTGGGTGCCATGTCCGCCGCAGCCTTCGCCGCCTCGATCTCGGCCGCCTTCTTTTCCACCAGTTCGACCAGGTGATCGACGATGCTTTCGTCCTTCAGCCGGTGGTGCGGCAGGCCGGCGATATAGACCTGGTGCGTGTTGTTGCCGCCGCCAGTGAAGCCGATATCCGTCTCGCGCGCTTCGCCCGGGCCGTTCACCACGCAACCGATGACCGAGAGGGTCATGGGCGTCGTGATATGCGCCAGGCGCTGCTCCAGTACCTCGACCGTCTTGATGACCTCGAAATTCTGCCGGGCGCAGGAGGGGCAGGAAATGATGTTGACGCCGCGGTGGCGCAGGTTGAGCGACTTCAGGATATCGAAGCCGACGCGCACCTCCTCCACCGGATCGGCGGAGAGCGAGACGCGGATCGTGTCGCCGATGCCGGCCCAGAGCAGCGAGCCCATGCCGATGGCCGACTTGACGGTGCCCGAGCGGAGCCCGCCGGCCTCGGTGATGCCGAGATGGAGCGGATAGTCGCAGGCTTCCGCCAGCGACTGGTAGGCCGCGACCGCGAGGAAAACGTCGGACGCCTTGACGCTGATCTTGAAGTTCCGGAAGTCGTTATCCTCCAGGATGCGCGCATGATCGAGCGCGCTTTCCACCATCGCCTCAGGGCAGGGCTCGCCATACTTCTCGAGCAGGTCCTTCTCCAGGCTGCCGGCATTCACGCCGATCCGCATCGAGCAGTTGTGGTCCTTCGCCGCCTTGATCACCTCGCGCACGCGCTCCGCCGAGCCGATATTGCCAGGATTGATGCGCAGGCAGGCCGCGCCGGCTTTCGCCGCCTCGATGGCACGCTTGTAGTGGAAATGGATGTCCGCGACGATCGGCACCTTCACCGCCTTGACGATCGCGGGCAGCGCCGCCGTCGCTTCCTCGGTCGGGCAGGAGACGCGCACGATGTCGGCGCCCGCTTCCTCCAGCGCGCGGATCTGCGCCACCGTCCCCGCAACGTCTTCCGTGCGGGTGTTGGTCATCGACTGAACCGTGATCGGCGCATCGCCGCCGACCGGCACCGGACCAACGAAAATCTTGCGGCTCTTGCGCCGCTGGATGTCCCGATAGGGCCTGACGCTCATGGAGGGGTCCTCGAAGGCTTGTCCAGCACCCGGAAAGCCGTCTTTCCAGGCTGCCGGGCGCCAGTCCGCTAACTATTGTGTCGACCGCTACAAGTCAACCACTTCAAGGTTTTCGCGTATTGGCCGGCGGTTTTAACCGGTTGTAGACTATGACCGGTGACATTTCTGTGATGCGGCGACGGGGGCGTCAGCCGGGGAACACGGGCAGGCCGCGCAATAGCTTTTCGGAGTGTGAAATTGACGAGTTTGGGGGGCGGGCAATGACGCCCGAGCTGGTGATTGCCGCCATATCCTTGGGGATCTGGTGCTATCTTCTGGCCGGACGGGGGCTTTTCTTCCGGACGATCCGCGAATCCGCGCCCGGACTTCCCGAAGTCGTGGCGCCGCCGCAGGTTGTCGCCATCGTTCCGGCCCGCGACGAGGCGGAAGGGATTGGCGAGACGGTTCAGTCCCTTCTGCGACAAACCTACCGCGGCGACCTTCAAATCATCGTGATCGACGATCATTCGACCGATGGCACCGCCCGCATCGCTGCAAACGCAGCGCAGGAAGTCGGCGGCAAGGATAGGCTTATCGTCCTGACCGGCCGCGATCTGCCGCGCGGCTGGACCGGGAAAGTCTGGGCCCAGGCCCAGGGTGTGGACGAGGCCGAGCGGAGGTTCCCGGGGGCACGCTATCTGCTGCTGACCGATGCCGACATCGCACATGCACCGGGCAGCGTGGCTGGCCTGGTTGCGCGGGCGGAGGCCGACGGGCTCGACCTCGTTTCGCTGATGGTCCGACTGGCGAGCGAGAGCTTCTTCGAGAAGCTGCTGGTGCCGGCCTTCGTCTTTTTTTTCCAGAAGCTTTACCCCTTCGCCTGGGTGAACCGGCCCGGCCATCCCGCGGCAGCGGCGGCCGGCGGCTGCATGCTGGTCCGCCGCGAGGCATTGCGGCGAATCGGCGGCATGAGCGCCATTGCCGGCCGCCTGATCGACGACTGCTCGCTGGCGGCGGCGATCAAGCGCGGCGGGGCGGTCTGGCTCGGCCTCGCGCGCGAGACGCGGAGCCTGCGCCGCTACCGCAATCCGGCCGATGTCTGGCGCATGGTGGCACGCACCGCCTACACACAGCTCGACCGCTCGCCGCTCAACCTGGCCGCCGCCGCGCTCGGCATGATCCTGACCTATCTCGCGCCGCCAATTCTCGCACTTGTGACCTGGGGTGAGCCCTCCGCCTTCATCGGCCTGCTGGTTTGGGGCTTGATGTGCGCTGCCTTCCTGCCCATGCTCCGCTACTATCGTCTGTCGCCGCTCTGGGCGGCGGCCCTGCCGGCGATCGCGCTCTTCTACCTGGGCGCGACGCTGGACTCGGGCCGCCGGCACTGGCTGGGCCGCGGCGGCGAGTGGAAGGGCCGGGTGCAGGTGCGGAGCGATGCGTGAGAGCCATGAGGAAATTGCCACACCGTCTGGAAAGAATGCCGGCAGCGAGAATTTTCCGGTCGGCTCGTTCCTGATTCGCGCTGAACTCAGGCCGCACGTTCACGCCTTCTACCGTTTTGCCCGGATGGGCGACGACATCGCCGACAATCCGGCTCTGGCACCGGACGAGAAAATCCGGAGGCTCGATCTGATGGGCCGCGTCGTGACCGGCGCCGAGCCCGGCGGCGTGCCGGTCGCGCAGGCCATGCGCGAAAGCCTTGCCGCCACCGGCCTCGCGCCCGATCACTGCCTCGAACTGCTGCACGCCTTCAAGATGGACGCGATCAAGAACCGCTATCGCGACTGGGCGGAGTTGATGGAATATTGCCGTTATTCGGCAGCGACGGTCGGCCGCCAGGTGCTGGACCTGCATGGCGAGCGCCGCGACACGTGGCCCCCCTCCGATGCGCTCTGCGCGGCGTTGCAGGTGATCAACCACTTGCAGGATTGCGGTGCCGACTACCGCGAGATGGACCGCGTCTACCTGCCGCAGGACGATCTGGCGGCGACCGGCGGCAGGATCGAGGACCTGGGAGGGGAACACCTCACGCATGGCCTGCGCGGCACTATCGACCGCTGCCTCGACCGCACCGAGGAACTGATGCGCCATGCGCGCGAGCTGCCGCATTGCTGCCGGGATTTCCGCCTGCGTTGCGAAACCGCGGCCATCGTCGCGCTCGCCGACAGGCTGACCGACATGCTGCGCCGGGGCGACCCGCTCGCCGAGCGGGTCAAGCTGCCACGCCTTGCGATGCTGATCGCCGCCGCCGGCGGCGTCTGGCGGGCGTTCACTTCCGGCGGGCGGAGCCGGCTCGCCGCATGAGCGCGCTTGCCGCCTGCGATCCGCCCGACGAGGTCGAGAAGGCGCGCCTGCGCGAGGCAATGCGCCGGCGGGTCGAAGCCTCGGGCACGTCCTTCTTTTCCGCCATGCGCCTGCTGGCGCCCGAGCGGCGCGCGGCCATGTATGCCATCTATGCCTTCTGTCGCGAGGTCGATGACATCGCCGATGAAGGTCTCGATCCGGCCACCAAGGAAGCGGATCTCGCCGCCTGGCGGGCGGAAATCGATGCCCTCTACCAGGGACGGCCGACGCGCGAGGTTGCGCGCGCCCTGCTCGACCCGGTGCGCCGTTTCAGCCTGCGGCGGGAGGATTTCCTCGCCGTTATCGACGGCATGGCGATGGACGCCGCCACCGATATCCGCGCGCCGTCGGCGGCCGACCTCGACCTCTATTGCGACCGGGTGGCGAGCGCGGTCGGCCGGCTTTCGGTGCGCGCCTTTGGCGCCGACGAGCCGGCCGCAGATGAAGTCGCGCATCATCTTGGCCGCGCGCTGCAGCTCACCAATATCCTGCGCGACCTGGCGGAGGATGCGGCGCGCGGGCGGCTCTACCTGCCGCGCGAATTGCTGGAACAGCACGGCATACCCGGCTCCGATCCCGCGACGGTCCTGTCCCACCCCAATATCGGCGGCGTCTGCGACGCGCTCGCCGCGGAGGCGCGCGGCCACTATGCCCGGGCCGAGGGTGCCATGGCGCGCTGCGCGCGCGGGCCGCTGAAACCGGCGCGGGTCATGGGCGCGGTCTATGCGGCCATCCTCGACGGACTTTGCCGGCGCGGCTGGAAACGCCTCGACGAACCCGTGCGTCTGCCCAGGCTGCGGAAGATCTGGCTCGCGCTCCGCCACGGCCTCCTGTAATCGAAGCCGCATGAATCGGGACCCTTCGCCAGGCGGTGCCCCTGCAGTTGGCACCTTGCATATCGTCGGCGCCGGCCTCGCCGGTCTTGCCGCCGCCGTGCGCGCCAGCACGCGCCATTCGCGCATCATCCTGCACGAGGCGGCAAACCATGCCGGCGGCCGCTGCCGCTCCTATCTCGACCGCGAGCTTGGCGTGCGAATCGACAATGGCAATCATCTGATGTTGACCGCCAACCGGGCCGCGCTCGACTACCTGCGCGAGACCGGCGCGCTCGAGACCATGCTGGTTCCCGCCGAGCCGGCTTTTCCCTTTTTCGACCGGCGTAGCGGGGAGCGCTGGACCTTGCGACCCAATCGCGGCCGCCTGCCCTGGTGGGTGCTCTTCCCTGAGCGCCGCGTGCCAGGCACGCGGCTGGCCGATTACCTGCATCCATTCAAGCTCGCGCGGCTCGATGCGAAGGCGACCGTGCAGCAGGCCTTCGAGCGCACCAACCTGCTCTATCAGCGGCTCTGGCTGCCCTTCGCCGTGGCCGCGCTCAATACCGAACCGGAGCACGCCTCGGCGCGATTGCTCTGGAACGTTATCCAGGAGAGTTTTGTGCAAGGTGGCGAGGCGCTCCTGCCCATGGTGCCGCGCGAGGGCCTGTCGGAGAGCCTGGTGGACCCGGCACTGGCCACGCTGGCGCTACGCGGTGTCGTGGTGCGTTTCAATGCCCGCCTGCGCCACATCGAGGCCGCGGGCGAGCGGATCACCGCACTCGATTTCACCGACGGGCGCGTGACGGTCGAGCCAGACGACCAGGTCATTCTCGCATTGCCGGCGCAGATCGCCGGCGATCTTGGGCTCGACATCGCCACCCCGGACGAGTTCCGCGCCATCGTCAACGGGCACTTCCTGTTCGAGCACCAGATGGCGCCGCCAGGAATCCTCGGCGTCATCGGCGGGCTGGCGGAATGGATCTTCGTCAAGCCGCAGGTCATCTCCACCACCACCTCCGCCGCCGACCGGGTGGTCGATTGGGGCGCGGAGGAACTGGCGCACGAACTCTGGGGCGACGTCCAGATGGCACTCGGCCTGCAGGGCATCGCCATGCCGAACTGGCGCATCGTCAAGGAGAAGCGGGCGACCTTCGCGGCCACGCCGGAGGCGGAAAGGCGGCGCTCGGGCACCCTGACACGCTGGAGGAATCTGTTCCTTGCCGGCGACTGGACCTGCATCGGCCTGCCCTCGACCATCGAGGGCGCGATCCGTTCGGGCCAGCGCGCGGCATCCGTTATCGCTGGACGCCGCGAAACCGATAATCTATATGAAACAACCTAGAGTTTGCGACGCTTTTCCCCGGGATTCGGGGCGTCACCCCCCAGACGAAAAACCATTCAAGAAGAACCATGCAAGGTCCTGCCCTTCTCGACCAGCCGGCGCGTGCGACGCGCGAGGCGGAACTTTCCCTTGATACCAGCATCGACCGCGCCGCCGCCGCCCTCGCGCGCCGGCAGCAGGCCGATGGCCACTGGGTATTTGAACTCGAGGCCGACGCGACGATCCCGGCCGAGTATCTGCTGCTGCGCCACTTCCTCGGCGAGACCGATCCGGAGATCGAGCGCAAGATCGCCAATTACCTGAAGTCGACGCAGGGCGCCCATGGCGGCTGGGCGCTCTACCATGACGGCGAGTTCAATATCTCCGCCAGCGTCAAGGCGTACTTTGCCCTCAAGGCGGCCGGCGAAGATGCCGATGCGCCGCACATGGCGCGGGCGCGGGCGGCGATCCTCGCCCATGGCGGCGCGGCGGCGAGCAACGTCTTCTGTCGCATCCAGCTTGCCCTCTTCGGCGAGATGCCCTGGAAGGCGGTGCCGGTGATGCCGGTGGAGATCATGCACCTGCCGCGCTGGTTCCCGTTCCATCTGGACAAGGTTTCCTACTGGTCGCGCACGGTCATCGTGCCGCTCGTGGTTCTGATGGCCAAGAAGCCGCTTGCGCGAAATCCGCGCAAGGTGTCCGTGCGCGAGCTCTATGTCGTGCCGCCAGAAGACGTGACCGACTGGAGCGTCGGCCTGCCCGATACGGTCTGGACCCGTCTCTTCGCCCAGATCGACCGTGCGCTGCGCCTGGTCGAGCCGCACTTGCCCAAAGGCGCCCGCGAGAGCGCCATCGGCAAGGCGATGGACTTCGTGCATGAGCGGCTGAACGGCGAGGATGGCCTTGGCGGCATCTATCCCGCCATGGCGGCGGCGCTCATGTGCTACGACGTGCTTGGTTACCCGCAGGACCATCCGGACGTCCTGACCTGCCGGAGCGCCATCGACAAGCTGATGGTGATCGAGGAGGACCGGGCCTATTGCCAGCCCTGTCTCTCGCCGGTCTGGGATACCGGCCTCGCCGCCCTGGCGATGATGGAGACGGGCGACGGTGCGCCGGCGGAGCGGGCGCGCGCCGCCTCCGACTGGCTGAAGGACCGTCAGGTGCTCGACGTGGTCGGCGACTGGGCGGCGGAGCGGCCGGGCGTGCGGCCGGGCGGCTGGGCCTTCCAGTATGCCAATCCGCATTACCCCGATCTCGACGACACCGCCATGGTAGTGATGGCGCTCGACCGTTGCGATCGGGAGCGTTATCGCGAATCGATCGAGCGCGGCGTCGAATGGGTGCTCGGCCTGCAGAGCCGCAACGGCGGCTGGGGCGCCTTCGATGCGGACAACACCAAGCATTACCTGAACTACATCCCCTTCGCCGATCATGGCGCGCTGCTCGATCCGCCGACCGCGGACGTGACCGCGCGCTGCGTCGGCATGTTGGCCCAGCTCGGCTATCCGAAGGATCATCCCGCCCTGAAGCGCGCCATCGACTATCTGCTGGCGGAGCAGGAGGCGGATGGTTCGTGGTTCGGCCGCTGGGGCACCAACTACATCTACGGCACCTGGTCGGTGCTCAGCGCGCTCAACGCCTATGGCATGGACCATCAGGATCCGGTGATGCGCCGTGCCGTGGACTGGCTCGTCTCCAAGCAGCGCGCCGATGGCGGCTGGGGCGAGGACGGCGCGTCCTACTGGGAGGGTCAACCCCATGGCGAAGGCAGGGTCTCGACCGCCTCGCAGACCGCCTGGGCGCTGCTCGGGTTGATGGCCGCCGGCGAAGTGGACCATCCGGCGGTCGAGCGCGGCATCCGCTATCTGGCGCGCACGCAGAACCAGGAAGGGCTCTGGGACGAAGAGGCATTTACCGCCGTCGGCTTCCCGAAAGTCTTCTATTTGCGCTATCACGGCTACCGTGCCTTCTTCCCGCTCTGGAGCCTGGCGCGCTATCGCGCCCTCAAGCAGGGCAATTCGCGGCAGGTACCCTTCGGCATCTGATGCCGGCGGGCATCGTCACCGGCCTCGCCTCCGAAGCCGCGATCGCAAGACGCCTCTGGCCCGACGCGCTGATCGGCTGCGCCGCCAGCCGTCCGGAGAAGGCCATGGTGGAGGCCGCGCGCCTCGCCGATGCCGGCGCGGGGGCACTGCTCAGCTTCGGCATCGCCGGCGGGCTCGAACCCGACCTCGTGCCCGGCTCATTGGTCGTTGCCACGGAAATCGTCACGGAAGATGGCCGGCACCCCTGCCATCCGGCCCTGCGCGACTGGCTGCAGGCCCTGCTGCCCGAAGCGCGGCTTGCGCCGGTCTTCGGATCGGACCGGCCCGCCGCATCGCCGGCGGACAAGGCATCGCTGCGGGCCCGGAGCGGCGCCGTTGCCGTCGATATGGAAAGTGCGGCTGTCGCCTCGATCGCCGGCCGCCGCGGACTTCCCTTTGCCGTGCTGCGCGCCATCGCCGATCCGCCGGAACGGACATTGCCGCCAGCAGCCCTCGACGCGGTGGATGACAATGGCAGACCCGCCATCGGGCGGGTTCTGCGCGCGCTGTTGCGCCGGCCCTGGGAGCTGCCGGCGCTGCTCAGGCTGGGGCGAGACAGCCGCCTCGCCCATCGCAGCCTGGAAGGGTTATTCGGCCGCGCTGGCCTGCGGCTTCCGGTGGCTTAGCTTCGCCATCGTCTCCTGCACATGGCGGGAGAAGACGTATTCAGCCGGACGCTGCTTGTCCATGGCGATTTCGGGCGCCATTTCGCCTTCCACTTTGACGCCACGCATGGCGATCCGCATCGCCTTGAGCGGGTTGCGCACCGAGTCCATGACCGCTGTCGCCTCGTAGCCGCAATGGACCATGCAGTCGGCGCATTTCTCGTAATTGCCGGTGCCGTAGGAATCCCAATCGGTCTCCTCCATCAGCTCCCGGAAGGATTTCACGTAGCCTTCGCCGAGCAGGTAACAGGGGCGCTGCCAGCCGAAGACGTTGCGGCAGGGATTGCCCCAGGGCGTGCATTTATAGGTCTGGTTGCCCGCCAGGAAATCGAGGAACAGGCTCGACTGGCTGAAGCGCCAGCGCTTGCCGCGATCGCCGCGGCGGAAGATGTCGCGGAACAGATCCTTGGTCTTGCGGCGGTTGAGGAAATGCTGCTGGTCGGGCGCGCGCTCGTAGGCATAGCCGGGCGAGACGGTGATGGCATTGACGCCCATTGCCATGACATCGTCGAAGAAGCGGGCGACCCGCTCGGGCTCGGCGCCCGCGAAGAGCGTGGTGTTGATGTTGACCCGGAAACCCTTCTCGCGCGCCAGGCGGATCGCCGCCACCGCCTTGTCATAGACACCGTCCTGGCAGACCGCATGGTCATGGTCCTCGCGGTCGCCGTCCAGATGCACCGACCAGGTGAAGAACGGGCTGGGCCGGTACTGGTCCAGCTTCTTCTCCATGAGAAGGGCATTGGTGCAGAGATAGACGAACTTCTTGCGCTTGATCAGTCCCTCGACGATCTGCGGCATCTCCTTGTGCAGA
>JAHCJQ010000031.1 GCA_026126215.1 Alphaproteobacteria bacterium
AGCACTTGACCCCCAATCGATACAGCGGTCACCCGGTGCAAGTGAACCGGTTGTCCCCTGTCAAAGCAGGTCGAAGCCCATGGCCGCGCGCACCGGCTCGCGCACCTCGGCGAGGGCCGAGCCCATGACCCGGTCGATGGTCGCAATGGTCTGCGGGGTCATGGCGGCGAGTACCATACCCGAATTGGCGCGCGACAGGCGCAGGATGGCCCGGCCGGCCTCCGGCGTGACATCCTGCACGCTGACGCTCTTTCCGACTTCCTTGATCTGACGGGCAATCGCCTTCAGCTCGATCTTGCAGATGCCCCGCAGTTCGGGCCATGCATCGCCCGCCTCCCGCCGCGCCGCGCCGAACATCGCCGAGAAAAGCGCGTCAGTATCGATATCCGTGAAAGCCAAGGTGCCTCCCCCCAACAAACGATGAACGACCGGACTCGGAACACAATTTCCGGCGGACGATAGCAATCATCGGCCGGCCTGGGTAGTGCCTTCCGAGCCCGCGGCAAGGCAGGCTAGCATGGCCGCCTGGACTGGCCGGATTCGCGCGCGGGCGGAGAGTGGCCCGGACTGCGCCAACCAGCGATCCAGGGCGCGCGGCGCCCCGCCGCGACCGAAGGGAGCATCTCCGTGAGTCCAGCCACCCTCCTGCAGAGACTGCGCGCCGCCCTTGACCGCATCCGGCGGGACGAAGCGGACGGGCCGGATTCGACCAACAAGTTCGCCGAGGCGGCGCTCGAACGCCACAAGCAGCAGGGCATGGAGCTGGCGGTCCGCGCCCGCTGGCTGGCTCTCCTCGTCCTCGCGTTGATGCTGCCCATCGTCAATCCGAACTGGAGCGTCCTCTATTACGAGGCTCTCCTTCTCGCCGTGGCCGCCATCGGCTGGATGCAGCGCCGGGTCGCCAGGGTCGGCCGCTCGCCGCTCGAGATCGCGCTGATCTTCGCCGATTTCCTGGTGCTGACCATCGCCGTGGCCGTGCCCAATCCGCTGTCGGGGCACGACTGGCCGGTGGCGATGGTCTATCGCGAGGGCGGCTTCAAGTACTTCTTCCTGCTTCTGGCCTTCGGCACGCTCGCCTATTCATGGCGGACCGTGCGCGGCATCGGCAGTGTCACAGCCCTGCTCTGGCTGCTCACGCTCGGCATTGCCTGGTGGCTCTCAAGTGGCGATCCCGCCCTTACCGAAGCGGCCTGGACGGCCTTCGCCGCCATGCCCGAGCTTGCGGAACTCCTCGACCCGAACAGCTTCCAGTTCCATATCCGCATCCAGGAAACAGTGGTTTTCGTCGTGGTGGCCTGGATACTCGCCACCTCCGTGCGGCGGTCGAACCGGCTGCTGCTGGAGCATGCCGCCGTGGAGCGCGAGCGCGCCAATCTCGCCCGTTATTTCTCGCCAAACGTGGTCGAGGAACTCTCGCGCAACGACGAACCGCTGAAGCGCATCAGATCGCAGGATATCGCCGTCCTCTTCGTCGATATCGTCGATTTCACGCGCTTCGCCTCCGGCCGCGATCCGGAAGAGGTCATCGCCGTCCTGCGGCAGTTCCATCAGCGCATGGAAGCGGAAGTCTTCCGCCATGGCGGTACGCTCGACAAGTACCTGGGCGACGGGCTGATGGCGACCTTCGGCACGCCGATCGCCGGACCGGAGGATGCGCTGAACGCCCTGCGCTGCGCGCGAGCGATGATCGAAAGCATGGCGGACTGGAATGCCGGCCGCATCGCGAACGGCGAAAGCGCGATCCGTGCCGGATTCGGGCTCCATTACGGGCCGGCGGTGCTCGGCGATATCGGTGTCAACCGTCTTGAGTTTGCCGTGATCGGCGACACGGTGAATGTCGCGAGCCGGATCGAAGCGCTGACCCGGCCGCTCAAGGTCAGCCTCGCGGCCAGCGACGAACTGGTCTCGCGGGTGCGGCGGGAAACCGCGGCAGCCGGCGACCCGGCATACGATCTGGTGAAGCATGACGACCAGAGCATTCGCGGTCTCGACCGGAGATTCACGGTATGGACGCTTGCCTGACGCACGGCTCTCGCCCGCTGCGGATCAAAGCATGAAGAGCGAGAGGGCCGGAATGGCACAGGTCAGCACCAGGCCGATCATCATCAAGCCGATGAAAGGCAGGACCGAACGGCAGATGAAGCTGAAGGGTTCCTTGAAGGCGACCATCGCCACGATCAGGTTGAGCGCCACCGGAGGCGCCACATAGCCGATCTGCAGGTTGACCACGACGATCATGCCGAAATGGATGGGATGGAAGCCGTAGCTCTCGCCAAGCGGGGCGAGCAGCGGCGAGAGGACGATGATCGCCGAGGATTCGTCCATCAGCGCTCCAGCCGCGAGCAGCAGCAGGTTGGTGAAGACCAGAAGCGTGGCGCCGCTGTCGATATGGCTCTTCATCATCGCGACCAGCGCGTGCGGCACGCCTTCGAGTTCGAGGATATTGTTCAGGCTCACTGCGATGGCAAGAAGCGGCATCAGCGAGCCTTGCAGCTTGATCGTTTCCATGACGACGTTGCCGAAGGCGCGAAGCGTGAGTTCGCGGTGCACCAGCAGTTCGATGACGATCGCATAGAAGACCGACACGGCTGCCGCCTCGGTGACCGTGAACCAGCCGCTGTAGATGCCGCCCAGAAGGATGACCGGCATCAGCACCGCCCATACGCCATCCCTGATCGCGGCCAGCAGCTCCGAGACGTCGAAGCGGCTGGTCGGCATGTGCCAGTTGCGCACGACGCTGTAGATGGCGAGCAGGCTGGTGAGAAGCAGCCCCGGGCCCCAGCCGGCAATGAACAGGTCGGTAATGGAGACTTCCGTCATGATGCCGTAGAGGATCATGAGCAGGCTTGGCGGGATGATGACGCCGAGCGTGCCGCCGGCGCAGAGCAGGCCGAGCGAGAAGCTCTTGGCGTAGCCATGCCGGAGCAGCGCCGGATACATGATCGTGCCGACCGCCAGCATGGTGACCGACGAAGCACCCGAGACGGCGCCGAAGGCGGTCAGGGACAGAACAGTGGCGACCGCCAGCCCGCCGGGCACCGCGCTGGTCAGCGCGCTCATGATCCGGGTCAGCTTCTGCGCGATGCTGCCGCGCGCCATGATCAGGCCAGCGAAGATGAACAGCGGGATGGAAAGCAGAACCTCGCGATCGACGGCGATCCACATGTCCTGGATCAGGAATTCGGGCGAACTGCGGGTCATGAAGCTGTGCACGTAGGCGAGCGCGCAGCCGAGGATCAGCACGATCGGCTGGCGCAGGAAGACGAGCAGCGCGATGCCTATGGCGAGGATCGTGCCATGCATCAGGCGAAACCCTCTGACCTCTCCTCGAGCGAGGGGTCGATGCAGAAGCAGACATAGCGCAGCGCCGCGGACCCGAAGGCCCAGGGCAGGATCAGCTTGAAGGGCCAGACCAGCACGTCCAGGCCCATGCCGCGCTCGCCCTGCTCGAAGGATATACTGACGAAATCGGCGGACCAGTAAGCGAGATAGAGGCAGATCGCCGCCGACACCGCGTGACCGGCGCGCACGATGGCCGGCCGCAGCAATTCCGGGATCAGCGTGTCGATGCTTTCGATGCGAATGTGCCGGCCGACATGGGTGGCAAGCACGAAGCCGAGAAACGCGGAGATGACCATGCCATAGACCGCCGTCCTCTGGGCGCCGAAAATGCCGCTGCCAAAGAACTCCCGCCCGACGATATCGGCGAAAAGCGCAGCCGCGACCACGCAGAGCGCGACCGCGGCCACCACGGACTCGGCGCGCTGGAGCAGGGTGAGCAGACGACGCATCCGCTCAGCCCGGCCCGGCGGTTCGATCGGCCGGCGCGATCACCCCGCGCTCAGTTCTTCTTCGTCGCGGCGAATTCCTTCTTGCCGGCCTGGATCGCATCGAAGAGTTCCTTGGCGCGCCCGCCATAGGAGGCGACGAGGCCATCATGGCCAGGAACGACGACTGCGGCCCAGGCGGCCTTCTGCTCGGGGCTCAGCACGTGCACGAAACCGCCGCGCGACTTGTGCAGTTCCATCTTCGGGGTCTCGTCATCCTTGACGCGCTTGCGCATCTCGGATGCCGGCATGATGGCGCCGGCGATGGCCTGGCGATGCTCGGCGCCGAGTTCGCTCCAGGCCTGGCGGTTGGCGACGAGGAAGGCGGGCTGGTGGCTATGCTGGGTAAAGACGTAATGCGGCGCCGACTTGGCGGCCGGGCCGATCAGGTAGAAGCTGAAAGTGAGGTTGCCGCCATCGACCACGCCCTGCTGCAGCGCCGGATAGAAATCGGCGAGCGACATGGTGACCCCGTTGGCGCCCAGCCGTTCATACATCATGCGGTCGGCGGCGGTGGGCGAGATGCGGAACTTCATGCCTTTGAGATTTTCCGGCGCCGTGCAGGCGGTCTTGCAGAAGACACTTGTCCAGCCTGCTTCGCCGTAGCGGATCAGTTCGAGGCCCTTGCTCTGCAGGATCTGGGCGACGATCGGGGCGGCGTGCTTGTCGCTCACATAGTCCCGTTCCGCCTCGCTCGACCACAGGAAGGGAATGTTGAGGACACCCATTTCCGGGATGGCCGGGGCAAGGCCGGTGGCGGAGATATAGGCCATCTCGTAGCGGCCGCGCATGACATTCTGCGCGATCTCCTGCTCGTTGGGCTGCTGGAAACGTTCGGCGGTGACCTTGCCGCCGGTCGCCTTGCCGACGGAGGCCGCCATCTCGTCGACGAGAACGCCCAGCATGGATGGCGGCGCGACGACGGTGCCGATCTTCCAGGCGCGGTCCTGCGCGCTCGCCAGGTCATGCGGGAGGCTCGCTATTCCGGCGGCCAGGATGGCAGCGGCAACAACATGTGCGGTGCGCGACATCGTCTATCCTCCCCCGTTCCCGCGCTGCGGCGCGGAAATAAATGTTATAAAGACAATAACGATTGTAGCAGGGGTCGACGCATTTGCAAGAGCCTTGGCGGCGCGCCGCCCCGGACTTCAGAAGCGGATGCCGATCGTCTTGCTCTGCGTGTAGTTGGCGAGCGCGGCCAGACCCTGCTCACGGCCGATGCCGCTCTCCTTGACGCCGCCATGGGGCGTCTGCACCGGGCTCAGAAACCATTCGTTGATCCAGACCATGCCAGCCTGAAGGTCGCGCGCCAGGCGGAAGGCGCGCTGGATGTCGCTGGTGAAAATCCCCGATGTCAGGCCGAGGCTGAGGCCGTTGGCGATGCCGAGCGCCTCCGCCTCGTCGTCGAAGGCGATCACGGCGAGGACCGGGCCGAAGATTTCCTCGCGCGCGAGCGACATGTCGGGCGTCACCGCGTCAAAGAGCGTCGGCTGCCAGAACCAGCCGCGCGGCTGCCCCTCTGCCCGCGCGCCGCCCGCGACCAGCCGTGCCCGATCGCGCTCGCGCGCCACGCGCACATGGCCGGCCACGACGTCGTAATGCGCCCGGGAGACGAGCGGGCCGATATCGGGATTGTCGCGGCCGTTGCCTATGGTGAGCGCCCGCACGCGCGCGGCGAGCGCCTCGACGAAGTCCGCATGAATCCGCCGCTCGACCAGCACCCGGCTCACCGAGGTGCAGACCTGGCCCGCGTTGGTGAAGGCGCCGCGCAGGGTCTGTGTCACCGCGTTGTCGAGGTCAGCGTCGGCGAACAGGATCAGCGGATTCTTGCCGCCAAGCTCCAGCACCGCCGGCACCACTCGTTCGGCCGCCATGGCAGCGATCCGCCTGCCGGTCGAGACCGAGCCGGTGAAAGTGATGCCGCGGATGCCGGGGTGGGAGGCGAGCGCCGCGCCCACGCTGCCGCCCCCGCCGGTCAGCACGTTGACGACGCCGGCCGGGAAGCCCGCCTCGGCACACAGCTCGCCCAGCAGCAAGGTGGTGAGCGGCGTGTCGGAGGCCGGCTTGAGGATGACCGTGCAGCCGGCCGCGAGCGCCGCGGGCAGGCTGCGGCAGGCATTGGCGAAAGGATAGTTCCAGGGCGTGATATGCGCGGTGGCCCCAAGCGGCTCGTGCACCGTGAAGCTTGCCGCATTGTGGCCGACCGGAACCGACTGGCCGAGATGCTTGTCCACCGCACCAGCATAGTAGCGGCAGGTGCGCGAGGAGCGCGCCACGTTGGCCAGGCTCTCGCGCAACGGTTTGCCCATATCGAGCGTCTCGAGCGCCGCGATCTCCTCCCGCCGCGCGTCGATCAGGCCGGCCAGCCGTTCGAGCAGTTCGCCGCGCCGCTCCGGCGCCATGCGGCCCCATTCGCCCTTCATCGCCCGCTCCGCCGCGCCGACCGCGCGCGCGACATCCTCGGGCTCCGCCACCGCCACCGCCGCGATCGGCTCCTCGGTGGCCGGGTCGAAGGTCTCGAATACACGCCCCTCCGCGCCGTCGCGCCATTCGTTGTCGATGAAAAGCCTGTTGCGGATCGCCATCGCCATGTCGTCCCTCACCCGAGGAGGCCGCCGCCATCCACGTCCTGCACCGCGCCGCTGACATAGCCGTTCGTCATCAGATGCAGCGCGGCCAGGGCGATATCCTCGGGCTCGCCCACGCGCCCGACCGGCAGTGCCCTGGCGCGTGCGGCGAACATGGCCTCGCGCTGCGCTTCCGGCATGGCATCGTAGGCGCCGGTGCGCACCAGGCCGGGCGAGATGACATTGACCCGGACCGGTGCCAGCTCGCGCGCCAGTTGCCGCGCTGCCGCCTCGATGGCGGAGTTCACCGCAGCCAGGCCGACATGACCGGGGATGATCCTGCGGCTCGCGCCGCCAGAGAAGAACGTGATCGACCCGGCCTGGGCCAGCGCGCCGGTCAGCTCCCGGACCAGTCGCAGGGCGCCGAACAGCTTGACTTCGAAAGCCTGCCGCAGCAGATCGAAATCGAGTTCGGCGAGTGGCCTGATCGTCTGCACCGCGGCGCGCGACTGCGCCGTGATCAGCAGATGGTCGAGTGCCGGGATCGCGCGGCCGGCCGCGGCGATGGAGCCGGCATCGACAAGATCGAGAACCAGCGTCGCCGCCCCGGTTCCCAGACGCCTGGCTGCTGCTGTCAGCCGCGCCTGCGACGAACCGGCGATGGTCACGCCGGCCCCCGCCTCCAGTGCCTTGCGGGCGATCGCCTCGCCCATGCCCGAAGCACCGCCCACCACCACCACATGCTTTCCGGCCAGTACTGTCATGTCCGCTTCCCTCCGCCACCGGCTTGGCAAGGCCGGATTGATTTGTTATTGTGAGCGTAACAATACTTCCCGCCAGGCTGCAACATGCTTCTGACGATCGAATGGACCGGCCGGTGATCGCGCCCAGGATCGTTCGCGCCGCCGATGCCGCGCCGCATCCGCTGCACGGCGAGGGCACGCTGTTCCGTCTCATCTATCCGGCAACGGTGGGCTCGCGGCAGCTCTTCGTCGGGCTCGCGGTCGTTCCGCCCGGCCAGGCGCCCCATGTCTTTCACCGGCATGGCGTCGAAATCGTTGGCAACACGCGGCTCGAATATGCGCCCGACTTCGAGGAGTTCTATTTCCTCGTCGAGGGTCGGGGGCTGATGCAATGGAAGGACGCCGACGGCAGCATCGCCGAGGTCGAAGTCGCTGCCGGCGATGCCGTCTTCATGCCGCCGGGTTGCGCGGAGCATCGCATCTTCAACTCCGGCTCCGCGACCTTGCGGGTTCTCTATGGTGGAACGCCGCCGGCACGGGTAAGCAGGATCTCGCCATCGACGGGGGAAGGAAACTGACATGGCCAGGATGACGGCGGCGGAGGCTGTCGCCCATTTCTTGAAGAAGATGGGGACCAGGCGCTATTACCTCTATAACGGGCATGCCAACTGGGGCCTGCTCGATGCCCTTGAATACAAGGCGAAGATTCCGGGAATCCGCACCCGCCATGAAGTGCACGCCGTCCATATGGCGGATATCGAATGGCGGATGCGGCGCGAGCTGCCGATCCCGGTCACCTGCACCACCGTCGGCCCTGGCAACTTCAACACCATTCCCGGCATTGCCGAGGCATTCTACGATTCGACGCCGATGCTCTGCCTGATGGCCGGCGGTCCCACGAAATGGCTCGGTCGTGGCGGCATTCAGGAGATCTACCGCTTCGGCGACGACGAGTTCCTGCAGATCTTCAAGCCCATCGCCAAGCATGCGGTGATGACGATCCGGCCGGACACCGCGCTGCAATCGGTGATGCGCGCCTACAAGACGGCGATCACCGGCCGGCCCGGCCCGGTCGTGGTCTACATGCCGCTCGACGTGCAGAACACCCCGGTCGAGATCGACATGCCGGAAATCGACGGCTTCGTCACGTCGCTGCGCCAACCCGGCCCCGACCGGGCCGGCATCGAGGAGGCGGCACGGATGCTGGCCAAGGCCAGGCGTCCGGTGATCTATGCCGGCACCGGCATCGCGAACGCGCGGGCCTGGGAGGAGCTTCGCGAGTTTGCGGAACTATCCGGCATCCCCGTGGCGACCAATTTCGGCGGCAAGGGCGGCCTGCCCGAGAACCACCCGCTGAGCCTCGGTGTTGTCGACCGTTCCGGCACCGGCCATGGCGTGCGTGCCGCGACCGAGGCGGACGTATTTCTCAATCTCGGTGCGCGCTTCAATGACCTGAATACCGCCGGCTGGTCGTTCTACGATTTCGGCGGCCGGCAGAAGCTGATCCATGTCGATATCGACCCGGGCGAGATCGGGCGCGTCTATCCGGCGCGCATCGGGCTGGTGAGCGATGCGCGCAAGGCCCTCGCCGGCCTGATCGAGGCCTGGGGCGCGCTCGGACTGAAACGCGACGGCAAGGGCTGGCTCCGGCGCATCGCCGGCTGGAAGCGCGACTGGCAGAAGGAAGTCCGCGGCCTCGTCACCTCCGACATCGCGCCGATGCACTATGCCCGGCTGGTCAAGGATGCGTCCGACGTGGTGAATGCCGTCGACCCGATGACTTCCGTGGTCTGCGATACCGGCTTCATCATGAACTTCCTGCCGGCATTCTACGAACTGCGCCACCCCTGGTTCGCCACCAACAACCAGCAGTTCGGCCAAATGGGATTCGCGCCGCCGGGTGTGGTCGGCGCCGGGCTCGAACGGCCGAAGCATCCGGTCCTGGTCTGGGTCGGCGACCAGTCCTTCATCCATACCGGCCTGTCGCTCGCCACCGCGACCGAGTACGGCGTCGGCGGCGTGGTGATCGTGCTCAACAACAAGACGATCCAGGCGGAGGTCGAGGGCGCACGGACGAAGTTCGGGCGAAGTGTCGGCGATTTCTACCGCATCGAAGCCAGCGGCGAGCTATGGAACCCGGATATCGGCCGGATCGGCGAGGCGCTGCGCGCCAGCGTCTTCCGCGTGGAACGTCCGGACCAGTTCAGGCCGGCGCTGGAGAAGGCGCTGAAGTCGCGCAAGCTCTGCATCCTCGATGTCCAGGTCAGCAGCGAGGTCAAACGCTACGCCGTGCCGCTGGTGCTCAAACATGGCACGATGCCCTTCCCTTACGACTGGAACATGCAGCAAAAGGCCAAATGAGCGCGCATTCGCTCGACCCCATCTTCCGGCCCGCTTCCATCGCCGTGATCGGCGCCTCGGAAGGCGTATCCGCCACCGGCGCGCCGAAGATGGGTGCGGCGGCGCTGCGCCATCTGCTGGAGCACCGGTTTCCGGGCGCGGTCTACCCGGTCAATCCGCGCGGCGGGCCACTCATGGGCCTTGCGAGCTATCCTTCGCTCCGCGCCATACAGGGCGCGGTCGACCTCGCGCTGATCCTGCTTCCCGTCGATGCCTGCCTTGCCGCCATCGACGAATGCGTGGCAAAGGGCGTGAAAGGCGCCATCGTCTTCACCTCCGGCTTCGCCGAGGCGGGCCGCGCCGGGTTGCAGGAAGAGATGGTGCGCCGTGCCCGCGCCGGCGGGATGCGCCTCGTCGGACCGAACACGGCGGGCTTCGTCAATGTCGGCGCCGACATGGTGGCCAGCATCTCCATGGTCTGCCAGATCAATCCCTTCGCCAGGGGGCCGATCGCGTTCGTGACGCAGTCGGGCGCGCTCGGCGGCTCGATGCTCGGGCGCGGCATGGATCAGGGCATCGGCTTCAGCGCCTGGATTTCTACCGGTAACGAAGCGGACATCGAGACGGCGGAGTATGTCGACTACCTGCTCGACCAGCCCGAGGTGAGGGTGATCGCCCTGTTCCTCGAGGGTCTGCGCGACATCCCGCGCATGATCGCCGCCGCCGCCAAGGCCGCGCGGCTGGCCAAGCCGATCGTCGTCTACAAGACCGGGCGCTCCGCCGTCGCGGCGGAGGCGGTCGCCTCGCATACCGGGGCGCTGGCGGGCTCCGACCGTCTCTTCGATGCCTTTTGCCGCCAGCATGGCCTGCTGCGCGTCGATGATGTCGCCATGCTCTTTCCCGTTGCCCTCACCCTCGCCTGGCTGGAAGGAAAGCTGCCGGGCGGGCGCCGCATGGGCGTGATCTCGGCCTCGGGTGGCATCTGCGGCGTAGCGGCAGACGAATGCGCGCGTGCCGGCCTCGAACTGCCGGAGGTAAGCGAGGCGACGAAGGCGCGCCTCGCCCGGTTCACGCCGCCTTTCGCGTCGCTGCGCAATCCCATCGACGTGACCGGGCAGATCCGCTCCTACGAGACCGGCTACCAGGATACCGTGCGGACCCTGCTCGCCGAACCCTATATCGACGGCCTCCTGCTTCTTGTCACCATGGTCGCCGAGCCGCGCGCAAGCTTCTACGGCCGGGAGATTTCCGCCCTCGCCACCGCCGCGAGCAAGCCGGTGATCGTCGCCTGGACCGGCGCGCTTTCCGTGGCCACCGAAGGCTTTCCCATGCTGGGCGCCAACCGCGTGCCAAACTTCCTCTCGGTGCGCGAGGCGGTGGAGGCCATGTCAATGCTGGTGCGCCACCGCGCCTTCCTCGAACGCACACGCTTGCGGGAGCGCACGCCGTGAGCGGGCCGATGGATATCGTCGGCAGGGCGATGCGGGCGCGCCAGCATGCGCTCTCGGAGTGGGATTCGAAGCGGCTGCTCGCCGCCTATGGCATTCCGGTGGCAAGGGAGCGTCTCGCCGCCTCGCCCGATGACGCCGTTGCCGCGGCAGAGGCGCTCGGGATGCCGGTGGCGATCAAGGCTTGCCATTGGACCTTGCAGCACAAGACCGAGCTGGACCTCGTCCGGCTTGGTCTCGGCGATGCCGCGTCGGTGCGAGCCGCTGCCGGCGAGATCGCTGCCCGCCTGCCGGAGGGCGGCGGGCTTTTGGTGCAGGAGATGGTCGGAGGCCGGCGCGAACTGCTGCTGGGCCTGACGCGCGATCCCCAGTTCGGCGCCTGCGTCAGTATCGGCATCGGCGGCATTTTCGCCGAGTTGCTGCAAGACGTGGCCTTCCGCATCGTTCCTTTCGACCGGCTGGAGGCGGCCTGCATGCTGGACGAACTGCGTTACGGGGCGATCCTCGGAGGCTTTCGCGGCATGCCCGAGGTGGAACGCGGGCCGCTTGAGGATGCCCTGCTCGCTCTCTGCCGCCTGGCGCAGGAGCTGCCCATGGTCCGCGAGATCGACATCAACCCGATGATCGTCGCCGGCGGCCGGTCGGTTGCGGTCGATGCGCTCGTCATCCTGGAAACGGAGTGAGGATGTATCCGAAAAACCAGCTTTTCATTGCTGGCCGCTGGCGCGACGGCGGGGCCGGCGAGACCCTGCCGGTGCTCAATCCGGCGACCGAGGACGAGATAGGCAGGCTTGCCGTGGCCACCGAGGCCGACCTCGACGAGGCACTGGCGGCGGCGAGCAGCGGCTTCGAGACATGGCGGAAGGTGCCGGCGGTGGAGCGCGCCGCGCGGCTGCACCGTGCGGGCGCCATCCTGCGCGAGCGCGTCGAGGAGATTGCCCGCGTCCTGACGCTCGAACTCGGCGCGCCGATCGCCGCCGCCCGCATGGAAGTCATGATCGCCGCCGACGTACTGGACTGGTCGGCCGGCGAAGCGCGACGGGTCTATGGCCGGCTCATACCCTCCCGCTTTCCGGGCGTCAGGCAGCTTGCGGTTCGCGAGCCGGTCGGCGTGGTCTTTGCCGCCTCGCCCTGGAACATGCCGGTCATATTTCCCTCGCGCAAGATCGCCGAGGCGCTGGCTGCCGGATGCGCCATCATCATCAAGCCCGCCGAGGACACGCCCGGCTGTGCCACGCTGGTCGTGCGCGCGCTCGAGGATGCGGGCATCCCGCCGGGCGTGGTCAATCTGGTGACCGGCGATCCGGGGTTCATCTCCCGCCACCTGCTCGCCTCGCCTTCGGTGCGCAAGCTTTCCTTTACCGGCTCGGTCCCGGTCGGCAAGCACCTCGCCGCGCTCGCGGCAGCGCGCATGATCCGCTGCACCATGGAACTTGGCGGGCACGCGCCGACCATCGTCATGGACGACGCGCCGGTCGAGCCGGTGGCCCGGATGCTGGCCGAGCGGAAGGCGCGCAATTCAGGCCAGGTCTGCAATTCGCCGACGCGCTTCTTCGTTCAATCGGGTATCTATGAGCGTTTCCGCAAGTCCTTCGCCGAGGCGCTGCGCGAAGTGCGCATCGGCGATCCCCTCGATGCCGCGACGCAGATGGGCCCGCTGGTAAACCGTCGCCGGATGCGCGCGGTCGAAGAGCTGGTGGAGGATGCGAGGAGGCAAGGCGCGCGGCTTGCCGGCGGTGGCGGTCGTATCGGCAATCGCGGTTTCTTTCACGACCTAACTCTGCTCGACGAGGTTCCCGACACGGCGCGCATCATGCGCGAGGAACCGTTCGGCCCCGTCGCCGCCCTGCAGCCCTTCGACCGGCTCGACGAGGTGATCGAGCGGGCAAACCGCCTGCCCTTCGGTCTCGCCGCCTATGCCTTCTCCACCTCGCGGCACAGTCTCGACGAGTTGGCCGAGCGGCTCGAGGTCGGTCTGCTCGGTCTCAATCACTGCAACATCGCCGCGGCCGAGACGCCATTCGGTGGGGTCAAGGAAAGCGGCTATGGTTCGGAAGGCGGCAGCGAGGGGATCGAGGGCTATCTCGTGACCAAGTTCGTCACCGAGGCACCCCCGCCCGCGTAAGGCTCACGCCGGATTCCGCCGGAAAAGGCCACTGGCGATGCGGTTCTTCATGATCTGCGTCGAGCCGCCACCGATCTTGAATGCGCGCACGTCGCGCAGCATGCGCTCGAGCGGCAATTCCGACGAATAGCCGTAGCCGCCATGGAGCTGCATCGCGGCGTCCACGACCTCGAAGGCCGCCTCGCCCGAATAGGCCTTGGCGATGGCTGCATTATGCGCCCCGTCGGGATGTCCGGCGGCGAGCTGCGCCGCGGCGCGGTAGATGAGCAGGCGCATCGCATCGACCTTGACCGCCATGTCGGCGAGCATCCATTGCAGGCCCTGGAAATCCGCGAGCGCTTGCCCGAATTGCCGCCGCGTCTGGACATGAAGCGTGGCGAGCCGGAGCGCTTCGTCGGCGATGCCGAGGCACATGCCGGGATTGAGCACGCGCGCCTGATTCAAGCCGTTCATCAGCCGGCCGAACTGGCCCGGCGGCAGAAGCATGCTGTCGGCGGGAACGCGGCATTCGCGCAGCACCACTTCGGCCGAAGCACCGCCGCGCAGGCCCATATGGACGTCGCGGCGCCCGAGCGAAAGACCCGGCGTGTCGCGATCGACGATGAAGGCAGTGACCCCGCGCGCGCCGGGGGTATCGCCAAGTCGGGCGAAAACAATGAAGAACCCGGCCACGCCCGCTCGCGTAATAAACTGTTTGGTGCCATCGAGCAGATAGTGGCCATTGCCATCGGCGCGCGCCCGGGTTCTGAGTTCCGTAGCAGCCGAGCCGGCATCGGCCTCCGTCATGGCCCAGGCACCGACGAAGCGCCCTTCGGCCAGGCCGGGCAGGTAGCGCTGCTTCTGCGCCTCGCTGCCCATCGCCTGCAGGATCTCCGCCGAGACGCAGTTGGCCAGGATGAAGGCTGCCGTCGCGGTGCAGCCACGCGCCACCTCCTCGATGGCCGCGACCGCGTGCACGACGCTGCCGCCGGCCCCGCCAAACCGCTCCTCGATCGTGATGCCGGCCAGCCCGTGCCGGGCCAGGTGCCGGAGATTCTCGACCGGCGCTTCCGTGGTGCGGTCCCAGTGCGCGGCCTTCGGACGGAACACCTCGTCGGTGAGGCGGCGTGCCGTCTCGCGCAGCAGAAGCAGTTCCTCGGGTTCGCGGAAATCCAAGACGACGCCTCCCCGGACGGCCGACGGGATAATTGTTATTGATGTAACAACAATTCCGTCTCTAGCCAAGCCGTTTGTAAAGGGCGCTCAGCCTGACCTTGCTCAGCTTGGCGACGAGATCGGATTCCATTTCGGAGTAGAGCGAGGAAAGGAGCGGTCGGACACCGCAGATATTGTCCCACCCATCGAAGCTCGCGCGCAGCCCCAGCGAGAGCAGCGGCTGGTCGTCCACGGCGAGATAAAGGTCCTTGAGCGTGATCTTTTCCGCCGGCTTGGCCAGCACCACCCCGCCGCCGGCGCCGCGCAGCGAGCGCAGCAGCCGGGCCTTGACCAGGGCGGCCACGATCTGGCGGACCCGCGCAGGATGATCCTTCAGCGCGTCCGCGATCGCGTCGGTGGTCAGTTGCTGCGGGTCCTTGGCCGCCACATAGCTCATGATGTAGGCGGCGGAGACCAGCTTGGTGGAGCGAGACATCGGGTGGAAGCCTAGCCGGTGACGAACGAGGCAATCTGTGACTAGAATCGCCGGGACGTCAACATGGCGAATCCGGAATGAAGCGGCGAACCGAGAAGAAACAAGCGGGCAGTGGCCGCCTCGCGGGCAGGCTTTGCCTGATCACGGGGGCGGGTGGGGGAATTGGCCGGGCGGCGGCCCTCGCCCTGGCGCGCGAGGGTGCGACAGTGATCGCAAGCGACGTCGACGAGACGGCGGCAGAAGAGACGGCGGAGGCGATCCGCGCCGCGTCGGGTGCCGGCGCGCCGATTGAACTTGACGTGGCGGACGAAGCTTCCTGGGAAGGCTGCCTCGCGGCAATCGCTGCGGCCCACGGCCCGCTCGACGTGCTGGTGAACAATGCCGGCGTCGCCATGGGCGGTCCCCTGGTCGACATGACGCTGGACGACTGGCGCTGGACCATGGGCGTCAATCTCGACGGCACGTTTCTCGGGGTCAAGCACGGCATCCGCGCCATGCGGGCGCGCGGCGGTTCCATCGTCAACGTCGCCTCGGTCCTGGCGCTGGTCGGACGGCCGCTGATCGGCGCCGTGGCGGCGAGCAAGGCGGGAATCCTGGCGCTTACCCGCACCGCCGCCCTCGAATGCGCGGCGCGCAAGTACAATATCCGCGTCAACGCCGTGCTGCCGGGAGGCGTCGATACCGGCATCTTCCACAGCCAGAGCTGGTGGCCGAACCTGCGCGCCGACCGCGGCCGGGAGGCCGATGCGCGACGCGACATCATCTCCGACACCCCATTCCAGCGTCTCGGCTCGCCGGACGAGATCGCCAGCGCCATCCTTTTCCTCGCATCGGACGAGGCGAGTTTCATCACCGGTGCCTCCCTCGCGGTCGATGGCGGCTATTCCGCCGGCTGAGCAGAGCGCGTCCGTACCGGGCATCGGGCTTGCACCGGAATTGTTATTGATGCTATAACTTACTCCTCACGATCGAGGAGGCGCCCGGGGCATGGCCGAGTCCGTTGCATCTGACGCAGCGACGCAGCAGCGGCCGATCCGACCGGGGCTCTTTGTCGAGGCGGGCGAAACGCGAGCGCGCCCTCGCCTGCTCGGCAGCCGCTGCCGGAAAACGGGCCAGCTCTTCTGGCCGGCGGAGCGAATGAACCCGGTCACCCACGAGAGCGGCACCATGGAGCCAGCCGAGATCGAAGGCGGCGGCCATATCGTGTCTTACACGGTGGTGCAGCGTGGGCTGCCCGGCTATCCCTCGCCCTATGCCATTGCCGCGATCCAGCTCGATGCAGGTCCGTCCCTGATCGCGCAGCTCGAGGACTGGCAGGGCGCGGCGCTGCGGACCGGCATGGCGGTCCGGCTTGTCATCGGCACGATCCGGACCGAGCGCGACGGAACGCGCGTGACCGGACCCAAGTTCCAGCCGGTCGTCGACACATGAGCGAGGTCTATGTCATTGGCGCCGGCATGACCAGGTTCGGCCCGCAGCCCGAGGCCGGCGTGCATGACCTCGCCTTCGACGCAGCCTGGGCGGCACTGGAGGAAGCGGGGGTCGAGCCCGGAAAGATCGATATTGCGTTCGCCGGCCATGCCTACCAGGGCCCCTGCTTCGGACAGAAGGTCCTGATGCGTGGCGGACTTACCGGCATGCCGATCCTCAATGTGGAGAATGCCTGCGCGAGCGGCGCGTCCGCCGTGCTCGGCATCGTGCAGGCTATCAGGTCCGGGGCGGCGGAGATCGGCATCGCGATCGGGGCGGAGAAGCTTTCGACACCGGCCGGCGGGTTCCTGCCAACGGTGGCGGACGATCTTGATTCCTCCATGGGACGCGTCATGCCGGCCGCTTTTGCCATGCAGGCCCGCCTGCACATGGACCGCTATGGAACGACGCGCGAGCAGATGGCGATGGTGGCCGTCAAGAACCGCCGCAACGCGTTGCGCAATCCCCGTTGCCACATGCAGAAGGAAGTCACCATCGAGGAGGTTCTGGCCGCGCCGATGATCGCCGAGCCGCTGACACGCCTGTCCTGCTGCCCGGTCTCCGATGGCGCGGCGGCGGTGGTCGTCGCCTCCGCGCGCGTGGCGCGGAAGTACAATCCGCGGCCGGTGCGCATCGCCGCCAGCGTGCTGGTCTCGGGCCTGCGCACGCCACACGGTATCGTCGATGACAAGTCGGAAATGTCGATCCGCGCCAGCCGCAAGGCGTACGAGGCGGCTGGCCTTGGCCCCGACGACGTCGATGTCTGCGAGATGCACGACCCATTCACCATCGCGGAGATCATTCATTACGAGGATCTCGGATTCTGTGCACCCGGCGAAGGCGGCCGGTTCGTCGAGGATGGCCGGAGCGCCATCGGCGGCGCGGTCGCGGTCTCGCCTTCGGGGGGGCTGCTGGCGAAGGGGCATCCGCTGGGCGCCACCGGTGTTGCGCAGATCGCCGAACTCTACTGGCAGCTTCGCGGCGTCGCTGGTGGCTATCAGGTCCCCGGCGCGCGCGTCGGCCTTGCCCACACGGTCGGCGGCGGCGTGAGCAAGCTCGAATCGGGGGCCTGCGGCGTGCATATTCTCGTGGCTTGATCCGCATGGAAGACACGATCACCCTTGATCTCGCCGACGGCATTGCCGTCCTGACGCTTAACCGGCCGGAGCGGATGAATGCGCTGAATGCCGCGCTGAAGACGCGTCTCGGGGAAGCCATCGGGGAGGTCGCGGCAAACGAGGCCGCGCGCGTGCTCATCCTCACCGGCGCGGGCGGCAAAGCCTTCTGCGCCGGGGCCGATATCCGCGAACGTGCGGCGAGCGAGCAGGGTCCCGCGGACTTCATGGAGAGCCAGCGCCGCACCCATGCCCTGTTTTCCGCAATCGCCGAGCTGCGCAAGCCGGTGATCGCCGCGCTCAATGGTGTTGCCCTGGGCGGCGGACTGGAGATCGCGCTCTGTTGCGACTTCCGCATTGCGGCGCGGAGTGCGCGGCTTGGCCTGACCGAAGTCAATCTTGGCGTCGTCCCGGCCGGCGGCGGCACGCAGCGCCTGGCAAGGCTCGTCGGAACGGCGGCGGCCAAGCGGCTGATCATGACCGGGACCATCCTCACTGCCGACCAGGCGCTGACGATTGGTCTCATCGACGAGGTGGTTGCCGACGATGCGCTCATGGCGCGCGCCCGTGCGCTGGCCGATGAACTGGCGGCGAAGCCGCCGCTGGCGCTGCGTTTCGCCAAGATGGCGATTGACCAGGGTGCGCAGACGGATCTGCGCTCAGCGCTGGAATTCGAGCTCTATGCCGCATCCATTCTCTTTGCCAGCGAAGACCGCAAGGAGGGCATGCGCGCCTTCCTCGAGAAGAGGAAGCCGGTATTCAAGGGCAGGTAGGATCGAGGGAGAGGCAGGAATGGATCTGGGCTTGAACGGCAAGATCGCATTGGTGACGGGTGCCGGTCAGGGCGTCGGCAGGGCGATCGCAAGGACGCTTGCCGGCGAGGGGGCAAAGATCGCGATCAACGATCTGGTCGGCGCGCGGGCCGCGCAGGTCGCTGCCGAGATCGTCGCTTCGGGCGGTAGCGCGCGGGCCGTACCCTGCGACGTCACAGATCTTGCCGCGGTACGACAGATGGTGACGGAGATCGAGCGCGAATGGGGGCGGATCGACATTCTCGTCAACAATGCTGGCGTCCTGCCGGAGCGCCGCTCGGGCGAGATTGGCATACCCGCCTTCGTGGGCTCCGACCCGGGACATTGGCATAAGTTCGTCGACTTGAACTTCTTCGGTGTCCTGAACTGCGTGGAAGCGGTGGGCAAGGGCATGCTCGCGCGGCGCAGCGGCAGGATCGTCACCATCGTCTCCGATGCCGGTCGCGTCGGCGAGGCGCGGCTTGCGGTCTATTCGGGCGCCAAGGCCGCCGCCATCGGCTTCACCAAGGCGCTGGCGAAGGAGCTGGGCAAGTCGCGCATCAACGTCAACTGCGTCTCCCTTTCGGCCGTGGCGCACGAGGCGCCGATGGCGGATTTCCTGCGCCTCGACGCGACGCCGGAGAACAACGAGACGCTCGGCAAGGTTCTGCGGCAATATCCGATCGGTGAAGGTCTCGGCCGGCTCACCCATCCGCAGGATGCGGCCGATGCGGTGGCATTCCTTGCCTCCGCTCGCGCGGAGTACATAACCGGGCAGACGCTGTCGGTGAACGGCGGCTATGCCATGCCCTAGTCTCACGCGGAGCTCGCATGGGGAGGATCGTTCGACTGCATCGGCTTGGCGGACCGGAAGAGTTGCGCCTCGAAGCGGCGGAACCGGACGGCCTGCGCGCCGGCGAGGTCCTTATCCGGGTGCAGGCCTTCGGCCTCAACAACTCGGAGGCGCAGCTCCGCCGCGGCGACTATCCGATGCTCAAGGCGAGCCTGCCGACGCGCATCGGGCGGGAATGCACAGGTATCGTGGAAGCGGCCGGCGAGGGCGTTGCCATGCCACGGCCGGGCGCGCGCGTCTCGACGATCCCTGCCTTCGACGTCCAGCGGCATGGCGTCTATGGCGAATGGTGCATCGTGCCGGCGACGGCGACGGTGCCGGTGCCCGCCGACCTGCCGATCATCGAGGCTGCCGCCATCTGGCAGCAATACCTCACCGCGTTTGGCCCGCTGGTGGAACATGGCCGGGTCGCGGCCGGCGAGACGGTACTGGTGACGGCCGGCGCATCGAGCGTCGGCCTCGGCGCCATCCAGATGGCGCGTCTGCTGGGCGCGCGGGTCATCGCCACGACGCGCTCGCCCGGCAAGCGCGAGGTCCTGTTGCGCGCCGGCGCCGAACACGTCATCGTCACCGGCGAGGAGGACCTGGCGAAACGGATCGGCGAGATCACCGCCGGGCGCGGCTTCGACCTTGCGCTGGATCCGATCGCCGGGCCCCATCTGGCGACGCTGGCGGAAGTGGCGGCCACGGAAGCGCGGATTTTTCTGTATGGCCAGCTTTCCGCCGATCCCGCGCCCTTCCCTCTCATCCCGGTGCTGCGCAAGGGCCTGACGCTGCGCGGCTATACTCTTTGGGAGATCACCATGAATGCGGCACGGCGCGAGCGCGCCATCGGTTTCGTGCTTGAACATGTCGAGGCGGGCCGGCTGCGCCCGGTGATTGACCGCGTCTTTCGCCTGGACGAGATCGTCGAGGCTCACCGCTACCTCGAATCCGGCCGCCAGGCGGGAAAGATCGTGGTACGAACCGACGGATGGAGCGAATGAAGATCATCGCCATATCCCGCCGCCAGCCCGGCGCCAGCCTGGAACGCATCCAGGCCCTGCAGGTGGCGGAGGCGCGGGCGGTCTGGACGCTGATCGGCGCGGGCGTCATCCGCGAGATGCATTTCGACCGGGACCGGCCATGCGCCATCGTGACGCTGGAGGCGGCGAGTGTCGCGGAAGCGGCCTCGCATCTCGCCACTCTGCCGATGGTCCGCGAAGGGCAGATCGACTTCGACTATTACTCCGCCGGGCCGTTCCGTCAGCTCGAGCATCTGTTCGCGACGTGATGCCATGCTCTACCACATCGACGTCGACATCGATTATGCCGCGCTTGGCGAGCGCCGCGAGGACATCCTCCGGAAAGAATGGACGAGAACGGCGGAGCTGATCGAACGTGGCATCGCAATCGGCGAATGGCGCAAGGCGGACGGACAGGGCGTCATCGCCGTCTGGGACTGCGAATCGCATGAGGCGCTCAATGCGCTTCTGCGCGACCTGCCGATCTCACCTTATCTCAAGTCGGTCCGCGTGCTGGCGCTGATCGAGCACCCGCTCTGGCCCGGCGGCAGGCTGCGCCGGGAAGCCAAGGGAGAGAAAGACGCATGATCTATCTGCTGGACGTCAAGATCGATTACAACCTCGCAGGCGACGGGCTGGCCGCCCTGCTCCCGCTGGAATGGGAGCAGACAAGGGCGCTGTTCGAGAGTGGGCGGCTGCTCGGCATCTGGCGCAAGGCGAACGCCAAGGGCGTCATCGCCATATGGAACATGCCGAGCCACGAGGCGGTGACCGAGCAGATACGCAAGATGCCGCTCTACCCCTACATGAGCGAGATCGAGGTGGTCCCGCTCGTCGCGCACCCGAAGTATCCTCAGTTCTGCGAGCCGCCCGCGAGCGCGCGCACCTCGCCGAAGTGACGCGCGACGAAATCGCGCACCGTCTGCCTGTAGCCTTCGATATCCTCCGCGCTGCTGCGCCGGCCGACCGGTGCGAAGTGCAGGTGACCAAGCATTTCCATGTCGCAGAACTCCATGGTGCCCATGTCCTGGGCAACGCGGATCGCCTGCATCTTGCCGCTCTCGTCGAAATGCGCCTGCGGCGAGCCCGAACTTGAGATGATCACGGCGCGCTTGCCGCGCAGCGTCCCCTGCACGCCGCCGGGCGCGTAGCCGTAGGCGAAGCCGAGCGCGAAGACCCGGTCGACATAGCCCTTGAGGATGGCCGGCCGGTCGATCCACCAGATCGGATGGACGAATGTGACGATGTCGGCGCAGCGCAGATACTGCTGTTCGACCCGCACATCCTCCGCGACATTGCCGGTGAGGTTTCCGGTGATGTCCTCGGCGCTGGCCACGGGGTTGAAGTTCATGCGGTAGAGATCGCGCAGCACGACCTCGTGGCCGCGGCGGGCCACCTCCTCGCAATAGAGTTGGCAGATGTCGCGGGTAAAGCATTGCGGCTTCGGGTTGGCGAGCACCACAAGAACGTTCATGCGCATCATCCTGTCGCTCAGGTAACCAGAAGCCCGCCATCGAGATCGAGAACCGCACCGGTAAGATAGGTCGCGGTCATGGCGAAAATGTAGCCTTGGGCGATCTCCGCCGCGCTGGCGGCCCGAGCGACCGGCAGTCGCCCCGTCACATGCGCGAAGAACGCCTTCTTCTCCTCTGCCGCCAGGTGATCGTAGGCGCGGGTATCGGTCAGGCCAGGCGAGACCACATTGACGCGGATCGGTGCAATCTCGCGGGCGAGCTGGCGCGCCATCGCATCGACGGCGGCGTTGCTGGCGGCAAGCACCGTGTGGTTCGGCAATCCCTTGCGCGAGGCGACGCCGGAGGTAAAGGTGATGGAACCATCTGCCGATAGCAGCGGAAGGGCAGCCTGCGCGGCATGATACTGCGCCCAGAACTTGCCGGCGAAGAAGCTCTCCGCCGCCGCCTTCGGCATCTCGGCCATCGGCTTCGCCACGCCGAGGCGGGCCGCGGAAGCCGAGGCGGTGACGACGAGGTGATCGAAACGGCCGATCTTCGCCAGTGCCGTCGCGATCGCCGCAGGGTCCCGCGCATCGGCCGCCTCGCCACGGGTTCCGCCGCCGAGCGCCGCAATGGCGCGGGAAAGCGTCCCTGCATCGCGGCCGACGATCGCGACCTCGGCCCCGGCGGCGCGCGCCGCCTGCGCCACCGCCTGACCGATCCCGGCACTCCCGCCAACGACGACGACCCGCCGCCCCTCGAGCATCCGTGTCTCCCCTGGTCCATGACGGGACGGCCGCATCGTCCCGCTAATTGTTATGCAATGAATAACATATCAGGCCAGCAGGCGCTGTCAATTCGCCAACGGCTGGACGGCGTCTCAGCGAGGCAGCTTGCCGGCCTCGCGCAGGACTTCCTCGGCGATGCGGAAGCTGTCGACGGCTGCCGGCACGCCGCAATAGATGGCGGATTGCAACAAGGTCTCGCGGATCTCCTCGACCGTGCAGCCGTTATTGAGCGCGCCCTGCAGATGGATGCGCAGCTCGTGCGGGCGATTGAGCGCGGTCAGTATGCCGAGACAGAGCAGGCTGCGCGTGCGCGCATCAAGGCCTTCGCGGGCCCAGACATAACCGTAGGCAGCCTCTTCGGAGAGCTGGCGCAGCGGCGCGTTGAACTCGTTCGTCGTTTGGTCGCGGGCGTCGCAGTATTCGTTGCCCAGGGTCTGTCGCATGATCTGGCGACCCCGATCGCGCCTGGTCATCTTCCTTCACCTCGGTGCTTGGTTCCTGAATTTTCCGCCGGACCGAGAATCCCGCGCAGCGTGGCACAGACCTCTCCGGTCAAGTCGTCGTCGATATCGTGATAGGTGACGAGCCGGAAGGCGCCGTCCGCCGCAACCTGGATGCGGATGCCGCGCGTCTCCAGTTCCGATCGGAACGCTTCGGCAGCGAGACGCGGGTGACGCAGGCGTCCACGCACGATGTTGGTCTGGACGCTGGAAAGGTCGATGTCGACACCCGCGCAGCCGGCCAGCGTCTCGGCGATGCGCCGGGCCCGCGCATGATCGTCGGCAAGCCGGCCAACCATGGTCCGCAGTGCGACGACGCCAGCCGCCGCCAGCATCCCGACCGGTCGCCATCCGCCGCCGAGTTGCTGGCGCAGCCGCGTCGCCTCGCCGATGAACGAAGCCGGACCGGCCAGAATCGCGCCCGCCGGTGCCGCCAGTCCCTTGTTGAGGCTGAATGCGACACTCTCGAAGGACCGCACGAGATCGCGCGCCCCGCAACCCAGCGCAACTGCCGCATTGAAAATGCGCGAGCCATCGAGATGCATCCAGCAAGAGCCCGCGGCGGCGCGCGCCTCGGCATAGTAATCGGCGCCATTGGCGATGCCGCCGGCCTTATTGTGCGTGTTCTCGAGCACCAGCATTGCCGTCCGCGGCTGCTGGAGCGTGCCGGGATGCAGCGTTTCGGCGATCAGCGCGGGCGGGATCCTGCCCCGTTCCGACGGCAGGGCCAGGGCAAGCGTGCCGGCGATGGCCGCCATGGCGCCGGATTCGGAATTGAGCAGATGGCTGGCGGCATCGAGGATCACCGCCTCGCCCCGGCCGGCCGCGCACATCACGGCAAGGAGGTTGGCCATCATGCAGGTGGGGAGGAACAGCGCATCCTCCTTACCCAGCATCTCGGCGGCCAGTTCCTCCAGTCGCCGCTGGTGCGGGTCATCGCGCGGGCCATAGCCTTTCTCGCCGGTCGCTGCCTCCGCCATCGCCGCCAGCATGGCCGCGCTCGGCGAGGACAGGAAGTCGCTGCGCAGGTCGATCATCCCTGCGGCTCCGGTTCCGCGATCAGGTTGTTGTAGCGGTCGACGCGCAACCCCCAGCCGGGCGGCAGTACGAGCGTGGATTCCCGCTCCTCGATGATCGCCGGCCCCATGCAGCGGCTGCCGGGCCCGAGGCGGTAGCGGTCATACACCGGCACTTCCACGCTGCCCGATGTCTCCCGAAAATAGACCTGCCTTCGTCCGGTGCACGCCTCCTCGGCGCTACCGGCAACCTCCGCGAGGGGCAGGCGGAAGGCGGGGTCGGGTCCGCGGACCTTGAGCAGCCAGGTCACCGTTTCGATATCGCCGGAGGTCTCGGTCCGGCCATAGGATGCACGATAGGCGGCCTCGAAACGCGCCCGCAGCTCCTCGCTCCTTCCCGCCTCGAGTATGGCAAGCGGCACCTCGAACTCGACCTGGTATCCCTGCCCCGCATAACGGGCGGCGCAACGGCACTCCACCATCGTCTCCGCAGCGCCAACGCCCGCTTCGCGCAACAGCGCCTCACCCTGGCCGCGCAGCGACGAAAGCGCGGCGAGGACATTCGGGAAGCGCAGCTCCGACAGGCGGCAGACGTCGGACTGCACGAACTCGAAGGAGATGGGCGCGGTCAGGAAACCGAAGGCCGACGCCACGCCCGCGCCGCTCGGGCAGATCACCCGCCGGATACCCAGCCGCCGCGCGATCGAAAGGGCATGTACCGGCCCGGCGCCGCCAATGGCGATCATCGTATAGTCGGAGAGCCGCTTGCCCATCTCCAGGGCATGGATCATCGCCGCCTGCGCCATGTTCTCGGTGACGGTCTCGAAGATGCTCCAGGCCGCCTCGGCGAGTCCGAGACCCGCCGGCTCGCCGACATGACGCATGATCGCCCGTTCCGCTGCCTCAAGGTCGAGCGGCATGTCGCCGCCGAGGAAGCGGTCCGGCGCCAGGTATCCGAGCACGAGGTCGGCGTCGGTCACGGTGGGTCGATTCCCGCCCAGCCCATAGCAGGCCGGCCCGGGCTTGGAGCTGGCGCTTTCGGGACCGACCTGGGTGAAGCCGAGACTGTCCAGCCCGGCAATGCTGCCGCCGCCGGCACCGATCTCGATCATGTTGACCACCGGCACCTTGAGGGGGAGGCCGCTGCCCTTCTTGAAGCGCCAGACGCGCGCCACCTCGAACTCGGTGGTCCGCACGGGTCGCGAATCCTCGACCAGGCACGCCTTCGCCGTCGTGCCGCCCATGTCGAAACAGAGCACCCGATCCTCGCCAAGCAGCCGTCCAATCAGTGCCGCCGCCTGCACACCGCCGGCCGGGCCGGACTGGACCAGGCGAATGGGAAAGCGCTGCGCGGCCTCGGGATGCATGGTGCCGCCATCGGAAAGCATCAGATAGAGCCGGCCGGACAGGCCACGTTCGCGGATTCCGTGTTCGAGATCTCCCACATAGCGGTCGAAAAGCGGCTGCACATAGGCGTTGCAGAGTGTGGTGTTGGTCCGCTCGTACTCGCCAAGCTCGGCGATCACCTCGGAGGAAATGGCGATCGCCGCTTCCGGGAGATATCGCCTGACATGATCCCGCACCGCCTGTTCGTGCGCCGGGTTGCGGTAGGAATGCAGCAGGCAGATGCCGACCGCCTGGATGCCGCGATCACGCATGATGCGCAGTGCCTCGCCCAGGGAATCGAGGGAAAGCGGCTCGATCACACACCCGTCGGGCCCAAGGCGCTCTGCCACCTCGAAGCGGAGATCGCGCTCCACGAGCGGCGGCGGCATCTCGATCGCGAGGTCATAGGTGTCGTAGCGCATCTCGCGGCCAATCTCGAGCACGTCGCGGAAACCACGCGTGGTGATCAGCGCGATCGACGCCCCCTTGCGTTCGATCAGCGCGTTGGCCACCAGCGTCGTGCCATGGATCACCATCCCGACATTGGCCGGCGCCACGCCCGCTCTTGAAAGCAGAAGGTCGATACCCGTCAGCACGCCTTCCGACGGATCGTCCGGCGTGGTGAGAACCTTCTCCTTCCAGAGACGGCCGCTGCCTGGCTCGTATAGCGCGAGGTCGGTGAACGTGCCGCCGATATCCACGCCGACGCGCATCCGGTCATCCGACATTCCTGCGCCCCCCCTCCCCGCGCCCCGGCGCCCGCGCCGGACCGGCCAGGCCCAGTCGCAGGTCTCTCTCGACCGCGCGGGGGGCCCGCGTCTCGGGCGGGAAGAGGCCGCCGCCGCCAGGGGTCTCGAAGGTTACCTCGTCGCCGCGTGCGAGCGACTGGATGGTCTTGGCGGGTATGACCTTGCCGTTCAAGAGGTCGCGGCCCGGGCGGCCCGGCTCGCCGCCGAGCAGTCCGCGCGGCGGATTTTTCACCCGTTCGTGCCGGATGGTCATGACGATCGGATCGTCGGATTCCGAGCGGAACGAGATGCGTTGCCCCAGCCCGCCCCGCTGCCTGCCTGCGCCGCCGGAATCGGGGATCAGTTCCTTCCGTGTCACGAGCATCGGCGTCGTCGTCTCGAAGGCCTCGACCGGCGTGTTCGAGACGTTGGTCGGAAAGGCGAGACAGGACGGTCCGTCACTTCCCGGGCGCGCGCCGTAGCCGCCGGTCATGAAATACATCCGCACGAACCGCCGCCTGGTCTTCGGCTCCACGCCCTTGAAATACACGCTCCAGCCCGGAGCACCGCTGTCGGCAATGACCTTGTCGGGCATGATCCGCGAGAGCGCGCCCAGGACCACGAATGGCAGGTAGTGGCCGGTCAGATGCCGTGCCCATACCGGCGCCGGACGGGTCGCGTTTACGATGGTTCCCTCGGGCGCCGTGACGCTGATCGGGCGCAGCGACCCGGAATTGTTTGGCGTCGCCGGATCGAGAACGCATTTCAGCGCATATGCGGTATAGGCATAGGTGAAGTTCATTACCGAATTGACCGCCTTCTCGATCTGCGGAGAGGTGCCGGAGAAGTCGACGCGGATATCCGAACCGGCGATTTCGATTTCGGCGCGGATGCGAAGCGGCTCCTCGAAGCCATCGCTCAGAAGCTCGTCGGCATATCGGCCATCCGGGAGGCGTTCGATCGCTGCCCGCATGGAACGCTCGGAGCGGTCCAGAATCTCACCCGTGATCTCGTCCAGCGTCTCGAAGCCTTCCTCGCGCAGCAGCCGTTCCACCCGCTCGACAGTGGCATCGTAAGCAGCGAACTGCGCCCGGAGGTCGCCGATGGTTTCCGCAGGCTCGCGCAGGTTTTCCGCGAGCATGTCGAAGAGAAGGCGGTTCTCCCGGCCCCCTTCCATTACTTTGGCTACCGGGATGCACATGCCTTCCTCGAAGCAGTCCCGTGCATGCGGCGAGGGTGCGCCACCGATATCGACGGTGTGGAAGACACTGCCCACGTAGCCGATGATCCCCCGTGGCCGGAATAACGGACGGATCATCGTCACGTCGTTCAGATGCCCCGATCCGAGCCAGGCGTCGTTGGTGATCAGCACGTCGCCCGGCGCGAGGCTTTCGGGCGGAAACTTTGCGAGCATGGCCGCCAGCGTGCGCGGCATGGTGCCGATGAAGGACGGAACGCTGCGCGTCGATTGCACGAACTGCCGCCCCTGGGCATCCATGAGCGCCATGGCCATGTCGCCATTCTCCCGCACGACGGAAGAGAAAGACGTGCGGATGAAAGTTTCGGCCACTTCGTCCATCAGCCCGCACATGCGCCGCCACAGGATGCCGAGCTGGACCGTATCGAGCCTGGCACTCATGCCGGAACCCCGAGGCTGTCGCGATAGACCGGCGCGAACCATTCCGGATAGCCCAGTTCGCCGCGAACCAGGCGCCCATAGAGCGTGGCGATCTCCCGCGTCAGTTCGCCCACGCCGCCATCTCCGACACGGAATCCGTCGATCTCCGAGACGGGCACAATCTCGCTGGCGGTGCCGCAGAGGAACACCTCGTCGGCCATGTAGAGCTCGCTGCGGTCCACGTCACGCTCCTCCACCGGGACGCGGCAACGCTGGCGGGCGATCTCGATCACGCTGTCGCGGGTGATGCTTTCGAGGATGTCCGAGGTGACACCCGGCGTGACAAGGCGGTCGCCGCGGCGCAGGAACACGCAGGAGCCGGGCGCCTCCGCCACGTGCCCGGACGAGGAAAGCAGGATCGGCGTGTCGTAGCCGTCGTGCTTTGCCTGCAGGCTCGCCAGCCGGCCGTTCTGGTAATTGGAAGCGCACTTCACGCGCGGCGGCATGGCATCGTCGGAGATGCGCCGCCAGTTGGAGATCGTGGCCCGCACGCCGCCCTGCCCGATGTTGCGTCCGGGCCGGGCGAGCGATGCGATGGCCACCTCGACCGGCGCGGTGGTGAACATGTTCGGCCCTTCGGAGACGTATGCCAGCGCCCGTATGTGCACCTCGTCCTTCTGCCCATTCGCGCGAACCAGTTCGCGGATCCAGGCCCGGATCGTCCTCGGCTCGAGATCGCTCTGGAAACGCATGACCTTCATGGAGAAGGCCAGGCGCTCCAGATGCTCGTCGAGCCGGAACAGCAGGCAGTCATCATAGTGTTTGCTCCAATAACCACGGATTCCCTCGAAAACCGTAGCGCCATAGGTGATCGCCGGGGCGAGGACATGCACCCTCGCCTCGGCGTATGGCACCAGCCTGCCATTCATGGACAGATATGCGGGAGCGGACACGTCTCACCCCTTACTTCTTGGCCAGGCCGAGGTCGGCCAGGGCCTTGCCCATCTGCTCATAGTCCTGCGTCACCTGAGCCGTGAAATCGGCCGAGTTGCCGTAGAACGGCGTGGCATTGATGCGGTCGGTGAGTTCGCGGAACTTGTCGCTCTCCACGATCTGCTTGAGGGTCGCGTTCCACTTGGCGACGACTTCCGAAGGCAGACCCGCCGGCCCCACCAGGCCATAGAAGATGGTCGGGCTCAGGGGATAGCCAAGCTCCCGGTAGGTTGGCACGTCGGGCGCGCCCTTGACCTTGACCGGTCCGGATTCGGCGAGCAGGCGGATTTCACCATCCCTGAGCGGCCTTGCGTAATCATCGACCACGACCGCCTCGATCGAGCCGCCCATGAGCGCGAGCAGGGCCTCCGCGCCGCCATTGACCGGCACCAGCGTTGCCTGCGCGCCGGCCGCGCGAAGCATGGCCTCGGTTGCCAGATGCGGGCCGCCCTGGGGCGCGCCGACTGCCCAGCGCAGCTTGCCGGGATTGCTCTTGGCGAAAGCCAGCGCGTCCTGGATCGTCTTGAATGGACTGTCCGCCTTCACCGCAAAGGGTGCATGGGTCACCATGTAGCGGCCGAGAAAGGTCAGGTCCTTGCGCGGATCATAGGGGACATTGGCGACATGCGGGCGGACGATGATCGGACTGGCGGTGATCTGGGAGAATGTGTAGCCATCCGGCGTGGAGCTTGCGACCGAGCCGATGCCGATGGTTCCGCCCGCGCCGGGCCGGTTCTCCACGACGACGGGCTGGCCCAGTATGTCCTTGGCCATGTCGGCGATGAAACGCGTAGTGAGATCGCTGCTGCCGCCCGGATTGTAGGGCACGACCAGCTTGATGGGCTTGTTCGGATAACCGGCCTGCGCCTGGGCCAGCGAGGTGGTGGCAAGAAGCGCCGCGACGATGGCGAGACTGCCGGATACAACGTAGCGGATGTTCATTTGTTTTTCTCCTGTTTCAGGTTGACTGGGATCGTGGCTGGACGACAGCGATAATCTGGCGCGCCAGCGGAAGCAGCAGCAGGAGCGCCGCCACGACGAGAAGGGAGAGGGCGATTGGTCTCTCCACGAACACATACGGGCTGCCATAGCCGATCAGCAGTGCCTGCCGAACGGATTTCTCGAGAATGCCGCCCAGAACGAACGCGATGAGCAGCGGCACCGGATCGAAGCCCGTGCGCCGCAGGACATAGCCGAGGACGCCGCAGATCATCGCGACGGCGACATCGACCATGTTGTTGTTGATGCTGTAGGCGCCGACCGCGCAGAAAAGCAGGATGCAGGGCGCCAGGATCCGCGTCGGCACGCGCAGCAGCGACACGAAGAGGCGCACCATCGGCACGTTCAGAATGACGAGCATGATGTTGCCGAACAGCATGCTGGCGATGACGCCCCAGAAGATCTCTGGGTGGTCGGTGGCAAGCCGCGGCCCCGGTGCGATTCCCTGGATCATCAGCGCGCCGAGTACCACGCCCATGACCGCGTTTGGCGGGATGCCGAGGCTGAGCAGCGGCACGAACGCGCTTTGCGCGGCCGCATTGTTCGATGCCTCGGGGCCGGACAGTCCCTCGATCGCGCCGCGCCCGAACCTTTCGGGCTGGCGCGCCAGCTTCTTTTCCAGAACATAGGAAGCGAAGGTCGAAACCAGCGCGCCCGCA
>JAHCJQ010000032.1 GCA_026126215.1 Alphaproteobacteria bacterium
GATATAGCGCCGGCAATAGGCCTCGACCCGTTCCGGCGTGTCGATCACATCGCCGTCCTTGCGTGCCGCATCGCCGCGAGCGCCGCGCGCAACCAGTTCCGCGTAGGTTTGCGAGCCGCGCGGATCGTCGACATGCGCCATCAGGTCGCGCACCTTCCGCGCGGTGCGCGTTTCGTCGACGGGCACCGCTCCACCCAGTCCAGCAATGGAGACGACGAAGCCGCCAGGCCGGCGCTTGCGATCGGGATACGGCACTTTCCGCCGGATCCTTGCCGGATCGATGAAGGGAGTGAGCTGGTTGCGAAACAAGGCGCGCGCGGCGTGCCAGCCGAGCCGACCGGGCAGCCGGACAGGCAGCAAACGGCCGAGCAGCCGATCAACGGCGATATCCATGACCTCCGTACCTTGCAAGTATCGGAAGCTATTATACTTCTTCCCATTTCGTGGGTCGCGGAGAATATCCGGCCTTGCGGTTCGCTACTATTGTGACGCTGCATCATTTCGCAAGAAAATACCTACGGATAGACAATGATGATATTGGCGCGGCTTCCGCGTTAACGTGTGTTCATATATTGATTGGCGTGTGCGAACTTTCGGGGGAGTCCTTGCGCCCACCTTTCCATTGCGAAGTCCTGAGGCCCCTTGCATGACGCTGCCGATACTTAAGGGGCTAAAGCAGGTCCTGGGCCTACCGGAAAACCGGCAGAAGACCAAGATCAAGGTCGGCGAAGCAGCGGCCGGAGCCAAGGCGCGGCCGACTACGCGCATGCCGCAAACCTCCGATCAGGTTTGCCTTTTGCTCGGCGAGGACGGCGCGAGGCGCATCGGCATCCAGGGCGACCGTGGCTTCCGCGACCAGTTTGCGGCAAGTCTCGATCCGGGGAGGGTGGCCGGCTGGTTCTCCGTCGACGCGTCGGATCTGGCCGCCGGCGCCGACCTGCCCTCGGTTCGGGGCTATGCCGGCCTCGATGCGCTGGTGGTCGGCGGCCGGGATTTCGAGCTCGGCTTCCGACAGGCACTGCGCATCATGCAGAAATGCAATGCCTCGACGCCGGTCCATTATATCGGCGACTTCGAGTTCTGCGGCGGCACGCTCGCCATTCCCGCGGAAGCCGATGGCTGCCTCGCCCTGCTCTATAACCATTTCCAGCAATTCTTCAACCAGCGCGACGTGCTGCAATTTCGCATCGAGGCCGCGGACGATGACCGCCGCGTGCGCCGCTGGCGCCTGCTTGGGCCGAACCAGTCGATGATCCTCGATATCGACGAACTCCTGCCCGACAGGCGGGGGCCTTCGATGGTGAAAGTCCTGGTCAGCCATCCGCTTCTCACCGGCGGACGCCACTACCGGCTCAGGCTCTGCGCCGATGTCGAGTGGCGGCGTTCTTTCACGATCGTCCATGGCTCGCACCAGTTCTTCAAGAGCCCGGACAAGCGTAAGGAATTCCGCCTGGCGGAGGAAGTCCTGCGCGGCGGTCATACGGTGGTTACGGTCCCGAACTACGATCTGGACATGGGCGAGAACCCGATGGTCGACCTGCTCGCCGGCACCGAACGCCATCAGATCGAACGCCGCCGCGACCGTCGCGTCACCGAAATCCGCTTCGAGCATCGGCCAGGGCGCGCGAACGCGCGCCGCCATTTCGGCCTGGGCTATAACGGCTTCGGCACCTCCTTCTGGTACGCATTCGAGGAGGGTATTGCGGGTCCCGGCGGGCCGGTCGATTCGCTTGCCGGAAACCACCTCTGCCGCGTGCGCATCGAAGACCGCCAGGACGCCGCGCTCTCGCCCGAGGAATCCGCCCGGCTGGAGATGGTCGAGGCATCGGGCTTCATGATCCATCCCTGTACCGTACCGATCCTGCGCGGCCGGGACGGCCTCGCTTTCGGTTTCAATTACGGCGCTTCGAACCCGCCGGTGCGGGATTTCGATATCCGCTTCTTCGATGCCGCAGGCTCCCATCTCGGCCGCGTGCTCTGGCGCACCGAACGTGCCGGCCCAGTCCTGATCGAGGACGTCCTCGCGGACTGGGCGGATCCGGCGGCGGAGCAGGCTGCCGTGGCGCTGGTCGCCCCGGACTGGCGCAAGATCGGCTACGCACCCGGCCGCGTGGTGACCGCCGCCGATCTGGTTCTGCAATCAATCCATACCGGCGATCGGGATCTGACCGAATTCCAGTCGTCCTGGCGCAACCTGGGCATGCAGATACCCGATCTGCCGCACTGGCTCCATCCCTCCATCGGCGTCTTCGGCCGGACCAACGTCATCGGCCGCGCACGCACGCGCGATGGCCATCGCACCGGCGTGCTGCTGGCCAATGCCAGCGGCAATCTCGGCTATCGCAGGCAGGTGAACGCGCAAATCCAGGTTCTCGACCTTGCCGGAAAGGCATTGCGAGCGGACATCCCGCTCGCCGCCTTCACGGCGAAGCTCGTCTGGCTCGACGAACTGCTACCGGGCCTCGATGCGCATCTGGGCGCCGCCGGCATGGGGCCGCTGGTCGTCACCTGCGGCGAGGCCGATCTCGGCGCGCAGGTCATATCGGTCAATCCGGCCGGCGCGGTCGGCCTGCAGCATCTCTGGGGCTACTGAATTCGTCAGCCTGCGCGGGCGGCGGAACGGCTTATTCCCAGTGCCAGGATGCGGTTGAGCAGCGCCGGATAATCAAGCCCGTCATGCAGCGCGGCTTCGGCAAACTCCTCGCGCCGCGCGATCTCGGGATTGGGGTTGGCCTCAAGGAAATAAGGCGTGCCGTCCGCAGCCAGGCGGAAGTCGATGCGGGAATAGCCATCGAGCGCCAGGGTGCGGCAGATGCGCCTGGCCATGCGCTGGATGCGCGCAGTGAGCTCGGGCCCAAGGCCCTCCGCCGGTCCCTGCAGGATGCCGCGCCGCTCCTGATATTCCGGGTCATGCTTGACCCGCTCGGTTGCGATGCGGCTGGCGCCGGGCGCCAGGCTGCCGAAAACCAGTTCCCAGACCGGCAGCACCCGCAGCCGTTCGTTGCCGAGCACGCCGACATAGAGCTCGCGCCCCTCGATATACTGTTCGGCAATGGCGTCGGTGCCGATGCGCTCATGGATGAAGCTCACCCGCTCTTCCAGCTTCTCGTCGCTGTCGACAAGCGATGCCTGTGCGATCCCGACCGATGCATCCTCGCTCAGGCTCTTGACGATGAGCGGCAGCCCGAGACGGGCGGGCCTGCGCACCTTGCGTCCCTTCGGATAGACGGCGAAGGCCGGCACAGGAATGCGGTGATAGTGCAGCAGCTTTTTCGCCAGGTCCTTGCCGCGGGCAAGCATCAGGCCACGCGGATTGCAGCCGGTATAGGGAATGCGCAGCAATTCGAGATAGCTGGCCACGTTCTGGTCATAGGCAGTCTCGCCATGGAACTGTTCGAGCAGGTTGAAGACGACGTGCGGGTGCCATTCCTCGATCGCCTCGCGGATCGGTTTGAGTTCGTCCTGCACGCCGAGCGGTCGCACGTCGTGCCCGGATGCGCGAAGCGTGCTTACCACGTCGTACTCGGTCTTCCAGGCGTTGATTTCCTGCTCGCCATAACCTTCGAGGGTATCGGGCGGCAGCAGGTCCGGATGCATGAGCACCAGAACGCGTAATCGTTTCATAGCGCGAACCACCTCCGCCGCGACGGAGAGTAAAGCGAATGCACGGTCTGCGCCGTGAGCAGGACGGTGAAGTCCATGCGGAGCTGCCGCTCCGGACCCGCCGCCCGCAGACGCAGCTCCCGGCACCGGTCGATCATATCATCGAGGACGGTCTCGAGTGTTAGCTGATACTCGCCGGTCCATTTCGACACCATTTGCCGGATCTTCGCGCGGTTCTTGCGCAGGAAGGTCGAAGCAGCCGGCCAGTCGCGCCGGCCATCATCCTCGCGGAAGATGCGCAGCAGGTCGCGGTCGTAGACCTTCGGCGCGCCGGTCGCATACTGCGCCTGCTTGCGCCGGTAATGTTCGGCCAGGGTCATGTTCATGCGGCTGATCGGCTCGACCTGTAGCCGCCGGGTGAGAACAGGTTTCTCGTGCGCGATCTCCGCCATCAGCTCGTCGACATATTCGAGCTTGCGCAGCGCTGGCCAGCCGGCGTAGCGCCGCCGCCAGTCCGAGCGCGGGCGCAGCCAGACGGCGAAGGTTTCGGCGAAATCCTCGTCGGGATGGCTCTGGGCATACCAGAGCCTGAGATGCTGCACAAAATTCTTGCTGGCCGGGTTGGGGCGGTAGTAGCTCGGGTAGCGCATCGAGGAGGGCCCGAAGAGCTGCTGCCAGCGGCGACGGCGCTGCAGCCGATAGGCATGCTGCACCACGTGCCCGGCCTCGTGCCGGAGGATGCGCATGCATTCGGCGGCCGAACCGCCCTCGACATCGATGATCTTCCGGCGCTCGAGACGCATCAGCCGTGGATGGGCGAGGTAGAACGGAATGGCGATGCCCGGCGTCGTGTCCGGGCTGAACCATTCGTCGGAGATCCAGAAATGCGGCTTCACGCGGATGTCGCGCTGATCCAGCTCCTCATGCAGCTCGCGGATGCAGGCCTCGAGCCAGGTCCCGCGAATGGTGACCTTGAGATCGCGCAGGCGCAGCTCGAGAAGCTGATCGTCAGGCAGCGTGGCCCAGGGAAAGCGGCGCGGCATGACTCTCCGGACGCAGAAGGGAACGACGCCCGGATCGTGTCATGCCGGGCGGATGCCGGCAACCCTTGCGCGCATCGCTCACTTCGCGGACAGACGCCAGACCCCGTCCCAGTCGGGACCGGGCGGGGTCGCGCGCAGCAGGTCGGTGCGCTCCCGGAAGGCCCGTGCCGGACCATCGTCCGGGCGGATCGCCAGGCACTCGTCGAAGTGCGCCGCGGCCCGGTCCCAGTCCTGGCGGCGATAGGCGGCGAGCCCTGCCGCGAAAGCCTCGGCGAGTGCCATCATGTCCGGCGCCAGGCTTCCGGCCTCGCCAAGCAGTTCGTAGATGCGGATCGGCTCGCTCTTGCCGGCCACGGCCAGCAGGTCGAGTTCGCGGACCTCGATTGCCTGGGCGGCCAGACGGCAGGTCGTCTCGTCGATCACGATGGAGGTGCCGTAGGCCTTGTTCGCGCCCTCCAGACGCGAGGCCGAATTGACGATATCGCCAATGACCGTATAGGAGCGTGTGATGTTGGAGCCGATGGTGCCCATCACCACCTCGCCCGACGCCAGGCCCATGCGCACGACGAAATCCGGGACGTTGCGTCGCAGCCCGAGGATCTGCGGAAGCTCCGCGCGGAAGGCTTCGATGGCGCGCTGCTGCGCCAGCGCCGCGAGACACGCATCGCTCGCATGCGCGTCCCCGTCCGAGAACGGTGTCGTCCAGAAGGCCATGACCGCATCGCCGATGAACTTGTCGATGATTCCGTTGCGCGCCCGGATCTCGCCGGTGACCGCGGCGAAATAGCTGTTCAGCAAATGGACCATCGCACTCGCGGTCAGGCTCTCGCTCATGCCGCTGAAGCCCTTGATGTCGGAGAAGAACACGGTGGCGGGCTTGCGTTCCGAAAGCGTCGCATCGCCGGCGCTGCCCTCGACCAGCCGGGCGACGATGCGCGGGTCGAGATACTTGCCGAACGTGTCCCTGATCTGCTCCTTGTCGCGGAGCTGCCGCACCATGTGGTTGAAGGCACGGGCGAGCTGTCCGATCTCGTCGCGGGATTCGACCGGCACGGCCACGTCGAGCTGCCCGCCTTCCACGGCGCGCGTGCCCGCCAGAAGCGTCGCGAAGGACCGCTGCAGCCGGGTCGCCAGCATGGCGAAGAGAACGAGGCCGAGCAAGGTGGCCGCGGCAAACAGCCCGCCATTGAGCGCCAGGACGCGGAGCTGGTGTGCCTCGGTCTCGCGCACCGATCCGGCGATCAGCTCGTCGACGGCGGCGCGGACGGCGGCGATGTCCTGATCGAACGCATCCTCGAACACCCGGAACCCGGCCGCATGGGCGCGGGCCAGCGCCATGTCGCCGCCGCGCAGCGCTGCCACCACCTGTTCGGCGAGGGCGAGGAAAGGGGCGAGGCGGCGTTCGAGCAGGGCCACGCTACCCTCGATGCGCGAGAGCGCGATGCGGTCGGCCACGTCGTTGCGTGAGTCGGCGATACCCAGCGCCAGGATCCTGTTCGTCTCCGCGAAGTCCCGCCTGAGCTCACCGGCAGCAGCCGCAACACGCGCCAGCAACATCTCGCGCCGCTCGGGATCCGGTGGATCGCTCTCGAGTGACCGCCGGAGGTTCAACTCGAGTTCGTAGGTCAGGACGTCGATACTGGCGATCCGCGCCACGAGCGGAACATGCTCTTCGGCGATCGCGTCGATCTCGTCCACCACCTGGTCCAGCAGGTAGGTGGCGATGCCGGTCGCGGCAGCGAACAGCGCCAGCAGCGCCGTGGTCACCGCGAGGATCTTGACGCGAATGCTATGCAAGTGCGGCCCCCACCCGTCCCTTCCGACTATGACCCAGGACGGGCGGGGCCGACAACCTCATTGCGCCGGCACCGCGACGCCGGTCAGGCGGCGCGGACCTGCTCGATGAACTGGCCGACCTCGCCGCGCAGGCGCTCGGCCTGCTGCGAAAGTTCGCCGGCGGCGGAGAGAACCTGGTCGGCGGCCTGCCCGGTTTCGCGGGCAATCGCCGTCACGCCCATGATGTTGGACGAAACTTCCTGGGTGCCCTGCGAGGCCTGCTGGACGTTCCGCGCGATTTCCTGCGTGGCGGAGCCCTGCTCCTCGACCGCCGAGGCGATGACCGTGGCGATCTCATTCACCTGTCCGATGGTCGAGCCGATATCGCGGATCGATTCGACCGCATGTCGCGTGGCCGCCTGTATGGCCGCAACCTGCGAGCCGATATCTTCCGTCGCCTTGGCGGTCTGGTTGGCCAGGGTCTTGACCTCGGAGGCCACCACGGCGAAGCCCTTGCCCGCCTCGCCCGCCCGAGCCGCCTCGATGGTGGCATTGAGCGCGAGCAGATTGGTCTTGCCGGCGATATCGGTGATCAGGCTGACGATCTGGCCGATCCGCTCCGCCGACTCTGCAAGACCCTGCATCTGGGCATTGGTCTTGTCCGCCTGCGTTACCGCCTGCCCGGTGACGCTCGAGGAAGTCTGCACCTGCCGGCTGATCTCGCCGACCGAGGCTGCGAGTTCCTCGGCCGCCGCCGCCACCGTCTGCACGTTGGCCGAGGCCTGTTCCGACGCCGCCGCCACCGCGGATGCGCGCTCGTTTGTGGTGCCGACCGAGCTCACCATCTGGCTGGCAAGAGCCTGCAATTCGGTCGCCGCGGCGGCCACGGAATCGACCACGCCGGCCACCGTCCGCTCGAAGCTTGCGAAAATGGCGTTCAACCGCTCCTGCCGTTCGGCTGCCGCGCGCAGGCGGCTTTCTTCTTCGGCGCGCTTGGCCTCGGCGGCTTCGCGCTCGCGCCGTTCCTCGGCCAGCTTCGCCTCCTCCTCGCGCTTTCGCGCCTCCTCCGCTGCCGTCTGCAGCCGGCGGTTCTCGAGGCCATTGTCCTTGAACAGGCGGAGCGCGCGCGTCATCTCGCCAATCTCTGTCTGCCGCTCGTCGGCCGGGATATCGACTTCGAGGTCGCCCTGGGCGAGGCGCGTCATGGTCCCGGTCGTCGCCTTGAGCGGGCCGAGCACGCCGCGGAAAGTGACCATCAGGGCCGCAAGCAGCGCAAGCAGGCCGAAGACCGCCGTCGCCGCGAACACCAGTACCGCGGTGCGTGCCGAGTCGTTGAACTTGGCTGCCTCTTCGCTGGCGACCTTGAGCTGCAACTCGACGAGGCTGGAGATGGCTTCCGACACTGGCTCGATCATCTGAAAGAGTTCGTTCTTCACCATCGCATCCAGCGCCGCCTGGTCCTGCCGGCGCAGGATGTCGCGCAGCCGGTTCGTCAGTTCGCCCGCCTTGCGCATCAATGGCCCGGCCTGCTCCACCAGTCGCCGCTCTTCCGGCACGAGGAAGGTCGAGGTATAGGCTGACCAGGACTTGCCGAGCTGTTGCTGGGCCTCCTCCACCATCCCCAGTGCCTCGGCCGGGGTGATCAGGCCGTTATGGGCCTTGTGCGAGGCATCGACGATGTTCACGGCATACATGTCGGCGACGATCTTCAGGTCACGCAGCGGCACGACCCGATCATGGTAGAGCGTGTTGAAGCCCGCCTCCGCCTGACGGAAGACGAGCCAGCCGGTGGCGATCGACGTGATGAGCGCCAGGGCGAGGGCGATCAGGGTGGCGCTGAGGCTGAACTTGATGGTCAGGTTCTTCATGGGAGGTCCCTCTGGATTCAGCGGCGCATTGTTGGCGCTGAGGATTAAGGCCAGGTAAACCGGCATCCGGGTCGGCCCGCCCCGCCGGGAAGCGGATTGATCCCGGCCTTGTCCGGGGCGAGAATGCCGGCAACGACGGAGGATCGGCGCAGATGGATCAGGCGAGGTTACGGAAGTTCGTACACGGCCTCTGGGACGACGAGGTGGTGCCGACGCTCTTCGAGTACATCCGGATACCGAACAAGTCGCCCGCCTTCGATCCCGACTGGGCGCGGCACGGCTACATGGACGATGCGGTCGCCATGTTCGCCCGCTGGGCCGAGGGAAAGATTGCCGCCATGCCCGGGGCGCGGCTCGACGTGGTGCGCCTCGCCGGGCGCACGCCGGTGATCCTGATCGAGATTCCGGGCGAAGGGAACGATCGCGTACTGCTCTACGGCCATCTCGACAAGCAGCCGGAGATGACCGGCTGGGCCGAAGGCTATGGCCCATGGACGCCGGTGATCCGCGGCGAGCGTCTCTATGGTCGGGGCGGCGCCGACGATGGCTACGCGCTCTTTGGTGCGCTTGCGGCGATCGGCGCGCTGCGCGAGCAAGGCATTTCCCACGCGCCCGCCGTGATCCTGATCGAGGCCTGCGAGGAAAGCGGCAGCTACGACCTGCCATATTATGTCGAGCACCTGGCCGCGCGCATCGGACATCCATCGCTCGTCATCTGCCTCGATTCGGGCTGCGGCAACTATGATCAGCTCTGGCTGACCACATCCTTGCGCGGCATGTTCGCCGGCACGCTGACCGTGCGGGTGCTGGAAGAAGGAGTTCATTCCGGCGATGCGTCCGGTATCGTCCCGTCAAGCTTCCGCCTGCTGCGCCAGGTGGTTTCGCGCATCGAGAACGAGGCCACGGGCGAGATCCGCCTGCCGGAACTTCACGTGCAGATTCCACCGCAGCGTATCGAACAGGCCAAACACGCCGCGGCGGCGCTGGGCGAGCAGGTCCACGCGAAGTTTCCCTTCGCCGGCGGCACGCAGCCGATGTCGGGCGATCTGGTGCAGCTCATCCTGAACCGCACCTGGCGGCCGCAGCTCGCCGTGACCGGCATGGCCGGACTGCCGGAACCAGCCAATGCGGGCAACGTGCTGCTGCCCTACAGCACTGCCAAGCTCTCCCTCCGCCTGCCGCCGACCCTGAAGGCGGCCGAGGCAGCGCGCGCGGTGCGTCGGATGATCGAGCAGGACCCGCCCGCCGGCGCCGACATCAGCTTCCAGCCGGCAGGCGATCCCAATGACGGCTGGCATGCGCCGGCGGAGGCCCCGTGGCTGAAGGCCGCGCTGGAGCGCGCCTCGCAAGCCGCCTTCGGCCGGCCCGCCGCCTACATGGGCGAGGGTGGCAGCATCCCCTTCATGGCCATGCTTGGCGCGCGCTTCCCGGAGGCGCAGTTCGTCATCACCGGGGTCCTCGGCCCGCATTCGAACGCGCATGGCCCGAATGAGTTCCTGGATATTCCCACCGGCAAGAAGGTCACTGAGGTGATTGCCCACGTGCTCGCCGATCACCGGCACGGGCCGGCCGTCACCGCTTGAGGAAAGGATTCTGCCAACCGCCGCGCCCGGCCGGCTGGCGTGGCGGGTAGGTGGCCTCGAGATAGTCGAGGATGAGCTTGCGCTCCTCCGCGTCGAGTTCGGGCATGCCGTGACGTTCCTGCATCCAGTCGAGGGACTCGTCCCACTGCCGCCGCGTCAGGCCCTGTTGTGCCACGATCTTGAAGCCGTGACAGGCCGTGCAGGCATAGAAGGTCTCGTCGCGCCCCGGAGCGTCCGGGTAATCCTCCGGCGCCTCGTCGCCCGGCGTGAACTCGGCCGCGTTCTGGGCGCTTGAAGGTGCCGGCGCTTGCGACAGCAGGAGGGCGCCCGCGAGCACCAGGACGATGCGCGCGGGCGCCCGAGCCATGCCCCGATGCCTCATGCGACGAGGACGGCCACGCGATGCATCGGATTGGCCCCGTATCCCTGCGGATTCCAGTTGCCGGCGATGTGCGGCTGCGCGACGCCGCGCGAATCCGTGGCGCGTGCCCAGATCTCGTAATATCCATCCGCCGGCAGGCGCAGCCGCGCGGTCCAGCGCTGCCAGTCATAGGGATTGCGCTGGGGCTGCAATGCCGCCGGCATCCAGGTTGCGCCGTAATCGATGGAGAGGTCCACCTGGCGCACCCAATGGTCGCCAGCCCAGGATGCGCCGCGCAACCCGATCTCCCGCGTGCCGGCGGGCAGCCGATGGCCGTTCTCGGGGCTGGTGATGATCGAGCGCACCGGCATGGATTCCAGGTCGCGGAAATTGTTCGGGTCCGCCTTGTCGCCGGGCACCATCGGATTGATCGTAACCCTGTAGGACGTCCCGCCCATGCCCTGGCCGTCATGGGGCTTGTCGCGGAGCCAGATGCGGTTCAGCCATTTCTGCGACACCGAACCGGGCCAGCCGGGGATTATCAGCCGCAAGGGGAAGCCATGGATCAGCGGTAGCGGCTGGCCGTTCATTTCCCAGACCAGCAGGTTGTTCTCGTCCAGCAGCTTGGCGATGGGCACGCCGCGCGAAAGCGCCTGACGGGCCGCATCGCCGGAGAGGTGCGGGTCGGCGCCAAAATGGCCGCTGAAGACGGCCGAGGATTTCACCCCGGCCGCTTTCAGGACGTCGGCCAGGCGCACCCCGGTCCAGACCGCGCAGCCGGCGCCGCCATTGGTCCACTGGTTGCCGCGCGCCTGCGGCGAGAAGAAGGAGCGGCCGTTGCCGCCGCATTCCAGGACCATGCGCTGCGACACGGCGCGGAAGCGGGATTTCAGTTCGCCGAGCGTGATCTCCATCGGCCGCTCGACCTCGCCGTCGATGGAGAGCTTCCATTTATCGGGCTCGCCGGCCTGATCTGGAATCTGGCCGTTGTTGCGGATGAAAAATTTCTCGATCGGCGTCGTGTCGTCGTCAAGCAGATGCTCGGGCGTCTCCGCCACCAGCGGCCGCTCGCCGATCACCACCAGCCGGTCATGCTTGCCGGGAAAGTTTAGATAGACCGGGCCGCTCGGCTTGGGCGGCGTGCTTCCCTGTGCCATGGCGGCAGGGATCAGGCCGGCCGGCATGTTCGCCGCATAGGGAATGGCGCCGCCGACGACGGCACCGAGAGCGGCCAGGCCGGCGCCTTCGAGGAAACCCCGGCGGCTCGGACCGGTCCCGCGGCCGAACACCACTGCATCCGCCCGTTCCGGATCGTCACGATACAGCTCGTCAATGGAACGCTCGATCTTTCCCGTCATGCCTTCCTCCCTGTGGGGCGGCCGCAAGCGGGCACTCCGCCCTGCCAGCCCAGTGCTTTCAGACGCGACATGAATTACAAGAAAAATTCGTTGTTTATGAAGGCTATGCCGGCGCGCGGCCGATGGCAATGGCCGTTTTTAATGGCGGAAAAGCCGATGCCCTAGCCACGCCGCCGCGATCCAGCCGGTCAGGGAAATCGCGACATGGAGCAGGGCCGACGCTGCGCCCGTCTCGCGGAAGAGTTCGACCGTTTCGAGACTGAAGATCGAGAAGGTCGTATAGCCGCCGCAGAGCCCGGTCATGACGAAGTGGCGGGCAAGCGTTCCATGTCCCGCCGCGCGCGCCGCATAGGCGCCGATGGCGAACGAGCCGGTGACATTGACAAACAGCGTGCCCCAGGGAAATCCGCCGCCGGCCTGCATCAGCAGCAGTTCGGAGAGGGCCCAGCGCAGGCTGCCGCCGATCAGGCTGCCGAAGCTGGCTGCGACGTAGGTCATGGCCGGTGGTGGAGAGGCGCGGACGCTCATCCGCCACCTCCCGTGCCGGCGCCGGCCAGAAGGCCGAGAAGTCCGGCGCCGACGCATCCAGCAAGAGAAAGCGCCACCAGAAGCAGCGCACGCGAGCGTTCGCCGCCCTGCAGCATCAGCAGGCATTGCAGGCTGAAGGCGGAGACTGTCGTATAGCTGCCAAGGAAGCCGGTCGCCGCAAGCCGCCAGGCGAACCCATCGGCGAGCCAGGCGTAGCGGGTGGCCGTGGCTGCCAGCATGCCGAGTGCGAAGGCGCCGCTGACATTGACCGCGAGTGTGCCCCATGGGAAACGCTCGCCCACAATCCGGCCCACGCGCCCGGCGAGCCAGAGCCGCGCCATGCCGCCCAGGGCGCTGCCGACCATCACGCCGATCAGGTCCATGCCGCCTCGCACCTGCCACGAAGGTTATGAACCTTGGAACACGGCTGGCGGAGAATTTCCAGTGTCCTCGAGCCGATGCTACATTGCCCGCTGGCCTGCCACGCTGCAGGCGAGCCAGAGGGGATGGGCGGATGATCGGATTTCGGGTCTGTGCGCGCCGGCGCAAGGTGGCGGATGAATGGGTGGCGCGCTTCCGCGTTCTGCCGGTGGCGAATGTGAGCGACAGCATGGCGCGCCTCTCGGCCGGCGGCGCGGGCCTGCGGCCGATGCATGCGGGCGGCGCCATGGCTGGCGTGGCACTCACGGTCAAGACGAGACCGGGCGACAACCTGATGCTTCATCATGCCCTTGATATCGCCGGTCCCGGCGACGTGGTAATGGTCGATGCGGGCGGCCAGCTCGCCAACGCCATGCTGGGCGAGATGATGGCGCTGCATGCGCGCCGGCGCGGACTTGCCGGGATCGTGGTCAATGGCGCGATCCGCGACGCCGACACCATCCGCCAATGGGACCTGCCGATCTACGCGCTGGGCGTCACCCATCGCGGGCCCTACAAGAACGGCCCCGGCGAGATCAATGTGCCGGTGGCGATCGATGGCATGGTGATCCAGCCCGGCGACCTGGTGATCGGCGACGGCGATGGCGTGCTTTGCGTCCCGTTCGACGAGGTGCCGGAGGTTTGCGCCGCCGCCGAAGCCAAATTCGCCGCCGAGCAGAAAGAGATGCCACTGATCGAGGCCGGCCGGAGCGAGCGCGGCTGGATTCTGGAGGCGCTCAGGGCGGCTGGCTGTTCCTTCGAGACCTGACGCCGCTCCGCGCCGCCTTCAGCGAACCTGGACGATGGTCGCGTTCGCCCCATCGCGGTGCGCGATCGCCTCGACCTGCACCAGCGCCGGGGACAGCGCAAGGCCGCCCAGCACCGTCGCGCGTGGTGGATAAGGTTCCGTCACATGCGCGCCGTAGCCGGCATTGAACCCCGCATAGTCCCGCCAGTCGACGAGGACGTTGTTGGTGCGCAGGACGTCTGCGCCTGACATGCCGGCGGCGGCCAGCAGCGCCTCGACCCGCATCCAGGCCGCCCTGGTCTGCGCTTCGACACCGGTGGCGAGCGCGCCATCCGATGCGAGGCCGAACTGCCCCGATACATAGAGATCCGGCGCGGCCAGCATGGCCGGCGAACCCGGTAGCGGTCCTACCGGCAATCCCGCCGGCGCGATGGGCCGCCCGCCCCCGGCGGCGGCCACCGCCTCGATCTGCAGCCGCCAGCCCGGCTCGCCAGGCTGTGCCACGACCACGCTCGTCGCCGGCAGCGGCGCCGGCAGACGGGCACGGATCGCCTCGCCGAAGGCCGGAATATCCCGCGCATCGGCGAGGGTCGCATGCAGGTAAACGATGTCCGATGGCGCGAAGCCACAGCCGGTCACGTCGGCCTGGAGCAGCGCCAGCGCAGCGCCGCACTGCGCGGCGAAGCCGGCGGGCGCCGCCTTACCCGGCCTCGCCGGGCCGGCAAAGGAATGGAGACGCCCGCCGGCCGAGACTGCACCACCCTGCGCCGGGTAGCGGCGGATGGCGCCTTCGGCGAGCGCGAGCAGATCGAGTTCGATGGCGGCCTGCGGCAGCGGGAAGCCGGCCGAGCCGACCACCACATGGCAGGGCGCATCCCGGCCGCAGAACTCGGCGAAGAGCGCGTCATAGACCGGCCGGTCGCGCAAGTCGTTTAGATAGGTCTTGACCTTGACCGCGCGCGCGAGATCCGTTCCGGCAAGGCCGAGTACCAGCGCCGCGTTCTCGAACATGCGTCGCGTCTGGGCCGCCACATCGACCAGGCCCGGCGTGCTGCCAGCCAGCCTCCGCGCCGCATCGGTACCGGCTGTGGCGCCGAGATGGACGGTCCCTCCGATCCTGGCCGCATGGGAGAAATGCGCGATCGGGCGCATCACCTGGTCGGTATAGATGACCTGCTTGCCCATCGCTGCCCTTCGCCCCGCTCCCGCGATCTCAGCCGAGAACGAGTTCGTGCGGCACGCCGCGCACATCCATCTCGAAATCGAGGTCGCGCACCGGCGGCCGCGCGAAGTGCCAGGTGAGGCCGGCAGGTGTAGCGCCCCGTCCGACGATCTCGTCCTGCAGGAAAGGGTGCACGTCGAAGACGGTATAGAGATGCGTGCCCGTGGCATGCGACCAGTCGAAGCCCAGCGCCGACATGCGCCGCTCCATCTCGCCCAGCACCCAGCGTGCCTTCTCCCGCAAACCTTCCGGACTGTGGTCGCCGAGCCGGATCGCATGATCGCGGTAGCTGCCCTTGCCTTCGGGTGCCTCGCCGCTGCCGGCGGCGACGAAACTGCCGCGCGCCCTGCCCTGGCTGGGCACCGTGTAGCTGAAGGCATAGAAGCTGGGGCCCGCCGGCTTGTCGAGTTCCGGGCAGATGTTGGTGCGGGCGACCGGATTGACGCCATCGAGCAGCACGCCCCAACGCTCCAAGGTTCCGACATAGAGCCGGTTGAACGCAGCGAACTCCGCCTCCGTGAAGGGTGCGGGCGATCGCAGTTCGCAGGCGCAGAAGGCCGAGAGCGGCCGGTCCAGGGATTTCAGGTGCTTCTCGATGGCGGCGAAACCATCGGCGAGCGGCACCGGCCGGATGAAGCGCGCACGGCGAATCTCGTGACCCGCCTCGGAGGCGACGCCACCCGAATACTGGAACACACCCTTGATGAAGCGAAAGCCCGCCGCATCGACGGTCAGGACCTCGGGCATCTTGCAAAGTCCTCTCGTTGCCAGGGCCGGGCACGATGCCACGCATTGCGATGGGCGCATCGGCCGGGCCATCCTGGCGAACCATGGCGCGGCGCTTCTGTTGTTGCAAGAACGTATATTGCAACGTAGCGTTCTGAAAATCAGAACGGAAGGTGGCCCGCATGCCACTGGCCCAGCTACGCTATTTCAACGAAGTGGTGCGGACAGGATCGATCCGCGAAGCAGCGGAGCGGCTCAATGTCGCGCCCTCGGCCATCAGCCGCCAGATCCGCAATCTGGAGGAGGAGTTCGGGCTGCCGCTGTTCGAGCGCCATGCCCGTGGTGTGGTGCCGACCTCCGCCGGGGAACTCTATGCGCGCTACGCCCGCGCCGCCCTTCTCGACCAGGAGCGGATTCTGTCGGAGATCGACGATCTCAAGGGACTGCGCCGTGGTCATGTGCGCATCAGCTCCGTCGAGGGCGTGGTGGCGAACGGCCTGACCCACGCGCTGGCCGCCTTTCGCCAGCGTTTCGCCGGCGTGAGCTTCAGCCTGTCGATCATGGGCGCGGAGTTGGTGGTGGCGGCGGTGCGCAACGGCGAGACGGATATCGGCATCTCCTTCACCTCCAACCCGGAACCGGGCGTGCGCTATGCCGCACGCATCCGCGACCCCTTGTGCGCCATCATGGCACCCGACTATCCGCTGGCGCGTCATCGGCGCATCGCCTTCGGGGACACGCTCGCCTATCCGCTCGCCGTCCCGCCCAAGAGTTTCGGCATCCGCACCCTGCTCGATGCCCGCTGCCGTTCGGCTCGCCTCGCCATGCATCCGGCGCTCGAGACCAACTCCATCGAGGCGATGCGCGGTTTCGCGCGCACCGGCAGCGGCATCACCTTCCTGCCGCGCCTCACCGTCCGGCGCGAGATCAGGGAAGGGCTGGCGGTCGCCGTGCCGCTGACCGATCGCGACCTGCAGCAGGCGACCGTCGATCTCTGCGTGCTGGAAGGCCGGCGCCTGCCGGGCGCAGTCGAGGGCTTCCTGAACCACCTGAGACAGGTTCTGCCGACATTGCGCTGACGGTCGGAATGGAGGGTTTCAGAAGGAGGGCGGCGTGGAGATCCAGATGACTTCCGCCTCGCTGTCGGTGTCGTTGCGCCAGCGATGCGGCAGTTCGCTGTTGAAGTAAAGGCTGTCGCCCTTGCCCAGTGCGTGCCAGACGCCACCGATCTCCACCAGCAGCCGCCCTTTGAGCAAGATGACCGCATCCTCGCCCTCATGGGCGAAGACCGGCCCGCTTTCCGCGCGCGGCGGCGCGGTCAGGAACAGGACCGACATGCGCCGGCGCATGTCCGGCGTGAGCATCTCGTAAACGATCTTCGAATCGGGGAAGACCACCCGCTTGCGGCTGCCTGCGCGCACGAGGCCGACGCCGGCCATGCCGCTGCGCGTCTCCGTGCCGAACATGAGCGAGCCGGCGGGAATGCGCAGCACGTCGGCGATGCGCTTGAGCGCACTCACCGATGGCGAGAGCAGGTTGCGCTCCACCTGGCTCAGGAAGCTGATCGAAAGGTCGGAACGCCCGGCCAGGTCCTGCAGGGTCATGCCGGCCTCCCGGCGGGCCTTGCGGATGACACCGCCCAGGCTCGCCAACACGCGGGGTTCGGCCACCATCGGTGCGTCCTCTGCCGCTCCCGCCTTTCTCGCCCTGCTCACGTCATTCTCCCGAAACCGGCGCGTTGCGCCTCTCGATAGTTGTATTCCGACCTGCTCGTCAAGTGTCCGGACCGAGCCGCCCAAGGAAGGCCTGGCGCACCCGGTCGTCGGCCGCCAGTTCGGGCGAGGTCCCTTCGAGCACCACCCGTCCCTCGCGCAGGACATAGGCGCGCCGGCTCATCGCCAGCGCCGCGGCCACGTTCTGCTCGATCACTAGGATGGCCACGCCCTCTGCGTTGATCCGCTCCAGAGCCGCCGCCACGTCAGCGCGCATCTGTGGCGAGAGGCCGATGAACGGCTCGTCGACCAGCAGCAGGCGCGGCGCGCTCATCAGGCCGCGGGCGATGGCACACATCTGCTGCTCGCCACCGGAGAGCGAGCCCGCCATCTGTCCGGTACGCTCCTTCAGGCGCGGAAAGAGCGCATAGGCCCGCTCGAGCCCCTCGCGCACGCGCTGGCGCGGCGCCCCCGGGCCTGCACCAAGCTGCAGGTTCTCCAGAACGCTCATGTAGGGGAAGAGCCGGTGGCGTTCGAGGACATGCGAAAGGCCGTGCCGTAGCAGCCGATGCGCCGGCAACTCGTGCAGTGCCACGCCATTGAAGACGATGCTGCCCGCCAGCCGCTCGACCAGCCGCGAGATACTGTTCATCAGCGTGCTCTTTCCCGAGCCGTTCGGCCCGAGCAGGGCCACGACCTCGCCCGGCCCGACTTGGATCGAAATATCCCACAGCACCTGATGGCCACGATAGCCGGCGGCGAGGCCACGCACCTCAAGCATGCGCCGCCTCGCTGGCGCCGAGATAGGCCTGCACGACGCGCGGATCGCCGGTCACCTGCTCCGGCGTGCCTTCCGCGATCGTCTCGCCCAGATGCATGGCCAGTACCCGGTCCACGAAGCGATGCACCGCCTCGAGATTGTGCTCGATGAGCAGCAGCGTCATGCCCTGCTCGCGCACCAGCCGGAGCAGATCGATCAGTGCATCGATCGATGGCAGGTCCACGCCGCCGAATGGTTCATCGAGCAGCAGCAGCCGCGGCGCGGTCGCCAGCGCGCGCGCGATCTCGAGGCGCTTGCGCTGCCCCGTGCTCGCCCAGGAGGCGGGAGCATCGGCCTGGCTCTCGAGGCCGACCGTGCGCAGCGCATCGAGCGCGATGTCGCGGGCGCGGCGCAGGCCGACACCCTGGGCCAGCGCGCCGACCATCGCATTCTCGAGAAAGGTCATGCTGGCGAAGGGCCGCGAGGTCTGGAAGGTCTTGACCAGTCCGCGCCGCGCCACCGCCTCCGCCGGCAAGCCGGTGATGGGCCGGTCCTCAAACAGGATCTCGCCGGAATCGGCGCGTTCCTGACCGGCGATCAGGTTGAAGAGCGTCGACTTGCCGGCGCCATTCGGGCCGATGATGGCGAGGATCTCCCCCTGGGCCAGATCGAAGGACACCGACCGGACGGCCTGCAGGCCGCCGAAAGCCTTGGATGCCAGCCGCACGGAGAGAATGGGCGCCATGCCTAGTCCCCGATGACGCGGATGGAGATGCCCTCGCCGCCTTCGCGCCAGACCCGCTCGCCGATCTGCAGCAGCAGGTCGAACTGCTGCGGATCGATCCGGCCGAACACGTTGGCCGGCGCATCGCCGCGCCATTCGCGGATGATCTCCGGACCATAGAAGAAGCCGATCGCCTCGAAACCGGTGTAGTTGTAGGAGTCGCTCCACTCGCTGAAATAGATGACATCGCCCAGGCTGGCGCGGATGCTCTGGTTCTCGCGCGGTGGCTTCTTGCGGAAGTTCACCGGCACGAAACTCTCCTTGCCCGACCAGCGCGCCTGGAAAACCTTGGCCTCGATCGGCAGCTCGGCGCGCACCGCCTCGACAGTCTTCGGCGCGCCCGCAAGCGTGCTGACATTGAGCACGCCGCCGCGCTGGAAGGTGAATGACAGACGCATTGATTTATCCTTTCCTGACAGGGACCGATTGCTGGCGGAACGGGTTGACGCGTTGCCAAAGGCCCATGAGCCCATCCGGGCGATAGACCGCGATCAGCATGATGAGCGCGCCGTAGATCAGCAGGTCGATATTGCGGCCGCTGCCCGAAAAATAGACGCGGGAGTATTCCGACATCGGCACCAGGATCGCCGCCCCGAGAATGGGTCCGGCAAGGGTGCCGACCCCGCCCATGATGGCGAACAGCGCGACCAGGACCGAGATGTGCAGCCCCAGGACGCTGAACGGATCGACGAACAGGACATACTGGGCATGGAAGACGCCGGCCGCGCCAAGGATGCCGCCACTGATCGCCATGGCAACCGACTTGTAGAATTGCGGCGAGAAGCCGAGGCTCCTTACCGCCTCCTCCTCGTCGCGGATGGCGCGCAGGATGAAGCCAAGACGCGAGCGGTGCAGCCACCACTTGCCCGCGGTGACCAGAACCAGCATGGCGAGTGCGATGTAGTAGTAGGGCGTCTTGTCGCGATGGAACTGGAAGTTGGCCCAGCCCTCGCTCTTCACGGGCATCTCGATGCCGACCGCGCTGCCGACCCATTCCCAGACGGTGAAGATCTGGAAGACTGACTCGGCCACGACCAATGTCGCGATGACGAAATAGTGCCCGCGCAGCCGAAAGCACGGGATGCCGACAAGGACCGCGCAAAAGGCGGGGAGCAGCGTCCCGGCCAGCAGCCCGATCCAGGGACTGAGATCGAGGCGCACCGCGAGCAGCACGGCCGTATAGGCGCCGAGGCCGAAATACAGACCGTGACCGATCGAGACCTGGCCGGCATAGCCGCCAAGCACGTTCCAGCCCTGCCCCATGATCGCGAACAGCAGGATCACCGTTGCCATGCGCAGCTCAAAGGGACGCTCGCCGATCAAGAGGGGCAGCGCGATCAGGACGGCAAGCAGCAGCAGGAGCGCGGCGAGGCCGGCGGGCGATGCGACACGCGAGGGCATTCTCATCGGTCACATCTTTCCGAACAGGCCGCGCGGGCGCAGCAGGACAACGATGAGATAGAGCATATAGACGGGAACGAACTTGAGCTCCGAGCTGATGAAGAAGCCGGAGGCGACCTGCAGCAGGCCGATCAGAAGTCCGGCGACCAGCGCGCCATGGATCGATCCGAAGCCGCCCAGCGCCACCGCCACATAGGCCAGCAGCACGAAGATCGCCCCAACCCGCGGAAAGACATAGTAGAAGTTCGAGAGAAGAGAGGCCGCCACACCGACGCAGGCCGAACCGATACCCCAGGCCAGGGCATACATGCTCGAAGCATTGATGCCGAGCGTGGACGCCGCCTGCGCATCCTGCGAGGCCGCACGAAGCTGCCGGCCTACGCCGGTCCGGAAAACGAGACCATAAAGGACCAGCGTGGCAAGAGACGATCCGACCAGCGCCGCCACCTGCGGCACCGGCAGGACCACGCCACCCAGCGTGATGACGCCGGAGAGATAGCTGTTCTGAACCGCGAAATAGTCGGCGCCCATGAAGAACTGGGCGAGCGCCTGCAGGAAGACCATCAGGCCGAAGGTGGCGAAGATCTGCGACTGCATGCTTCCCGTGAGTACCTTGCGGATCAGCAGGTAATAGACCATGAGTCCGAACAGGAACATCGCCGCCGCCACGAAGGGCAGCGTCACCAGCGGATCGGCACCCCAGGTGGCGTAGGCCAGATAGCTCGCATACATGCCGAGCATGAGAAATTCGCCATGGGCGAAGTTGACGACGTTCATCACCCCATAGATCAGGGTGAGGCCGATGGCGATCAGCGCGAAGATGAAGCCCATGCCCAGGCCACTGACGATCAGCTGGATGATCAGTTGCTCGGACATGGGCCCCCCTTACCGGATAACAACCATCAACGCCAGGCCGGCCGCGGGAAGACCAGCTTCGCCGCAGCCTGGTCCGCTGGCCAGGTCATCTTCGGAACGCCGTCCAGCGTCTGCACGAAGATGCCGCGGGTCAGCGTGTTCTGGCCGGTCCTGTCGAACTCCACGCCTTCCCAGGGCATGATCATGTCCGACGGGGCGATCTTCGTCGCGGCGAGCGCAGCGCGGATCTTCTCCGGCTCGGTCGAGCCTGCCCGGTTCAGGGCATCGGCCAGCACCATCATGGCCGTGAAGGCGCGTGCCGGTGTGCCATCCATGTCCTTGCCGTAGCGGTCGCGGTACATCTTGCCGACCTGGCCGACCAGCGGGTTGCGGCTTGCCAGATCGCGCGACCAGTGCTCGCGCACGAAGAAATAGTTGGCGTCGGGACCGAGTGCGTCGCGGAAGGCGCTCGAGCCGAAGGCGGCACCAATGGCAAGAACGGCGCGGGGATTGAAGTTGAACTGCTTGTAGGTCCGCGCGAAGAGGATTGCCTCGGCGTCGTAGGAGGCGTGGAAGACCACGTCGGGCTTCGCCGCGATCAGCTTCTGAACCTCGCTGGTCACATCGGCCGTGCCCTGCTGGTAGCCGACCATGATCGCCGGCTGGAACTCGCTGAACTCCTTGAAATAGCCCTCGACGGACTTCTGGAACTCCTGGCCCCAGAGCGTGTTCTCGTGCACCACGGCGATAGTCCTGACGCCGGCATTCTGGGACTTGTTGATGTCGCGCAGGAAGGTGAAGAAATCGCGCGCCTGGGTGCGCGAGCTTGGCGTGGTGCGGAAGAACCACTTGTAGCCGCGCTCCGTCAGGGTGGAGGCTTCCGATTCGCCGGAGATGTAGGGCGTGCCCATGCGTTCCGCCACCTGGCTCGACGTGGCGGCCACCGAACTGTGGAAGGCGCCGATCAGCGCCGCCACCTTGCGCTGCACGATCAGCCGTTCGGCCTCGGCCGCGCCGATCTCGGGCGATCCCTGATGATCCGCGGCGATCAGCTCGATCTTCGCGCCACCCAGCCCCGGCAGGCCCTCTCCGGCGGCGAACGGCATCTTCAGATCGGCATGCCGGTTGTTGACGATGTCGATGGCGAGGCGGATGCCGTTCAGCGTGTCCTCGCCGGACTTCGCGACCTGTCCGGACAGGGGATAGAGCGCGCCGACCTTGACCGGGTCCGCAGCGCTGGCAGGGCTGAAGGCAAGTCCCACCATGGCTATGGCGATGGCGGAAGCGTATCCGAGCTTGGGCATTCTGAAGCGTTTCCTCGACATGGCAGCACCTCTTTCCTGTTGATCGTCGTTATGGCGGCCGCGCCGCCCTCCCCTCCGACGTCGCCCACGGCGTCGGCTGTCGTCAGCCCATGTAAATCCCTCCATTCACGTTCAGCGTCTGCCCCGTGACGAAGGACGAATCCTCGCCCGCAAGGAACAGCGCCGCCCCGCGAATCTCCCTTACGTTCCCGAAGCGGCCGAGCGGCGTCATCGCCTTGAGGCGCTGGCGCAGTTCCTCGGGCCAGCCCGCGGTCATGTCGGTTTCGATATCGGCAGGCGCGATGCAGTTGACGCGGATGCCGAGCGGCGCGAAATGGCGCGCCAGCGAACGGGTCAGCCCGATCATCCCGGCCTTGGCGGCGACATAGGCCGGTCCGGTCGCGGCGCCGCCGATCTGCCCGGCAACGGAGGAGATGTTGACGATGGAACCGCCGGTGCGCTGGCGCATGATGCCCGCTGCGGCGCGCGCGCAGAAGAAAGCCGCGCGCAGATTGACCGCCTGCACCTGATCCCAGGTTGCTTCGTCCACGGTCCAGGGATCCGCCGGCCCGGCGAGCCCCGCATTGTTCACCAGAATGTCGAGACCGCCGAGAGCAGCGGCGGCGGCGTCGACAAGGCGCGCGGGGGCGCCCGGCTCGGCAAGGTCGGCAGCAAGCACATGAAGCGCGGATTTCGGCGCGCCAAGCTCGGCCGCCGCTTTCTTCAGCCCCACTTCGCTGCGGCCGGAGATGGCCACGCTTGCACCCGCCTCCAGGAACGCGCGAGCCAGGTCAAAGCCGATTCCCCGGCTGCCGCCGGTCACCAGTACGATCCTGCCCGCGAGATCCGCCATTGCTTTCAGTCCTGCACGACCTGGTTCTCCAGGACTCCGATCCCGGCAATCTCGACGCGCACCACATCACCCTGCTTGAGGAAGATCTTGCGGAACCCGCCAACACCCACCGGCGTTCCGGTCGAAAGCACATCGCCCGGGCGCAGCGTGACGCGGGCCGAAAGGAACTCGATCAGATCCCAGACCGAAAAGACCATCAGCGAGGTCTCGCCATCCTGCATGCGCTGGCCGTTAAGATCGGTGGTCAGATGCAGCCGGTGCGGATCGGATAGTTGCTTGCGGCTGACGATGCCGGGGCCCATGGGAGTCGAACTGTCCAGCGCCTTGGACGAGAGCCAGTCGACGATGCGATGCTTGCCAAGATTGACCCATTGCAGGTCGCGCGCAGTCACGTCATTGACCACCGTCATGCCGGCGACGTGCCGCGGCGCGTCCGCCTTGCTGACCCGGCGCGCCCTGCGGCCGATCACGACCGCAAGCTCCCCTTCGTAGTCCATCTCCGAGGAGATCGGCGGCAGGCGGATTGGATCGTCCGGTCCGACCAGCGCGGTCGTGGGCTTCATGAAAATGACCGGGGTCTGCGGCACGTCGAGGCCGGCTTCCTCGGCATGCTTCTTGTAGTTGGCGCCGACCAGATAGATGCTTGCCCCGTCATCGGCCGGCGGCAGCAGATGTACGGCGCCGGCCGGATGGGCCGCGCCGCCGGCCGCGCCGACGACGCTGTCGTCCCAGCCGTCCGGATGAGCGGCAACAAAAGACTGAATCGTCGGGTATCGCCCGGTCAGGTCATGGATACGCTCGCCAACCCGCAGGCCCACGCGCGGCAGGGGCGACCCTTCGATGGTGAAACGGACCAGCATGCTGTCTCCTTATCCAACGCTCTTCTGTACGGGCCAGTTGCCAATGCGGAAATAGGGTCGCGGCGCTCCATCGAGTGCGACCTGCACGTCGATCAGCGTTCCACAATTGCTGCAGCAAAGCTGGCGCAGGCGGAAGCGGCCCACATCGTAGTCTTCGCCCCGCACCGGCCCAGCCGCATCGAGTGGCGCATCCACCTCGCGCAGATGCAACAGGAGATTGTCTTCCGGACGGCAATGGACGTGCCCGCAACGTCCGCAGGCGACCTGCCCCGCATCCAGATCGACGATCAGGTTGTCCCCGATGCTCCTGCGTCCCGTGCCGCGGAAACTGATCACGGCGTCGCCCGGTTCCGGTGTGATCGCGTGATCGAGACGCTGGCGCCTGATCCCGGCGCGGCGCGCTTTCGTCGCCTCGACGTCGCAGGCGCCGGCATCGTCGGTCATGACGCCATAGATGTCGCGCGCCGCTTCGCGGGAGACGACGCGGCGCGCCACTTCCTCCGCCACGCGCGCGGGGTCGCGGTCGAGCGGATCGCCGTACCCGCCACCTGCCTGCCAGCTATGGTACCAGACGTCGCCGCGACCGATTGGCGAGCGCGTGTGCTTCGGTGCGAGAATCTCCAGCTTGCCGTCGATCTCCTGCAGCGCAGCCGGAAGCGGCGCGCCGCGCGCCACCCGTTCGGCAAGGTCGGTTCCCAGCACGCGCGCCACGCGGATCGCCGCGCCAGGCATGCCGCCCCCGATGCCGATGGCATTCGGCATCTCCGCGCCGGTTCCGGCGAACAGTCCTTCGAGCCGGTCGTCCGGCGCCTTGTGGGCAATATAGGCAAGCTCGGCAGAGCGCCCGCCGCGATAACGTCCCGGCCCGCCGGAGTCGCGCAGATGGCGGCGGAACAGGTAGAGGACCGGATACTCCGATTCCTGGTCCTCGATGTTGGGCATATTGGGCGTGGTGTTGAAGACGATGCCCGCCGTGTCCACGCCATCGTCGTAGGTACGCGCGCCGCCGCCGCCCCCGAAATGGCTCATCTCCGTCGCCGCGAAGGGAAAGCCATGCTGGCTGGTTCCGGCGAAGATCGGCGCCATCGACGTGCCTGACCAGACCGCCATCGCCTGCTCGCGATACTTCTCCTCCGCCAGCAGCAACTGCGACAGGCAGCGCCAGGAAGCATCGATCGTGACGATCACCGCCGAGATGGTCGCCATGGCGCAGGGTGCGGGATAGGCGCAGTTGTTGACCGTGCCGACCCGGCTGCGCAACTCTATGCAGTCGCGCACGCCGCGATTCCAGGGAATGTCCCAGCAGAGATTGATGTAGACCGCGGACAGGACAGCGGCCTGCAGGCCGGAGAAGGTGGCGTTGATCAGGCCACGCGCATTGTCGCTGGTGCCCTCGAAGTCGAAGGTCAGCCGGTCGCCCTGCTTGGTCATGGTGCAGACGATCTGGTAGATCAGCGGCTGGTGGCCGTCATGGTCGATGTACTGCACATCGCGCCAGACGCCATCGGGCAGTTCGGCGAGCCGCTGGCGCAGCTTGTCCCGGGCATGCTCGATCGAACGCGCCATCACAGCCTTCACCGTGGCCACACCCCAGGTTTCGATCAGTTCGAGGATGCGCCGGCGTCCGGTATTCAGTGCCGCCACCTGGCCCTTCACATCGAGCCCGACCAGCGGGTCGCGCACCTGGTTCATTATCCAGCGCAGCACGTCCTCGCGCATGACGCCGCCATCCACCAGCTTGACCGGCGGCATGCGCAGGCCCTCCTGGTGCACGTCGACCGCCTTGATGGAGAACCCGCCTGGATCCATGCCTCCGGTATCAAGCTGATGGCCGGAGGCGCCGATCCAGCCGATCAGCTCGCCCTTCCAGTAGATCGGCGCCACCGTCGCGAAGTCCGGGTGATGGATGGCGCCGAGATAGGGGTCGTTGCAGATGAAGATGTCGCCATCCCGGATGCCCACATCGCCGCTGAGCCGCATGGTGCTCTCGACGATTAGCGGCAGCACGTTGCCCTGGGTCACGATATAGGGCCCGACGGAAACCAGCGCCCCGTCCGGCTGCATGATCGCCGTCGCGGCATCGTTGCCGGTGATCAGCACGTTGGAGCCTGAGCAGCGCATGTACTGGATGCCCATTTCCTCCGTGATGCTGAGCAGGCGATGGTTCAGCACCTCGAACGTCACGGGGTCGATGTCCGGCCGGATCTCGCGCATCTGCATGTCAGTTCTCCCCGATCCCGGTCGCGATGTGGGTGTGAAGATAGGGATCGATGGTCGCGGTCTGGCCCGCCAGGACGACGATGGTCGTGCCCGGATGCTCGATCACCGCCGGCCCCTCGATCCGCGTGCCCGGCGGGAGAGAAGGGCCGTCATGGATCGGCGTGTCGATCATCGCCTGCCGGCGCGGGCAATAGGTCTTGCGCGAACCCGCCGGCTTCGCCTCGGTCCCGGATGGCGCGCGGTTCCATGGTGCCTTGTCGACGCTGCCGATGGCATCGACGCCATAGTTGATCAGCTCGACCCCGGCATCGGAGAGGCCGGATCCCGGCCCGAACAGCCGTTCATATTCCTGCTCGAAGGCACGCGCGAGGACCGGCAAGGCCGCCGCGTCGATGCGTGGCGGTGCCGGAATGCGGAGCTGATGCACCTGACGGCGATAGCGCGCCTCGACCCAGCGGCGGAAGCCACGCCGGGCTTCCGGCACGTCGGCGCGGGCGAGGGCTTCTGCTCCTTGCGCTTCCATGGCGGCGAAGATCGCCTCGATGCGCTCCGGCGCGTTCGGCAGCACGATGGGCTCGGAGAATTGCAGGCTGAAGCGGATGTCCGAAAGCGCTGCGCCATAAGCCGAATGCACGGTTGCGAAATAGGGCACGATCAGCTTGCGCGCGCCCGCCTCGACAGCATAGGAGGCCGCATGGACCGGGCCCGCGCCGCCATAGGCCATCATAACGAACTCGCGCGGGTCGTAGCCGCGCTCCAGCGTCGACTTGCGGATCAGATCCGCCATCTGGCTGTCGACCACCTTGCGGATTCCGGCCGCCGCCGCAATCACGTCGCCGCCGAAGAGCGGATCGGCGATACGTTCCCTGATTGCCTCGACAGCGCGGTCGTAGTGCAGTTTCATGCGTCCGCCGAGGAAATGCTCGGGCGAAATGTATCCCAGCACCACGTCGGCATCGGTCACCGTCGGCTCCCTGCCGCCCAGTCCGTAACAGGCCGGTCCGGGATCGGACGATGCGCTTTGCGGCCCGATGCGCAGCCGCCCGCCATCCACCCAGGCGATCGAGCCGCCGCCCGAGCCGATCGAGGCCAGGTCGATCATCGGCAGGCGGAGCTGGTACTGGTTCAGCACGGTCTGCGTGCTGTAACTCCATTTTCCGCTCTCGATGACAGCCACCTTGAAGGTGGTCCCGCCCACATCGGTCGCGATCACGTTGGGGAAGCCAAGACGCTCCGCCATGTGGCAGGCGCCGACCACGCCGGCCGCCGGCCCGGATTCGATGGTATAAATTGGCACCGTCTGCGCCACGGTCGCAAGGCCGCCATTGGCCTGCACGATCAGGAGTCTCTGTTTCAGTCCGGCGTCGGCCAGTGTCCGTTCCAGCCGCGCCAGATAGCTGTCGATCACCGGACCGACATAAGCATTGAAGAGCGCGGTGGCGCTTCGCTCGTACTCACCCATCACCGGCGCGATGTCAGCGGAGGCCGAGACATAGAGTTCCGGCGCCGCCTCGCGCAGGATCTCTGCGGTCCGGCGTTCATGCGCCGGGTTCTGGTGCGAGAAGAGATAGGCGACGGCCACGGCCCGGTAGCCGCGCGCGCGCAACTCGCCGGCGATGGCACGCACTTGCGCTTCGTCGAGCGGCGTGACCACGTCGCCATCGGCGTCGACCCGTTCCGTTACCTCGAAGATGTCGCGTTCGTCCACCAGCATGCGCGGCTTCGCGGTGGCCCTGTAGTGATGGCGTTCGAACACGCTGAGCCCGGCCACGCGCCCGGTGGCGCGCATGATGGTCAACGTGTCGCCAAAGCCGCGCGTGGTAAGCACGGCAGTGCGCGCGCCGGCGAAGGCAAAGACCGCATTGCTCGACTGTGTCGTCGCATGAACCATGCGCTCGGCCGAGGAAAGCAGTTCGCCAATGCCGATCCCGATGCCCTCCGCCGCATTGGCGAGGCCGTCCATGACCCCCTGCTGGAGATCCCCAGGCGTGGTCAGTGCCTTGCCCATGTGGGCGCGACCGTCGCGCCCGTCGATGGCGATGACGTCCGTGAAGGTTCCGCCGATATCGACCGCAATCGTGTACAAGTCAGCAAGCCTCCCCAGCGACCGGAATGAATTTCAGTGTTTTTAGTAAAACACTACATGCGGCTCCGGTCAATGCACTTCCCGGCGGATAGCCCTCACATCAGCAGGGCCGGCAGCCAGAGCGAGGCGGCCGGCACGAAAGCGAAGAAAAGGAACAGCGCGAACAGCAAAAGCAGGAACGGCATGGTCGCGCGCGTCAGGCGCTCGATCGAGACATTGCCGACGCTGCAGCCGACGAAAAGGCAAAGGCCGACCGGCGGCGTGATCAGTCCGATCACCAGGCCGAATACCATCACCACGCCGAAATGCACCGGGTCGAAGCCATAGGCTTCCGCTGCCGGGAGCAGGACCGGCGTCAGGATGATGATGGCCCCGGAGGTCTCGAGAAAAAGCCCGACGATGAGCAGCAGGAATATGACCAGCAGCAGGAAGACCCAGGCCTGGTCAGTCAGCGAAAGGAAGCCGTCCGCCACTGCCTGCGGGATCCGCTCGAAGGCCAGCACCCAGCCAAGCAGGTTGGCGGCGGCCACGATCAGCATGACGGTCGCCGACATGATGGCGGCCGCGACGATACAGCGCCACAGGATGCGCAACTTGAGCGTACGCATGCCAAGCCCGACCAGCATGGCATAGATCACGGCCACGACCGCGGATTCGGTCGGCGTCACCACGCCACCCACCACGCCGCCGACTATGATGACCGGCATCAGCAGCGCGACCAGGGCGATGCGCAGGCTGGCGAAGAACTCGCGTCCGCGCCGTGCCCAGGTGATGTCGTCGGTGCCTGCGTCGCTCACCGGCATCCGGCGAAGCAGGTAGCGGTTGAGCGCCAGCATGGTGAGGCCGACGGCGACACCGGGCATGACGCCGGCGAGAAACAGCGCGCCGATCGACGCGCCGGAGGAGATGCCATAGACCAGCATGGGAATGCTGGGCGGGATGAGCGGCCCGCAGATCGAACTCGCCACCGTTACGGCAGTGGCGAACTCGCGCCGGTAGCCCTGCTTCTCCATGGCGGGAATGAGGATCGGTCCGAGCGCCGCCACGTCCGCCGTCGCCGCGCCCGTGATGCCGCCGAAGAACATGCTCGAGACGACG
>JAHCJQ010000033.1 GCA_026126215.1 Alphaproteobacteria bacterium
GTGGTCGATCTGGCCATCGGCGTGATCATCGGCGGTGCATTCGGCCGTATCGTGACCTCGCTTGTCAACGACGTCCTCATGCCGCCCATCGGCCTGCTTCTGGGCGGCCTCAACTTCGCCGACTTCTTCATCAACCTTTCAGGCGTCGACTATCCCTCGGTCGAGGCCGCCAAGGCGGCCGGCGCGCCGACGCTCAATTACGGCATGTTCATCAACGCGGTGATCGATTTTGTCATCGTCGCTTTCGTCATCTTCGTGGTCATCAAGCAGATGAACCGCTTCCGCCGCCAGGCCGAGCAGGCGCAGCCCGCCGCGCCGCCGCCGCCACCACGCCAGGAAGTGCTGCTCGAGGAGATCCGCGACCTGCTAAAGGGCAAGAACGGTTGAGCATGGAGATCCTGCGCCCACGGCCTGGCCTGGTCATTGCCCTGACCGGGATGCTGGCCGCTTGCGCCGGGGCCGAGACGCAGGTGAGACAGGAGAACCGGCCGGCCAGCCTGCAGCCTGCCAGCGCCGCGCTCAGGCCCTATCCAGACCCTGGCGGCTTTCTCCATTGCGTGCCGTTCGCACGGACCGTCTCCGGCATCGAGATCTATGGCGATGCCTGGACCTGGTGGGAGCAGGCGCGCGGCCGCTACCAGCGCGGCCGCGTCCCGGAGGTCGGCGCAGTCCTGACGCTCAAGCCGACGCAGCGCATGCGCCAGGGCCATGTGGCGGTGGTGGTGGCGGTCCAGGATTCGCGGCGCATCCTGGTCAGTCACGCCAACTGGGGTGGCGATGGCAGCACCCGCGGCAAGATCCATTCGCGCCAGCCGGTGATCGATGTCTCGCCCGGCAACGACTGGAGCGAGGTGCGCCTGCTCAACACCCTTGGCAGCTTCGGCGCGCACTACCCCGTGCATGGCTTTATCTACCAGCGGCCCGATCACCCCTCGTCGTAGTCGATCGCGAGCACTTCCAGCATCTCCCGGCCAGCCGGCGTGCGGACCTCCACCTCGTCGCCGACCCGCGCGCCCGCCAGCGCGCGGGCGACCGGCGAGATCCAGCTCACCTCACCCTCCTCGTGCCGCACCTCGTCGATGCCGACGATGCGGACGCGCCGCTCCTCCCCGCGTCCATCGGCATAGGTCACATACGCTCCGAAGAAGACCTGATCGCGCTTCTTCTGCAGGGCGGGATCGACCGGCTCCGCGATCTCCAGGCGCTTCCGCAGGAAGCGGATCCGCCGGTCGATCTCACGCAGCCGGCGCTTGCCATATATGTAGTCGCCGTTCTCCGACCGGTCGCCATTGCCCGCCGCCCAGGAAACCGTTTCCACCACCTTCGGCCGCTCGACGCGGCGGAGGCGGCGGAGTTCCTCGCGCAGCCGTTCGAGGCCGCGCGGGGTGATGTAGTTGCGTAAACCGGCCGGCGCGGGCGGATCGCTATCCGGCAGCTCGTCCTCCGCGTCCTGCTCCCTGGTGAAAGCCTTGCTCATGCGCCGATGCCCCGAGCGTCCGTCGACCGCATTCTAGGGCAGATCGCCCGCCAATTGCGCATTCAGGAATAGCCAGCCGGAAATCATTCAAGTAAAAGTATCGTGATAGAGCCGCCGCAACGCAGAACTGGGTGGCCGACAGGGAGGAAACCGGACGGGTCCGCCGCGTGTTGTCGCGGCCGCCGTCATTGCCCGCGCGCATGCGGGCGCTCGCCTGTCGACATCTGGCGCGTTGCCGGCTCCCTGAAGACCATGAGGGAGGAAGGAAGATGCGCATGCGTCACGACATTCCGGCACTGCTCCTGGGCGGGGCGGCCGCGGCACTGATCTCGACCGCCGCCTTCGCGCAACAGGTGAGTTTCCCGCAGCAGGTGACCTGGACCGCCTACGACACGGGCACCTCCGGCTTCAACCAGGCGGTGGCCTATGGCAAGGCGCTCAAGGACAAGTACGGCACTGATGTGCGCGTGCTGCCCGGCGCCAACGACATCTCGCGCATGGTGCCGCTCAAGACCGGGCGCGCGCAGTTCTCCGCCATGGGCATCGGCGCCTATTTCGCCGTCGAGGGCATGGATGTATTTGCCGCCAAGGACTGGGGCCCGCAGCGCATCCGCATGCTGGTCGCCTCGAGCGCCGCCAATTCCATCTCCGCCGCGGTCGCCGGCGATATCGGCGTCAAGGAATACAAGGACCTCAGGGGCAAGCGTGTCGGCTGGGTCGTCGGCTCGGCGGCGCTCAACACCAACATGGAAGCCCTGCTTGCCTTCGGCGGCCTGACCTGGAACGACGTGCAGAAGGTGGAGTTCTCCGGTTACGGCGCGATGTGGAAAGGCATGGTGGCGAACCAGGTGGACGCGGCCATCGCCTCGACCATCTCCGGCGTGACCAAAGAACTGGAAGCCTCGCCGCGCGGCATCGTCTGGCCGCCGACGCCGCACAACGACGAGGCCGGCTGGAACCGGCTGCGCAAGATCGCGCCCTACTATCAGCGCCACATGGCGACCGAGGGCACCGGCATCTCGAAGGAGAAGCCCTACGAGGGGCCGAACTATCCCTACCCGATCATGATCACCTACGAAGCAACCGACCCGACGCTCGTCTATTCAACCATCCGCACCATGGATGAGCTCTACCCTGTATATAAGGACGGCGCGCCGGGCTCGGACGGCTGGGAACTGAAGCGGCAGGACTTCAAGTGGGTGATCCCCTATCACGACCAGGCGGTCCGGTATTTCAAGGAGAAGGGCGTCTGGAAGGACGAGCACCAGAAGCACAATGACGAGCTGGTCAAGCGCCAGGACGTGCTGGCCGCTGCCTGGGCGGAGTTCCAGAAGACGAACCCCGCCGACGACGCCTACAAGACCGCCTGGCCCAAGGCGCGGGCCGCGGCGCTGCGCAAGGTCGGCATGGATCCGGTCTTTGAGTAATCGCGCAATGCGACCGGGCGCGTGCTGAAGCCCCAGATCGTGGAACCGGCGGCGGTGGAGAGCCCTCTCCGCCGCCTGCCGGCGTTCTGGCGGGTCGTGATCCGCGTTTTCGTCGTCGCGGCGATCCTGCTATCCCTCAACCAGCTCTTCAACTTCAACTTCGCCGGACGTTTCGTCCTGCTCGACAATCAGTACCAGTTCGTGCTGGTGGCACTGCTCCTGCCATTCGCCTTTGTGATGTGGCCGGGCCGCAAGGGTTCGGGCGACGGACGGGTGCCGCCGCACGACATCGCGCTCGGGCTGCTGGCGATGGCCGCCGCCGCCTATCTCACGATGCGCGGCCGCGACGTGGTGGATGGCGGCTGGGAATATGCGATTCCCGGCGATGAATGGCCGGTGCTCGCCACCTGCTATCTGTTGTGGGTGCTGCTGATCGAGGCACTGCGCCGGGTCGGTGGCTGGACCATCACCATCATCGTGGCGTTGTTCTCGATCTACCCGGTCTTCGCCAGTCTGGCGCCTGGTCCGTTTTTTGCCGCCGCCGTGCAGTTGCAGGACGTCGCCGCCTATCACGCGCTCTCGACGGAAAGCATCTTCGGCATCCCGATGCGCGCCTTCGCCACCCTCGTCATCGGCTTCCTGCTGTTTGGCGCGGCGCTGCAGCATACCGGTGCCGGCGAGTTCTTCATCAACATGTCCTTCGCGCTGTTCGGTGGCGTGCGCGGCGGCGCGGCGAAGGTCGCGATCTTTGCCTCCGGCCTGCTCGGCTCGATGAGCGGCAGCGTGGTCACCAACGTGCTGACGACCGGCTCGATGACCATTCCCGCCATGAAGCGTACCGGCTTCCGCCCGGCTTTCGCCGGGGGCGTCGAAACCTGCGCTTCGACGGGCGGCGTGCTCATGCCGCCGGTAATGGGGGCCACCGCCTTCGTCATGGCGACCTTCCTCAACGTGCCCTACATCGAAGTCTGCATCGCCGCCGCGGTGCCCTCGCTCCTCTACTATTTCGGCCTGTTCATGCAGATCGACGCCTATGCGGCGCGAAACGGCATGACGGGCCTGCCCCGCGCCGAGCTGCCCTCGGCCTGGACCACCTTCAAGCGCGGCTGGCACTACATCACCGTCTTCGTGCTGCTGATATTCATGCTGCTCTATCTGAAGCAGGAGGTGCTGGCGCCGTTCTATGCGACCGGCCTGCTTCTGGTGGTGAACCAGATCATGCCCCATGCCCGCTGGGGTTGGCCGGAACTCCTGCGCTTCCTGGATGGCGTCGGCCGCATCTTCGTCGAGATCGCCGTGCTTCTGCTTGGCGTCGGCATGATCGTTGGCGCGCTTTCCATGACCGGAGTGATCGGCTCTTTTGCCAATGGCCTTCTCTACCTCGCCGGCAACCAGCCGCTGGTGCTGCTGGCGATGGGCGCCATTACGAGCTTCATCCTCGGCATGGGCATGACGGTGACGGCCTGCTACATCTTTCTCGCCGTGCTGCTCGCCCCGGCGCTGGTCAAGATCGGGCTCGAACCGATGGCGGTGCATCTCTTCATCATGTACTGGGGCATGCTCTCCTTCATCACCCCGCCGGTGGCGCTTGGCGCCTTCGCGGCGGCGAGCCTTGCCGGCAGCGATCCGATGCGCACCGGCTTCGAGGCGATGCGGCTCGGCTCGATCATCTACATTATCCCGTTCTTCTTCGTGCTGAATCCGGCGCTGATCCTGGTCGGCTCCACTTTTGACGTGATCGAAGTGACGATCAGCGCCTTTGTCGGCACCGCGCTCATCGCCGCTGCGCTCCAGGGCTATGTGATCGGCATCGGCCGGATCGATACGAAATGGCCGTTGCGCTGGCCGGTGCTGGCGCTCATGGTGATCGCCGGCCTGTCCTTCGCGGCGCCGGGCGGCGCCCATATCGGCCTCAGCAACATCGAATTCGCCCTGACCGGCTTCGCGCTGGCGGTTCCGGCGCTGTTCCTGGTCTGGCGCGCGAACCGGCGCTAGATGTGGAGCCTCATTCGGCAGCTTCGGTGGCGCGCCGCAACGCGGGCTCGTTGCCTGGCAGGAACATGATCGCCACGACCGAACAGGCGGCGACGGCGGCGAGCAGGATCAGCATGGCGCCGAAACCGGCGACCTTGACCGCCGGCCCGATCAGCGCCACCGCGAACGAGCTGACGAGAAAGCCGATGGCCAGCCGCAGCCCGGTCACGCGCGAACGCATCCGGTCGTCGACGTACTTGACGATCATCGCGTCGGTGAAGGGGATGGCGCCGAAGACCAGCAGCATGAAGACGATCACCAGGAAGAACAGGCCGATCCCTTCCGCCTGCGAGGCGAGCAGGAACAGCGGCACCTGCAGGCCGGCGATCGTAAGATAGAGGCGCTTGAGCGGATAGCGGTCGATCAGCTTGCCAACCACGAGCTGCGCCAAGGAGGCCAGCGCGAAAACGGCAAACAGCATGAGCGCGAGCAGCGCCGGATCTTCCGCCAGCGCAGCGGCGCGCGCGCGCAGCAACTCGCCATTGCCGTTGGTCGTGAAGTTGAAGATGATGCTCCCGGTGACGGCAGTGACGGTCATGACCGCAAAGACAGTGGCCATGGTTCCGGGCGGCAGGTCGAGCAGCTTCGGCTTGCGCTGCGCCGGGGCCTCGCTCTCCTGCGGCACCAGCCACCAGAAGGCGATGCCCGCAGCGATGCAGATCAGGCCGGGCAGGATGAAGGCGCTCTGCCAGCCGTGGTTGGTCGCCACATAGACGGAGATGCCGGCGGCGATGGCGATGCCGAGATTGCCGGCGAGGCCGTTGACGCCGATGGTGAAGCCAGGACGGGCGGCGTTCTGCACCAGCATCGGTATCCCGACCGGGTGATAGATCGAGGCGAAGGCTCCCATGAGGGTCAAGGCCGCGCCGATCTGCCAGGGATTGGTGCAGAGCGCGATCAGGAAACAGGACAGGCCCATGCCGAAGAAGAAGATCAGCATCATGACGCGGCGGCCCCAGAGATCGCCAAGCCGGCCGGACAGGATCGAGCCGGCACCGAACATGAAGATGGCGCCGTAGTTGTAAGGAGTGAGTTCGGTCCATTCCGTGCCCCAGGCGCCGGCGATCACGCCCCACGAATAGGCAAAGACCACGAGGATCCAATGGTCCATCGCATGGCCGATATTGAGCAGGATCGCGGTCGGGCTGGTATTGGTCACGAAGTTTCGCTCCGAAGGTCCGGACGCTCAACGCCCGGCCGCCGCCAGCATGCTTCTTGTTCCCTGCAACAGCAAGGTGGCATCGCTGCCGGCGATGAGGAAGCGATAGCCCCGTCCCGCCATTTCCGCCGCAGCCGCGCCGCTGCTCGCCGTGCTGCCGAGGATGCGCCCCGTGGCCGCGATGGCTCGCTCGGCCTCGGCGGTCAGCGCGCGCACCGCTGGATCCTCGAAGCGGTTGAGCCGACCGATCGAAGCGGACAGATCGCGCGGTCCGATGAACAGCACATCGACCCCTTCAACCTCGCCGATGGCGGGAATCTCGCTGACCGCGGCCGCGGATTCGATCTGCAGGACGACCAGAAGATCATCCCAGGCGGATGCGTGATAATCCGCCATCGCGCCGAATTGCATTGCCCGCATGCCGGCAAAGGCCCCACGCTGGCCGTCCGGTGGATAGCGGCAGGACGCCACCGCCGCGCGCGCCTCGCTGGCGGTGCCGATCGCCGGCACCATGATGCCGCCCACGCCAGCATCGAGCACGCGCTTGATATAGACCCGGTCATTGGCGGGAACGCGCAGCACGGCGGTGCAGTCCGTGCCCTTCATCGCCCGCATCTGGGCGATCGCGGTCTCGATCGAGCCCTGCCCGTGTTCATGGTCGATCAGCAGGAAGTCTAGCCCCGAATAGGCAAGAATCTCGGCCATGTCCGCCGAGGATGTCACCATCCAGGCGCCAATGCAGCTCGCGCCCGAGGCAAGTTTGCGTTTCAAGGGATTTGCCATGCGCCCCGCACGGCCGCAAGCGGGCCGTGCCCCCAGAGAAGTAACGGGATGGAGCTTTAAGCCGATTCCGCCTTCAGGTATAGCGGCTTGCGTCGAGCCGGCCGGGCCCCGGGCCGCACGGGTCAGGCATCGGCGGGCGAGTGCCCGGCGCGGGCCTTCAGGATGTCGCGCCAGGAAAGCAGCAGGATCAGGCTGCCCAGGACCAGGCCGGGGCCGAGAAACCCCTCGAAGGCGATCCTTACCAGGATCGCGAGCAGGAATAGCCTGACCAGGATTGTGAAGATGCGCATGCCGATCCGTCCCTTTCCGGGCCGAATCCTGCCATGGACAGGCTTTACAAATGGTTCACGATCGGTTGATTTCGCCCCCGCCGGTCAGTCGCGCGCGCCCCCTGCGGATGCGGCTCGCGCGCCGGCTGCGGCGTTCTGTCGCTCCTCGTCGCGCAGCCGCCGGACCAGCGAATAGGCCACCGACAGGCCGCAATCGATACCCAGTTCCTTGCGGAGGATGTCGCGCACCAGCATGGCAGTCGATCCGGCGGACGGCGCCGTGCGGGACCTCTTCAACTTGTCCAGCCGGAGTACGACATATTGTGCGGCGTGCTCGTCGATCTTCTTCGGCCGGCCCGGGCGTGGATGATCGCGCAGGCCGTCAAGCCCGCGCGCCTCGAAGCGCGCAAGCCAGTAATAGGCGCGATGCTGGCTGATATTGACTGTCCGAGCCGCTTCCGCGCAGGGCATGCCGTCCAGCATGTTGGCGATCATCTCTATGCGCTGGCGCAGGCGCTGGTTGATCTCGCTCGCGCCGATCCGCCGGAGTTCCGCGCCGGTCATCTGATGATCGAGTATCTGCTTTTCCATGACAGCAGTCCCGTTCCGCGCCGAGCCGGCGCCCTCAGGCAATGAGATGTCTGGCGCCGGTCCAGATGCTGCCCGCCGCGATCGCCAGGCCGTAGGGAATCCCCTCGCCCAGGATCAGCGCGCGGTGCAGCGCGATTCGCCCCACTTCCGGTCGCGCCACCGCCAGGACCGCGATGGCGTGGCGCAGCGCGAGCAGGGCGATCGCAAGGACCGCGCCGGCAATGCCCACGGCGAAGACCAGCGCCGGCAGATGCCCGAGACCGCACCAGAGCGCCGCCACGCTGAGCAGCTTGACGTCGCCCGCCGCCAGCACGCGGAAACGGTAGGCGAGCAGCCCGAGCGCCAGAATCAGCGCGGCCGCCCCAAAGTGCGAATGCCAGGCCACGCCGTCCCATACCAGCAGCCGGGCAATGACGAAGAGCGCGCCGAGCGCCAGCACGATCGCGTTGGGAATGACGAAACGGCGCAGATCCGACAGGGCCGCCAGGGCGAAAAGCAGCACGAAGGCCGACGCCACCGCCATATGGTTCAATCCGGAAATCGAGGCCGTCACGTTCATTGCGGCTTCTCCGCGCCGCGACCAAGCGTCTTGAGATAGGACAGGTTGCGCGAGGCCGCGGTGTCGAAGCTCGGGCTCGCCTCCATGGCGCGCAGCAGATACGATTCGGCGCTCTCCAGATCGCCGCGCAGCATGGCGATATAGCCAACATTGTTGAGAACCGTGCTCGCCTCCCGGCCATGCACGCCGGAAATGGCACTTTCGTAGTCACCCTTCCAGGCCAGCGCCAGACGCATGTTCTCCTGCGCCGGCTTCAGGTTCGGACTGAGGCGAAGCGCCTCCGCGAGATCGGCCATGGCCTCGTCGGTGCGCCGCTGCATGAGGCGCGAGAAGCCGCGATTGTTGCGGATCAGCGCCGATCTCGGATGGATCGCCAGCGCCTTGCCATAGGCCTGTTCCGCTTCGGCGAACTCACCAGCGCGGTCGTGACATACGCCAAGCCCGTTCCAGGCGCGCCAGAGCGCGGGATCGAGTTTCGCCGCCTGCGCGAGCTTGGGCAGGGCAAGCTCGGTGCGGCCCAGACGCAGCAAGGCGAGGCCCATCCCCTGCAGGGCCGGCGCCGCCAGGTCTTCGGCGCGGGATGCGGCCTCGAACAGCGCGAGGGCGCGCTTGGGCTGGTCGAGCGCCAATTGCAGTTCGCCCTGTGCCAGTTCGAGCCTCGGCGATTCGAGCCCGGCGACCGCCAGCCGGTCGAGCAGAACCTTGGCATCGCCGACCCGTCCTTCCGCGATGGCTCTTTCCGCGAGATCGAGCGTGCGGTCGGCGATGCCAGGCGCGGGCGCCGCCGGCACGGCAGCCGCCTGCTCGCGCCCGGCCATGCCGGCGCAGCCCCCGAGCAGCAGGACGCCGGCAAGAATTATGGCGCCGGCGCGCAGATCCCGGCATCGACCCCCATCAACCCGATATCGCATTGGACTTCTCCTTGGTGATGACGGTCTGCCCGTCGTCGTGACGCAGGAAATCGGCGCCGAGTTCCAATCGGATGCCCGAACGAAGGTCGTCCTGCTGGCGCAGCGTGACCCCGACCGGCATCAGATCGGCGAGCCTTGCGGCGAGTTCCTGCCATGGCGCGCGGAAGTAGATCGTCGTCTCGTGGTGGTTGAAGTGATCGGCATTGGTCAGACGCTGCACGGCAATACCCTCGGCACGCAGCCAGTCGCGCGTGCGCGCGGCCAGGCCGTTGCGGCCGGCGCCGTTCGAGATCTCTATCACCGGCGCTCCCGACGACCGCGCGGCAACCGGCTTCTCGGGCGCGGCGGGCAATCGCGGCGCCTGTGGTGGTGGCGGCAGTGCCGCCACGCTGACCGCCCGCTCCTCCGCCGGCTGGACGCCGATCCGGATCACGGCGGCGCGGCCCTGGTCCCGATAGGTCACCAGATGCTGGACCGAGGGAGTGCGGCGCTCGATGCGCATGAGCGGCATCGCGACCTTGTCGGCAACGGGTGCGGCGGCCGGCTCGGCGCGCGCGGTTTTGCGTTCTGTCTCGCCCTGCAGCGCATCCTGCGCCGCCTGGAGGTTGACCGCGACGGCGAGGCTGTCGGGCGCCTGTGCCTCCGCGTCCATGAGAAAAGCGGCCGCCACGTCGACCCGTCCCCGCATCAGATACGAGAAGCCGATATTGTTCAGGGTCTGCGCGGATTGCGGCTCGAGCTTGAGCGCGCGCCGGTAGGCACGTTCGGCAAGGTCGTGCCGGCCGATACGGTCATAGCTGGCGCCAAGGCCGTTCAGCGTCTCGACACCCGCCTCGCCCGCATCTATGGCCGCCTGGAAGGCATTGATCGCCATGCCATAGCGCCCGGCGCGGAAATGTTCGACGCCGCGCGCCCGCATCTCCTCTGGCGTCACGCCGGCCGATTTCTCCGCCCCATGCCAGACGGCGCGCACGTCCGGCGCCGTGCCCGCGCACCCGCCGAGCGTGGCGGCGGCTGCGAGAAGGACAATGATCGTGCGTGTCATTTCTTCCCCCTTCCCGGATCTCAGAGGTGTGGCAGGACCTGCCGCACGATGCGGATGATCGCCGGCAGCAGGACGGCCGTGATCATCGCCGGCAGGATGCAGGTGACGAGCGGAAAGACGAGTTTGACCGGCAGTTTGTGCGCAATCTCCTCGGCCCGCAGCATACGCTTGGTCCGCATCTCCTCGGCATAGACGCGCAGCGTGCGCGCCACGCTGGCGCCAAGCGCCTCCGACTGGATCAGCAGGGTGGTGAACGCGCGGATCTCCTCGACGCCGGTACGCAACGCGAAGTTGCGGAGCGCGTCCTCCCGGCTCTTCCCCGCGCGCAGTTCTAGCGCCACCATGGCGAAGTGCGAGGCAAGCACCGGATGCGCCCGCTCGATCTGCATGCCAACCTTGGTGAAGGCTGCGTCAAGGCCGATGCCAGCCTCGACGCAGACGACCAGCATGTCGAGGGCGTCGGGGAAGCTGTTTGCTATCGCCGACTGGCGCGCCTCCGCCTTCGAGCTGACGAAGCGCCACGGCAGGTAGAGGCCGAGACCGGCGCAGCCGGCGGCAATGAACATGATCGCCTGCGTATCGAGGCGCGGAAACAGCGGTGATATCGCGAGAAAGGCGAGCGGCAGGCCAGCCGCGAGAAGGATGCGCAGGATGTAGTAAAGACGCGGCGCATTCGGCCCCAGATAGCCGGCACGCACCAGCAGCAGCCCGATGCCCGAGCGGCCCGCCTCTGGCATCGGGCCCAGATATTGCTCGAATGCCTTGAGCATCCCGGCCCAACGGACCTGACCCTGGTCGAAGCGGATCGAAGCCTGCGCGGCGCCCGGGACGGCATCGCCCCCCATCCGGCGCTCGACCGCGCCCTGCCCGCGCGGCAGCAGCGTCAGTCCGATCACGGTCAGCAGCACCGCGCCGAAGATGCCTGCAAGGATGGCGAACTCTGGTGGGATGGCGCCGAGCGGCGTCTGCGTCAGGTCCTGCAGGGTGCCAAGCAGCTTGTCCATGACCGGCTCCTCCTCACACCTTGAAGTTCACGAGCTTCCACATGATCAGGATTCCGAACAGTTCGAGCGCAAGCGCGATCGCCACGCCCGGCACGAAGAGCGGATCGCGGACAACGGCCAAGTAGAAGTCGGGATTCCCGACCAGCATGAAACCGGCGAAGACGAAGGGCAGTACGGCGAGGATCCGCGCCGAGAGGCGACCTTCCGAGGACAGAACCCGGATCTTCTTGAACATGCGAAAGCGGTCCCGGATGACGTTGGCGAGACCCTGGAGCGTCTCCGCCAGGTTGCCGCCGGTCTCGTGCTGTATGTTGATCGCCACCTCGACGAACTTCAGGTCATCGACGCCGACGCGCCGCGTCAGGTTCTCCAGCGCCTCATTCAGGTGCATCCCGTAGGTCATCTCATCGACGACGATGCCGAACTCGGTGCCGATCGGGTCGGGCATCTCGCTGCTCACCATGTCGAGCGCTGCCGGAATCGGATGGCCGGCCTGCAGGCTGCGCACCATCAGGTCAAGCGCATTGGCAAGCTGTTCGGCGAACTTCTTCTTGCGGCGGCGGCGCATCTGCAGGATGCGCCCGAGCGGCAGGCCCACGCCGGCCAGCAGCGCGATGCCGAGGAGGCCCGGCGGCGAGGCGAAGGCGAGCGGGATCTGGCGCGCCGCCACCAGGCTGGTGACGAGGAAAACGGCGCCGAAGCCAAGGCCGGACATGACCAGGAGCAGCGTGAAGGTCGAAATGCGCACGCCCGACTCGACGACGAGCTGGTCGAGCCGCCGCAGCATGCCGCGCAGGGGCTCCGGCAGGCCGGCGCCGGGGTCGGGCCTCCGGCGCAGCATCTCGTGCACTTCCCGCCTGCCATGGCCGGCATTGAGCATCTGCATGCGCCGGTTGACCCTCCGCGGCCCGACCACGCTGTCCTGAACGAGGTAGAAGATGCCTTCCACCAGAAGGATGGCGGCGATGAAGATCGCGGCATAGATCAGCAGGATCGGATCGGGCATGACGCGCTCCCCCTAGACGATGGTGCGGTTGGGGTCGAAGAGGTCGGCCGGCACGCGGATGCCTCGTGTCTCGAACTCGCGCATGAATTTCGGCCGTATGCCGCTCGCCACGTGACGGCCATTGATGCGGCCGTCCGCCTCGGTCCCGAGCCGCTCGAAACGGAAGATCTCCTGCATCTGGATCACATCCGCCTCCATGCCGGTGACCTCGCTCAGGCTGATAAGACGCCGCCTGCCATCGCTCATCCGCTCGAGCTGCAGCACGACATTGATGGCGGAGGAGATCTGGGCGCGCATGCTCTTCGCCGGCACGTCCATGCCCGCCATGCCGATCATCTGCTCGAGGCGCGAGATCGCATCGCGACAGCTATTGGCATGGATCGTCGTCATGGACCCTTCATGGCCGGTATTCATGGCCTGGAGCATGTCGAAGGCCTCTCCGGCGCGCACCTCGCCCACGATGATCCGGTCGGGGCGCATGCGGAGCGCGTTCTTCACCAGGTGTCGCTGCGTTACCTCGCCCTTTCCTTCGATGTTCGGCGGGCGGGTTTCCATGCGCGCCACATGAAGCTGCTGGAGTTGCAGTTCGGCGGCGTCCTCGATGGTGACGATGCGATGCTCGCCATCGATGAAGGCCGACATGGCATTGAGCATCGTCGTCTTGCCGCTGCCGGTTCCTCCCGAGATCAGCACGTTGCGCCGTGCCCTGACGATCGCCTCGAGCAGCAGGGCGCATTCCTTAGGCACCGTGCCGAGCTCCACCAGCTTTGCCATGTTGATCCGCTCCGCCGCGAACTTGCGGATGGAAAGGAGCGGCCCGTCGACGGCCAGCGGCGGAATGATGGCGTTGACGCGCGATCCATCGGCAAGACGCGCATCGACCATGGGCTGGCTCTCGTCGACGCGCCGGCCGACCGCCGCCACGATCTTGTTGATGATCCGCAGCAGATGGCGGTCGTCCTTGAAGCGAACGGCGGTGAGCTGCAGGCGGCCGAAGCGCTCGACGAAGACCAGCCTGCTGGTGTTGACCAGGATATCGGTGATGGTGGTGTCCTTCAGCAGCGGCTCGAGCGGACCAAGGCCCAGCACTTCGTCCAGGATGTCGTTGACCAGGCGGGTCTGCTCGCCGGAATTGAGGGCGGTCTTTTCCTCGAGCAGAAGTTCGCGCACCACGTCGCCCACCTCGTGGCGGAACTGCTCGAGCGGCATCTTGTCGATCACCGACAGGTTGATCGCGTCCAGGAGCCGCTGGTGCAAGCGTACCTTGAGCTCGATGTAGCGCATCGAGACACGGTGCGCCGGCTCGTCCAGCTCGATCACGTCGACCGGCACCGTCTCTGCCACGACCTCGAACGTCTTGCGCGGGTCGGTCTGTTTGGGCTTCGACTTGGCGAACATCATGTCGGAATCTCCGCTCTCGACTCCGGCCGGCCCGTGCCGACCTGGCTGACGATGGCGCGAACCATGCGGGTCACGCCCTTCTCCACGGCCGAGCGTCGCTTCACGTCGGCAAGTCGCACGCCGTGATCGAGCGCCTCGGAGACCGTGCGGTAATCGCTGGGCACGCAGAAATCGACGGCGTGGTTCAGTGCCTTTTCGACCCGGGCAAGTGCGCGGCGGCGGAACCAGCCACCGGCGAAGCGGTTGAGCACGACCCGGACCGCCCCCTCGTCCAGCCCGTGCGCGCGCAAGGTGTCGAGCTGGCGACGCGCCTGGCGGATGCCTGAAACACCGGTCTGCGTCACCAGGACGACGAGGTCGGACTGGCGCAGAACCGAATAGCTCCAGGTGGTCCAGGCTTCCGGAAGGTCGATGAACACATAGTCGAACTCGTCGCGCGCCGCCTTCAGGAGGGCGCCGACGAACTCATCCGACACCCTGTCGAGCGGCAGCATGTCGCTTGGCGCCGGCAGCACCGATACCCCGCTTGCGTGACGGCGCAGCAGGCCGCGGAACAGCGCCGCGTCGAGCCGCTCCGGCGCCGCCAGCAGCTCGCCCCAGTCGATCTTCTCGTCGAGGTCGAGATAGAGCGCGACTGTGCCGAACTGCACGTCGAGATCGAGGATGCAGGTGCGCGGCTGACCGGCGGCGCGATCGGTGGCGATCGCCGAGGCCGACTGCACCGCCAGGGTGGTGGCCCCGGCCCCGCCGCCGCCCTTGAGGAAGGTGACGATCCGGCCCTGCCGCGTCGCCGCCCGCTGGCCGGACGCGAGGCGCGTCAGGTTGCGCAGCGACTCGATCAGGTCGGCTCGCGTGACCGGCATCGGCAGGAAATCGGCGAAGCCATGCCGCATGAACTGACGGACGTCCTGGAGCGTGCAGTCCGCCCCTGTGGCAATGGCCGGCGTATCGGCGAAATGCCTGCGCAGCAGTCCGCCGGCGAGTGAAAGTGCCCGCTGGTCGCGCGGATCGACTTCGACGATGATCGCATCCGGCCGTCGCTCGCCGGCACCCCAGGAGAAGCCGTCGGCGCTCAGGATGCGGAGCGCGACCCTCGAGCCGTTGATCTGCGCGCAGGCCTCGCGCAGCGCCGCGCCGGCTTCGCCCGTGCGCGTAATCGCGAGCAGGCTGGTCGCGGCGGGTAGCTCATGGCTCGTTGGCGTCATCGCGTTCATCTCGACTTTCCCGTTGGCGTGCCCGACCGGCCGCCCGCTCCTAGCTCGATAGATCCTCGCCCGTCAGGGTGGCGGCGAAGGCCGGCATCGGGATCGACACCAGCCCGGCGACGATGGGGGTGAGGAAGTTGAAGGCGAGGCCGGTCAGGCGCACGGTGACGGCGGGCGCGATGTCCGGTCCATACGGATTTCCGGCGAAGCCAAGGCCGACATGGCGATACTCGATCACCACGTTCTCGGGGCCGATGGCGGCGAAGAACACCTGCATACGGGCAACGATGGCGTTGAAGGCCGCCGTGTTGACCGGTCCCCAGCCATTGGGCGCGCAGCTCACCGCGCCGGCCGAGGTCGAAGTGCAGACGATCGGATTGCCGTTGTTTACCGCCGCGACGGGCACCGGCAGGCCGCTCCCGCCGGCGAGCGGCACGCCGTCGAAATTCAGACCGCCGGCGACCAGGTTGTTGACGACGGCGAAGCGCACTCCGGCCTGCGTCGCCTTCTCCGCCTGGTTCCAGGCCCAGAGCGCGCGGCTGAAATCGACGATGCCGAAGATCAGCATGAGAAAGAGCGGAACGATGAGCGCGAACTCGACCGCGCTGGTCCCGTCCGGCTCGCGGCCGAAGCGCGCGCATCGCGTCCATGTCGCAAGCCTATTCACCGACGCTCACCTGGTTATGCGCGATACTGAAATTCAGCCCGTCCTCGGCGAAGACGTAGCCGGAGACGAAGGTAAAGGGCACGGTCGCCGTCACCGTCAGCCGCGCGATGAAGGCACTGGCGGCATAGAGACCCGCATAGCTGCCATCGTTGGCCACGCAGTCCACTTCGATGGCGATGGAGGCCGGGTCGGTCCAGTAGGGCAGCAGGTAGTCGCCAGGGGTACTGGGGGCCTGCACCCGTCCGGTCAGCGCCAGGTTGCGCGCGCGCGTCAGTTCGTCGGCGGCGATGGTGCCGGCACCTGGCGCCGTGCAGGAGGCGGGCACGCGGGAAAGGAAGCGCCCGGCATCGCGCACGCCCTTGCTCGCCACGTGATAGTCGCGCATCAGCCGGCCGAGCTCGATGCTGCCGAAGAGCAGCAGCAGCAGGATCGGCATGACCAGCGCGAACTCCACCGCGGCGACGCCGCCCTGCTCGCCGCCAATCCGCCTGATCCCTCTGAAGAGCGATGCGCGCATGGCCTACTCGTAGAGCTGGATGATGTAGCGGGCGATCTTGGCCTCGAAATCCGGTTCCGCCGCCGGACCGATGATCTCCACATAGATGCTCTTGTTGTCCGGCGGATCGCCGAAGACGCCGACCGGCTCGGTCAGGAAGACGTTGTAGTAGGTCGTCGGCGTCACCTCGGCCGTGCCGGCAAGGCCGGTGCAGTCGAGGACTGCCACCGTCATCACGCGCCGGTCGAGCGCATCCGCCGGCCCGGTCGTGGTGTTGCAGACCGGGTTGCCGAGTTCGCCGTTAGGGGCGTCGTGCGGCACCGCGCCGTTGGCCACCTCCCACTGGTGCATCTCCCACCGGCTGACGCGACCATCGCCATTGCCATAACCGTTGTCCGGATCGTCGGCGAGCGCCAGCAGGGCGGCCGGCGTCATGCCAGGATGATTGACGCGGAGATAGGTGTCGATGTCCCAGAGGCCATCGCCGAAGCGTCCGTTGACGCCATCAGCGCTGGCCGGGACGCAGGTACCGCCGGAAGGATTGGTCGGGCTCGACGGATAGGCGCAGTTGTCGCGCGGATAACCCATCGCGCGGATCGGATTGGCGGCGAGATCGGCATGCTGGCCCGGTCCGTCGAAGCGCTCGCCCGCCGGCGGCAGCTTCCAGCCCTTCGCACCGCCGGATGCGAGGTTGCAGTTCGTCCCGTCCCGCCACAGCCCCTTCACGTTGTTGGCACTCGGCCGGTATTGCGGGTTGTTGCGCACCGCGGGCTCGCCCGGCGGCACCTGGTGCGTGCCCTGCGGATAGATGTCGAAGCGCATGTTGATGCCATCGGCGATGCTTGTCGTCTGGCCGGGCTTGGTCTCGACATCGCCGTCGGGACTGAAACATTCGGCGATCGGATTGACCCGCGCCATGGCATCGGTGATGAGCGAGGCGCTGAGCGAGGTGGACCCATCGAATTGCTGGAGCGCCAGCAGGCCGAAATTGCCGGGCCCCCAGGCGGTGCTGTCGCCGTTGTTCTTGCCTTTCATCCAGACGCCGTTGCCCGGCGCGAGCGCCGCCGGATCGGCCGGCGCGCAGAAGAACATGGGCGGCACCTTGCAATAGGCGGTGCCCATGCCGGCCACGGCGCGGGCGCTGGTCTGGGCGCTGGCCGGACCGCCGACCAGGCGCGCGAAGGGCCAGGCGACGGTGCGCGGTGCCGCGGTCACTTCGATGAAGTTGGCGGTGTCGTCGGAGGTCGCCACCGGCCCGCCAAGCGAGACCAGGAAGCGGATATCCTCGGCGGTGATGGTGACGTTGGCACCCTGTCCGTCGGAGGCGAAACGCTGCTGGTTCTGGGCGAGCCCGCCCGTGGCCGCCGTCCGCGCCCGCTCGCGCGCGCCGTCGGTGCGGTCGAGCTGCGTCGCGCCGGCAAGGGCCGAGGCATCGGCGGCATGTTGCAGCTCGGTCTGCAGGTTCCAGGCCTTGCCCAGTTCGATGGCGAGCGCGGTGACGCCGACCAGCGCGCCAGCGGCGATACCGACCATGACCGCGACCGCGCCTCGTTCATCCCGCCAGAAGCGGGGTGATGTGGGCGGGAGATTGCGTCGCTCGCGCAAGGTCATCGCCCGTCTCCGCTCACTGCGGCCTGGCGCCCATGCCACCCGACCCGATGGTGGTGGTGCGCGGCACGACGATGGGCGTCACGCGGCCTTTTTCGTAACGGTCGATGGCCCCGGCGGCGCGCGGCCCGGAGGTCAGGGTTTCCTCCTGCGCATAGACCGGATCGGGATCGATGATGTGCTGCTGCATGTTGCGCCGGACCGCCTCGCCGAAGCTCGGGTTGAGGGCGGGTGGCGCCGAGCAGGAAGCGACAGCCAGCAAGAGGATTGCGGCGAGACCTGGACGGATACGCTTGCTCATGGGATGTCCCCGATCGCTGCTATGTTCATTTCACGATATGGCCATGGGCGCCGACGATGCCGCCGGCACTCGAGGCGCCAAGCGCCCGCGCGCCGGCGGGAAGCTGTCCCGAGGCGCCCGCTTCCGGCCGGCCCATCAGGAACAGATCGAAGTCGGAGGGCGGCAGGAAGCCATCCGCCGGCGTGAGCAGCCGCCCGGCACGCGTCGGCTTGACCAGGCGCGGCGTCACGATGATGACCAGTTCGGTCTCGTTGCGCTGGAAGTCGCTCGAGCGCATCAGCGCGCCCAGGATCGGCACCTCGGCCAGGCCCGGGAACTGCCGCACCGTGTCCTGGAAGTCGCTCTGGATCAGGCCGGCGATGGCGAAGCTCTCGCCGTCGCGCAGCTCGACCGTGGTGCGCGCCCGTCGCGTCGTCAGGCCCGGAATGACGAAGCCCTGCAGCGTGACCGAGTTGTTGGGGTCGATGCGGCTCACTTCCGGCGCCACGAGCAGGTTGATCATGCCGCCTTCGAGCACGGTCGGCGTGAAGGCGAGGCTGACGCCGAACTCCTTGAACTCGACCGTGATCGCCACGTTGCCGCCGGCACCACCCTGCTGGGCCACCGGGACCGGGAACTCGCCGCCGGCAAGGAAGCTCGCCGTATCGCCGGACATGGCGATCAGGTTCGGCTCGGCCAGTGTCTTGACCACGCCCTTGCGCTCGAGCGCTTCCAGCAACAGGTCGATGGCGACCGAACCGGCAGTGATGGCGAGCGTACCGACCCCGAAGGTGGAGGGCGCGAGCAGGCCGCTCAGGAAGGCGGTGCCGGTGGTGAAGGAGAAGTCGTTGTTGGAGACATTGGTATTGACGCTGATATCCTTCATCAGGTTGCGCGAGACCTCGGCGAATCGCACCTCCAGCATGACCTGCTGGCTGCCCCGGATGCTGAGCAGGTTGGAAACGTTGCCCGGCGCATAGCGTTCCGCCACCGCCAGCGCTCGCGACAGGGCGGAAGCCGAGGAGACGGTGCCGCTCAGCACCAGCGAGCCGTTGACCGCGCGCACCTCGATGGTCTCGGAGGGCATGAGTTCGTGCAGGCGCGACTTGAGCCCTTCGGTATCGAGTCCGACCGTGAGATCGAGCACGGCGATGAGCTGGCGGCCCGGCGCATAGATGGTGAGGCTGGTCGAGCCCAGCTTCTTGCCGAGCACATAGATGGTGCGGTCGGTCAGCGCCAGCACGTCGGCAATCTCCGAATTGCCGACCAGCAGGTCGGAGAAGCGCTGGTCGAGGCTCAGGATCTGCGACTTGTTCACCGGCACCACGAACTCACCGGCATGTCGCGAGGTCTCGCGGTCGACCTGCAGCGGCCGGCCCGGCTGGAGCTGCACCTGGCCGAGGACGGGAAGCGAGAGAAGCCATGCCGCGAGGAGGAGCGGCAGGAACAGGAACGGATTGATACGGCGGATGGATGCCAACTTGACCTTGTGACGCGGACGCATGTGCCACTCCCCCTTGTTCTTGCACTCGAAGCATGCGCTCGCGCGGGCCCTACTGCCGCGCGCGGCCACCTTCCCCACCCGCCCCGGCATCGCTGCGCCGCTCCGGCGCCGGCACGGCGCCGATGGGCTGCGGCGCGCCGGTCGCCGGCATCTGGCTCTGCGGTGCCGGCTGCGGCGGCTGCAGGATGCCGGTGCTGATCTGGTCGGACTTGAGCTCGTAGTTGGTGCTCTGCGTGCCGCGCGTGATGCGGACGGAGGGGCCCGGCTCCTGACGCGGGACGGCGGTGCGCACCACGGTCACCTTTTTCTCGGGCTGCGGCGCCGGCTCGTTCGCCTCGCCGATGCGCAGGTCCTTGAGGCCGATGGTCTGCACCTTCTCCGGCGCGGCATTGGCGATGTGGCGCAGCGCCAGCGAGAGCACGCCCACCTGCTGCGCCAGCACGAGTTTCTGCGCCTGTTCCGGCGTCACCTCCAGCGTCGCCGCCTTGGCGATGGAGGGCCGGTCCTTGGCCTCGTTCGCATCCTGGTCGATGGCGAGCACCTTGAGGTTCTGCAGCAGGATGTCGGTAATCGGGTTGCGTTCGGAAATCTCGCGCGTGAGCAGCACGTCCACCCGGTCGCCCGGCAGGATGAAGCCGGCGACGCCGCGCACGTCGTTGATGCGGATGGTCGCCGCGCGCATGTCCGGCGAGACCAGGGCGGAGAGCGAGGCGCGGCCGCCGAAGCCCGAGACTTTGGATTTCATCAGCGGCTCGTTGGCCTCGATCGGGCGCAACGCGACCCGGTCTTCCGCGCCGCTTTCGCCCAGGATCTCGGCGAAGCTCGTAAAGGTGCCCTCTGGCGCCGCCGCCTTCGGCCATTGCACCAGGCGAAGCTGTTCCTTGCGGATCGTCGCGCCGAACGGCAGCGGGACCTTGGCCACGACCACGTTCACTGTCGGGATCGGCGCCGGGGCCTGCGCCGTGCCGCGCGCCTGGCGGTCGAGCCAGCCCTTGGCCATGTAGACGGAAAAGGCCGCCAGGATCAGCGCCAGTGCCAGAATCCAGATCGCGCGCATCTTCATTGTCCGGCTCCTCGGGCTTTAAGGTCACAAGAACTCCGGTCTAGCGGCGATACACGCCGCTAGACCGATAAAGACCACGATCATCAGCCACCGGCAGGCGGATCGCCGGCGCCAGCACCACCGCAGGCCTCAGAGGTTCCCTGCACGCAATCGGCCGCATCGCCGAGTGCCGTACTCACGGCTTCCCCGAGTGTCTGCGCACCCACCGCCACGCCGGCGGCGAGGAAAGCCAGCAGGACCGCGTACTCGACCGACGAGATGCCGGCCTCGTCCTGCCAGAACTGTGAAAGGAATTTCGACATGGAGGTCTCCCATCATTGCCATGCTTCGCCGCGCTGTTGCGCGGCCTTTACAGTGGAACGCGGGAGGGTGCGTTTAGGCAAAGGCGCATCCGGCCTAGGCCGGCGCCGCGCGCGACGTAGTACGGACGGTGGGGTCTAGTACTTTCGGAGAGGGATCGGGCCGGCGTCAGTAGCCGAAAATGCCCGGATCGCGGATGTAGCCGGTATGGCTTTCCAGCACCAGTTCCGCGGAACCAAGCTGGCCATGGCGGTTCTTGATCACCGCGATCTCGAAGGGCGCCGCGCCGGCATTCTCGATACGGGCGAGACGCTGCGCCTCGTCCTCCTCGCGCGCGGCGAAATAATCGGCCTGGTAGTTGAGCAGGCCGAAGACGAGATCCGCTTCCTGTTCGCCGCCGCCCTCTTCAAGGAGATGAAGCTGGGGCCGGCGCCGGCCGATGGCTTCCATCACCGCCAGATCCTCGAGCCGGCCCGGCGGCAACTCACTGAGTCGCGCCGCCTCGCCCTTGACCTGCGCGCCGGCGATCAGCGGGCATTCGAGAGCCACCGCAAGCTGCTTGAGGCGACGCGAGACGGCGCCGATGGCGCGCTCGCGGCCCTCCGGCATCGCTTCCGGCGGCGGCACGACCTGGAGATAGTCGACCAGCACCGCGCCGAAGCGGCAGTTCCAGGCCGCGTTGGCCATATGCGCGCTCAGGATGTCGACGTTCCAGTCCGGCTGGTAGATGACGCGGATGCGCTGCTCGAGGCGGGCGACGCGGGCGATGGCACGCTCGAGTTCCTCATGCGCGCCGCCATGGCCGGTGATCTCTCCCTGGATGTAACGCTTCGCTTCCTGATAGCTCCAGCCGCGTTCCCCCTCGATGCGCGAGAAGATGGAGATGAGGCGCAGCAGCACCGCTTCCGGAGGCAGTTCGTAGGAGACGAAGGCGAAGGTCTGGTCGGGATGGCGTTCCAGCCAGAAGGCCAGCAGGTTGACGAGCAGCGCCGTCTTGCCATGCCCGGTTCGCCCGGCGGCGATGGCGAGATCGCCGGGCCCGAGCACCACATCGCCCTGGGCCAGCGAACTCCAGGGCAAGGATTTCTGCCGCCCGGCCAGGGCGATGCGTTCCATCAGTTCCGACACCGAGAGCGGCGAGGAAGGGTCCTGCCGCGCCTGCACGTCCGGCGCGCCATGCGCGCCGCCCACCGCCTTGATGGAGCTGGAGCCTGCCTGCATCACCATGCCTTCGCCTTGCCGGCCTGGCCGCCCTGGCGCTCCAGGCGCAGATGGACGAAGTGCGATTTCAGTGCCTCGATTTCCTGATGATGCGCGGTCAGGATCGATTCGAGGTGATCGATATCGCCTCTCAAGTCGTTCATTGCGCGCATGCCCGCCAACCGTTCGAGCCTGGCGATGCGCCGGCCCTGGCGCAGCGCGAGAAGAAAGAGGATCGCCGCCAGGGGCAGAGCCAGCGCCGACCATTCGGCGAGGCTCATCGTTTCCGCGCGGGCAATCGCCATGCTCACGCCGGTTTCGATCAGCGACGCCGCCTGCTGCGCCATGACGATAAGGAGGCGCCAGCCATCCTCCGCCAGGTTGCCGATCCAAAGGAGCCAGTTTTCCATCTGCCCGCCCTCGCGCTGAGCTTCGCGGCATTGCCGCGCAGGTCATGGCATGTTCCGACTTCGGCCGGCCTGCGTATAGGGGCGAGGAAGGATTAGGTATTCAGGGCAGGGCGCGGCTGGCCCAACTGCGCACGCGCCGATGGGCCTAGTACTTTCGGTCAGTGGCTGACGCCGCCGATCAGGTCCGGCCAGTTCGAGGCAAGCATCGCCGCCTGAGTACGGTTCTTCACCATCGACTTCTGACAGATCGAGCGCACGTGGATCTTCACCGTGCTCTCGGAGATGTTGAGCGTGCGGGCGATCTCCTTGTTCGAGCGGCCCTCGGTGATGCGCTGGAGCACCATCAGCTCGCGCGGCGTGAAGCGGCCGCGCACCGGAGCGGCACCGTTCTCGGGCGCGCGCCATGCCCGCGCCGCCGGGAGCGCGCCGGCCGCCTCGCCCGCCGGCTCGCTCAGATACCAGGTCGGCACGTAAACGCCATCCTCGATCACCATCTGGATGGCCAGCCGGAGCAGCGGCTCCCGTTCATGCTTGCTGACGAAACCCCGCGCGCCGCAGGCAAGCGCCCGGCGGACATCGTCCGCACAGTCGCTGTCGGAAAGGACCAGGACCGGCGCCGTGCCGGCCGCCTCGCGCAACCGCCGCAGGCCCGCGAAATCGTCGAAATCCGCCATGCGGAGAGCACAGATGACGAGATCGATGCTGCCAGCCTCCTGGGTCTCCAACAGCAGGCAGCGCCCCTCCGCATAGGATGCCGACTGAACGATCTTTACCTTGCGGGCAAAAGTCTCGCAGAGGACCGCGACCAGGCCGTGCCGATAGATTGGCTGGTCATCGGCGACCAGGATCCGTCTTGGCTTCATTTGCGCCCCCGTCCTTCCGAGTTGAACCCCGTCTGCCCCACTCACCCCGCTTTACGACCGGCTGCCTATTTTTTGTCGTCATTCCCAGAGGCCGGATCATGTTCACAACGTGTACGAACGATCTCCGATGCTTCCGATGAACGAACTGGCGATATGAGATACAACCCAAACTTTTTGGTGCATAGGTTGTGCCAAAACGGCGAATCAATTGCTTAGGGCCATGTTCGGGAAAGAGACGGTGTTATTTTGTAAAAAAAAACGCGGGATTCGTAAAATTTTCCGACGTAGCTTTAGAATCTGAAGAATCCATCTGTGCCATTCTGGCCACGCACCAAAGGATACCGCCCGATATCGTCAAAGAAACCGGCACGGCGGCCCATCAAGTTCTGGCAGGCCGCAAGTCAATCCGCTCTTCTTTACACATTCCGGAAAATAATCGATCAGTTTTCCAGCGCCCGTCATGTCCGATCAGTCATGCATTTTCGCATCGGCTGACATCACCCATAGAGATCTTCGATGCCGAACCGCTCCATGGCATCGGGCGCCTCCACGGGATCGCGGACCGGACTGCCATCCACATGATCGAAGCCGGCGCCGATCGCGGCGATGGTCAGGCTACGGCTGCTCAAGCCATGCACGGCGGAGGCGAAGCCCGCCCGCCGCGCCGCGCCGGCAAATCTGTCGAACAGCTGCAGCAGTTCGGCCTCCGTCTCCTTGCCGCGCTGGAGCAGCAGGCTGATGCCGTCGATGCCGAGATAGCGCAGCCGGTCGAAATCCTCGTCGTCCATGGCGCCACGATAGAAAATGCGCCGGCAGAAAGGGCGAAGCGCGCCGGTCAGCGCGCCGATGCGGCTTTTGGATGCACCGCGATCAAGGCCGACCAGTTCGAAGACGAGCAGCTTGCGCAACTCCTCCGGAAGGCGCGCGGCGATTGCGCGGTATTCCTGCCAGACCGGCGCCGTCTCCAGCGTGCGCGCATGCACCGTGACGGAGATGATGGATTTACGTCCGGCGCGGAGCATGTCCTCGCCGTCGCGCAGCGCCTGGTGCATCACCGCGAGGTCGAGGTGGGGCACGACCGAGGAACGCACGCCGCCCGGCAAGATCGCATATCCCAGATGCGGCACGCGGCTCAGCGTGGAAGAGCGGGGCAGGCAAAGATAAGTGGTGATCGCCTTGTACTGGCAGTTCCACATGGGCATGTAGACGAAGTGCAGATCGTCCGGCAGATGCAACGATGCGCTCGCGGCCTGGGGCGACGGCGCCGAGGCGCGCCGGGGCGGCGCCATTTCCTGCCAGTCGGGCGAAGGGGTGCCGGGCGACGCCGCGCCGCTGGCCGCGCCCAGCGCATCGACCGTGATCGTGAGCAGCCTTCCGTCGCGTTCGCCGACCACGGTGGTGACGTGCAGTCTTTCCGGCGCCTCGCCGGCGCCGAGCAGGCGCTCCAGGATATGTTTCAGGATCAGGCCGCACTTGACCTGTCCGGTTTCCGGGTCGAGATCGGCGAAGACGAGGACGAAGCCTGTCTCGCCGACACGGCTGAACAGGTCGCGCCGGCCGAGATAGTTCTTGAGGACGCCTTCCGCGATCACGAGGATGCGCCCGCTCATCGCCTCCCAGCGTTCGCCCAGCCGCTCGCGCACCGGCGCGATGTCGAGCAGATGCACGCGCCCCGTGGTCAGGGCACCGCGATCGGGGACGGCGCGCAGGACGCCCTGAAACAGCTCGTCGCCGCCGTCCGGGGAATCCGTGGGCGCGACCTTCGGACGGGCTGCAGCGCGGTTATCGTCCAGCCCCGTGTCGCCGGACAGCCCGAGCAGCCGCCGCAGCCGGTCCCCCAGCCCCGCCGCGCCGCTCATGCGGGAGTGCCTGGCGGTTCCGCTTCCAGTGCCTTGCCGATCGCTTCCAGCATTTGCCGGCCGCTGAAGGGCTTGCGCAGCGCCATGTTGGCGCCGAATTTCGCCGCGACCTGCAGCAGGTCGAGATTGCCGATCTGGCCGCCGCCCGACATGGCGATCACCGGGATATCCGGCACCGATTGCCGGACGGCGCGGATCGTCTCCAGACCGTCCATCTCCGGCATGATGATGTCGAGAAGCACCAGGTCCGGCCGGACCGCATCGAAGGCGCGCAATGCGGCGCGGCCATCCTCGGCTACCGCAACCGCATGGCCGGCGTGATTGAGGGTTTGCCGCAGGGTCTCGCAGAGCAGCGGGTCATCCTCGACGATCAGAATGCTGGCCATCATTACCTCACTCGACGAACTGCGCTCCGCCGCCGGGCGGATGCCGCGCCCAAATGGGCCACCGCGGTCCGGCGATCGGGAGCAAATCCCGACCGAACCTATATGTTAGATTCTAAATAATTAATGAAGGTGGGTGGTATCGCGCCACCGCGCCGCCCTTAACCCAGGGCGCGTTCGAGAGCCTCGGTCAGTTCGCGTACCCGGTAGGGCTTGGCGAGGAACACCGCATCGGGCACCAGCCGGCCCTGTTCGGCGAGAAGCGGGCCGCTATGGCCCGAGGTCAGCACCACCTTGAGCCGAGGCCGCTCGGCCCGGGCCGCCGCCAGAAGCTGGCGCCCATCCATGCCGCCGGGCATGACCATGTCGGTGAAGAGCAGGTCGCATTCGATGCCCCGGCGCAGCAGGCGCAATGCCTCGCCGCCATCGGCTGCCATGCTGACCGTATGGCCCAACGCGCGAAGCTGGTTGCCGACATGCTCGCGCACCAGCGCATCGTCCTCCACCACGAGTATCCGGGCGCCGTGCCGCGGCACGGCGCTGACCTCCCCCGCCGGGCCGCCGCCCGCCCGCTCGCCCGCTTCGGCGCGCGGCAGCAGCAGGCTCACTTCCGTGCCGGCGCCCGGCGCGGTGCGAAGGCTGGCCTGGCCACCGCTCTGCTCGGCGAAGCCCTGCACCATGGAGAGGCCGAGGCCACTGCCCATGCCAACCTCCTTGGTGGTGAAGAAGGGCTCGAAGGCGCGGGCCGCAATCTCCTCGGTCATGCCATGCCCCGTATCGGATACCGCGACACGTACAAAGGTTCTGCCGCCGGGCCCGGCCGGGACGAATTCGGTCACGAATGAGAGGCTACCCCCTTCGGGCATCGCATCGCGGGCATTGATCGCGAGGTTGAGCAGCGCGCTCTGGAGCTGGGTCGGATCGATCAGGGCCGGAGGCAGGTCGGGCGCCGGCGTGAAATGCACCTCGACCGCCGCACCCACCGCGCGGCGCAGCATTTCGAGCAAGGCTTCGATCAGGGCATTCACGTCGACCGGCTCCGGGCGCAGCGGCTGCTGGCGCGCGAAGGCGAGAAGCTGGCGCGTGAGCTTGGCGCCGTGTTCCGCCGCCGCGCCGATCATCTCGGCCTGCCGGCGCAGTTCGGGTTGCCCGTCGAGTTCGCGCGCCAGCATGTCGGCGTTGCCGAGAACCACGGTGAGGAGGTTGTTGAAGTCGTGCGCCACGCCGCCGGTGATCTGGCCGATCGCCTGCATGCGCTGGCCGCGCTGACGCTGCATCTCCTCCTCGCGCCGGCGCCGCAGGTCGCGGATGACGACGCTGCTCGCCGCCACGTCGTCCGCGCCGGCGAGACGCACGAGCGAGACTTCCGCCGGCAGCGCCGTGCCGTCGCCAAGCCGTACCTCGGTCTCGCGCTGGAGGGGCCCGTTACCCTCTTCCGCCTCAGAAAGCAGCCACCCGAGGCCTGGCCCGAACAGTTCCGACGCGGCGCGGCCCGGCATTTCGTCCTCACGGCGCCCGGCGAGCCGCGCCGCCGCCCGGTTGGCCGCCTGCACCACGCCGCCCGCATCGAGCACCAGGATGGCGTCGGCGCTCTGCTCGAATATAGCCCGCTGGCGCCGTTCGCTCGCCACCGCCAGCGCGCGCGCGGCCGCTTCCGCCTCGTGCAGCTCTCGGTCGGCGCGCCTGATCCACCAGTCGCGGAAACCCAGCGAGAGCGCGAAGCCGAACGAGGCCGCGACGAGGAGCGGCGTGATCAGGCCATCGAAGGGCACATGGCGGGCGATCAGCGTGCCAAACACCGCCAGCACGAGAATCGCCGGCAGCAGCGCCTCGAGCGTCTCGCTGCGGTCCGAGCGCTCGACCTCGGCGGGCACCTCGCCACTGATCCGGTCCTGCTCCTCCGCCGCCCAGTATTCGCCCGCGAAGGCGAGGATCCAAAGGATGTCGATGGCGCCGCCGGTCTGGAAGGTCTCGTGCAGAAGCTGATAGGCGTAGAGAACATCGACCAGTGCATGGGCGGAGAAGGCCAGAACCAGCGCCAGCAGGACGATGCGGCGCCTGCCCCAGTCATAAACCGTCAGCATGACGAGCCCGAACATGGCCGGCAGGAGATAAAGGCCGGCCCAGCCCAGCGCCGTAAGAACATAAAGGGCGCCCTCGTCCGACGCGATCACCGCCTCGTGCAGATAGGCCGGCACGACGACCAGCAGGGCCGAAGCGACCAGGCCGAGATTGCCCGCCTGGGTGAAACTCGTGCGCAGCCGGAAGGCGCCCGAGCGGTAGAAATAGAGGCCAGCCGCATAGATCGGTGCGGCCAGCAGGAAGAAGAAGTCTGGCGGGCCGGGGAACGGCGTGGCGATGCCGCGCACCAGTTCGTCGAACGACCAGAACAGCATGCCGACGAAGAAGTTGAGGCTGCCCGTGCCGATCAGCGCGAAGGCCAGGGCGTCGCTGCCGCTGGCGCGGCGCGCGGTGAGCAGGCTGCGCATGCCGGCGGCGAACGAGGCGAGCGTCCAGAAAGCATTCGACCACCAGGTCTGGAAATTGCCGTCCGTTCCGGCCAGAGGGGGAACGGCGACATAGATGACCAGCAGCCCGAGCAGCAGCGCGCCGAGCCCAGGTCGCGACAGCCGCCCTTCCGCCTCCAAACGCAATGCCACGCCTTCCCCCGCGCCGCCGGCCGCCTTCCGCCGGCAGGATAGCGGGGCCGGGCGCGGCGTTACAACCGGGCAGGCCAGGCTCCGCCGACATTCGCGCGCAAAAGCGGAGTCAGGTCGAAAACTGGTCTGGCTGGAATGGTGGGCGGTACTGGGATTGAACCAGTGACCCCTGCGATGTCAACACAGTGCTCTACCGCTGAGCTAACCGCCCATCAGGCCGCCCCGAAGGGCGCGAATACCGGGGTTTTAGTGTCTGGCGGGCGCCTTGGCAAGGGCTTCGCGACTTCACGCGGTGGCCTCAAGCGTGCGCTCGATCTCTGCCACCAGATCCTTGAGATGGAAGGGCTTGGAGAGGACCTTGGCCATCCGGCCGTCGAAGGGCTGATGGTTCACGGCGACGGCGGCAAAGCCGGTGATGAAGATGATGCGCAGTTCCCCGTCGATCTCCAGCGCGCGGCGGGAGAGCTCGATCCCGTCCATGTCCGGCATGACGATATCGGCCAGCAGCAGGTCGAAGCGTTCGCCGTGCAGGTGCGGCAGGGCGCGCACCCCGTTCTCGACCGCGCTCACCTCGTGACCGGCCCGCTCGAGCGCGCGCTTGAGGAAACCGCGCATCGAGCCATCGTCCTCGGCGATCAATATACGGGCCATGTCCGGTACGCTCCCGACGCGAAGCGCCGAGCCCGCTGGCCCCGAAACGGGTCGTTGCCTGCAGGCCCGGCTCCCCC
>JAHCJQ010000034.1 GCA_026126215.1 Alphaproteobacteria bacterium
GCGATGGCGCCGCACCGCAAGCCGGGCATCGCCTGCGAGATCGAGGTCCTGAGCGCGGGCGCCCAGCCGGAAGTGACGCGCCGGCCGGAGATCCTGCACGGCCTCGGCAACCTGCTGCAGAACGCCTTCGATTTCGCCCGCACGCGGGTCACGGTTTCCCTCTCCTGGACGGACCAGCGCCTGATGCTGCGCGTGCTCGATGACGGACCCGGAATCAGCGTCGATATCCTCGGCGCGCTGGGCGAGCCCTATGTCACCAGCCGTCCCGACGATGGCGGCATGGGACTCGGCGTGTTCATTGCCAAGACGCTGCTCGAACATACCGGCGCCAGCGTGCGCTTCGCCAATAACCCGGCCGGCGGCTGCCTGGTCAGCGTCGCCTGGGAACGGGCGCGGCTGGACGAGGAGGCGGAGATGCCGGTTCATCCCGACCTCCGCGCCGGGCATGTATAGTGACGGAAGATCAGAAAGCCGGAGTGCCGAGAATGCTTGCAGCCGACGCCAACGACAGGACCCTGCTGATCATCGACGACGACGAGCCGTTCCGCACGCGCCTTGCCCGCGCCATGGAAAAGCGTGGCTTCGTCGTTGCGACGGCCGATTCGGTGGCCAGCGGCGTGGCACAGGCCAAGGCAAGTCCGCCGGCCTTCGCGGTGGTCGACCTGAAACTCGCCGATGGGTCGGGGCTCGACGTGGTGAGCACGCTGCGCCAGGAGCGGGCGGAGACACGCATCGTCATGCTGACCGGCTATGGGAACATCGCCACCGCCGTGGCCGCGGTCAAGGCGGGCGCCATCGACTATCTGGCCAAGCCGGCGGATGCCGACGACGTGGAGGCGGCGCTGCTTGCCTCCTCCGGTAACAGGCCGCCGCCGCCCGAGCAGCCCATGTCCGCCGACCGCGTCCGCTGGGAGCATATCCAGCGCGTGTTCGAACTATGCGACCGCAATGTTTCGGAGACGGCGCGCCGGCTCAACATGCACCGGCGGACGCTCCAGCGCATCCTCGCCAAGCGTTCGCCGCAATAGGGCGGGCGAAGTTCAGGCGGCGGGCCGCCCGCCGGCCCGACTTGGCTGGTGGCCGAGCAGGCGATCGACATGATGCCCCTGGAACATCGTGATGCCGAGGCTATGGCCGAAGGCGATGGCCCGCTCGCCATCGCAGCGGCACAGAATGACGCGCGCCGCGCCGGCTTCGGCGAGCGCCTGCTCGAAGCGCTGGCGGTGCTTCGGATCGGCTTCCTGCGCCATGTCGGAGGACCAGACTATCTTGTGGAAGTCGAAATCCAGTTCTTCCCGCATGAGCAGCGGGAAGGTCAGATGGTTGAGCCCGTCCAGGCAGACCCGGTAGCCGCGCTCGCGCACGAAATCGCGCGCGAATATGAAGGCGCCGATATCGGCGAAGATGTCCACCGGCTGCAGGTCGATGAGCATGGTCTTGCGCGTCACCTGGCGCAGCGCCTCGTCGAAAGCGAGGAACTGCGGCGAGAGGATGGTGGCGATGTTGAGGTTGAGGGCCGTGGCGCTCTGCGTCAGCCCCTCGAGCTTTGGCACGATGCGCAGCAGGCGGCGGTCGAGCGTATGGGTCAGGCGCTGGAACAGCCAGCGGTCGGCGGCGAGATCGATCTCGGGCATCAGCCGGCGGCCCAGCTCGGAGACAGCGACGTAGAGTTCCTCGAAGATGGCGCGCGGCGCCTCGCCGGGCAGGATCGCGGCCACCGGCTGGCGCCGGGCGAGTGGGGCGATGTCGACGGCGTTGAGCTGAGTCTCGAAGCGGGCGAGCGCGGACGGATCGACCGGCGCGCGTGGCACGACGCGGGGCAGCGTGCCGGCGGTGGGTGCGAGATCGGCGCGCGCGGCTTCCTTGCGCCGCTTCTCGCTCTCGACCAGCGCTTCCTCGGCCATGCGCAGGAAGCGCACATGCTCGCCCTCCAGGTCCAGGCAGGTTGAGAAGCGCGGCACCCCGTCGCCTTCCTCGCTGCCGATCACGGGATCCTCGGCGAAGAGATAGCGCAGGCGAAAGACGGTCTTCTCCACCTCGGTCCGGCTGGCGCCGCGCACTACCAGGACGATGTCGGAGTTGGCCAGCACGAACATCTGTCCCTCGTGCCGCCTGGCCAGCGGCTCGCAGGTGGCAGCGGCGATGCGCAGATGATGTACGCGCCGATTGACCGGGCTGAGGCGCGAGAGATGCAGCCAGACGGCGGTTCGGCCCGCCTTGTGATGGACGAGCCGCGCCGCGTAGTCGGCCAGCAGCACCTCCTGCGAGGGGCCGCGTTCCTCTGTCGTCGCCTTCGGCATGATCGACGCTGTCTCCCGATATCCCTGGCCGCGACGGGCCCGCCGCCCCTGGGCCGGTCCGGCTTTCGGCTAGCTCACGAAAACTTGCTTGAGATTGAGTTAATCCCGGCGGAGCGGCCGGTATTTACTCGCCTTCCGGCAGGCGGTGGCTAGACTTGAGCCGGCTGCGCCGGAATTCCGGGCAACAGCGAAGGTCATGGGCATGCGCGTTCTCTTCCTGCACAACAACTTTCCCGCCCAGTACCGCTTCGTCGCCACCGCGCTCGCCGCCGATCCACGCAACCGCGTCGTGTTCGGCACCGCGAATGCCAATGGCGAGCTGCCCGGCGTGACGCGCGTCCACTACAAGCCGGCGCGTGCCGCCAGCCCGGCGACGCATCACTATATCCGCAACCTGGAAGAGGCGGTGCTGACCGGCCAGGCAGTCTATCGCATGGCGCTCGAGCTGAAACGGCAGGGCTTCGAGCCGGATATCGTCTGCGGCCATTCCGGCTGGGGGCCGACGCTCTATGTGAAGGATGCCTTTCCGAAGACGAAACTGCTCTGCTATTTCGAATGGTTCTACCGCTCGCGCGGCTCGGATGCGGATTTCGTCGATCCGGCGAGCATCTCCCTCGACGACGAATGCCGCATCCGAACCCGCAACGCGCCGATCCTGCTCGATCTCGCCCAATGCGACGCCGGAGTGTCGCCGACCGAGTTCCAGCGCGCCCAGTTCCCCGAACCCTGGGCGAGCCGGCTGCATTGCCTGCACGACGGCATCGACGTGGATTTCTTCTCGCCCGAGCCGGGGGCGAAGCTGGTGCTGCCCGGTGTCGATCTTTCGCACGCCCCCGAGATCGTCACCTATGCGACGCGCGGCATGGAACCCTATCGCGGCTTCCCGCAATTCATGCGCGCGGTGGCGCTGCTGCAGAAGCGCCGGCCCGACATGCATGCGGTGGTGGTGGGCGACGACCGGGTCGCCTACGGCCGGAAACTGCCGGAGGGGCAGAGCTACCGGCAGAAGATGCTCGAGGAACTGCCCGATCTCGACCTGGCCAGGCTGCATTTCACCGGCTCGCTGCCCTATCCGCTCTATCGCCAGGTGCTGCGCGCTTCGTCGGTGCATGTCTATCTGACGGTGCCCTTCGTGCTTTCCTGGTCGCTCATGGAATCGCTGGCGACGGGCTGTCTCGTGGTCGGTTCCGATACCGCGCCGATCCGCGAGATGATCGCCGACAACCATAACGGCCTGCTTGCCGACTTCTTCAGCCCCGAGCATCTCGCCGAGCGCATCGGAGAAGCGCTGGACGATCCGGGCCGCATGGCGCCGATCCGCGCCGCCGCCCGGCAGGGCATCGTCGAGCGCTATGCGCTGCGCGATCTGCTGCCGCGCCATGTCCGCCTGATCCGCGAGGTCGCCGCTGCCGGTGCGTGAGCCGCGCCGAACTGTGACCTCCATCAATGGTCCCCCTCGCGGCGCCTTTCGTATATTCTGCATAGTCAAGTTCTGCGAGCGGGGGAAACCATGTCGGCCAAACCCATAGCCTGGTTGATCGTTTCGTTCATGTTCGTCGCCGGCATCGAGGCTGGCGCGGCACAGGCGGACGAACAGATGGTCGTCATCCGGTCCAGTCACGGCAAGCCGGCGCCGGGCGAATTACTGGTCAAGGGCCAGCCCTTCACCCTGCCCGATGGCGCCGAAGTCACGATCGTGGCCGCCGATGGCAGCGTGCGCACCCTGCGCGGCCCCTTTGCCGGCCCGCTGCCCGGCCCGGCCAGGGCCCAGGATCGCGGCCTGATCGCCACCCTGCAGTCGCTCGCCAAGGAACAGGCGCGCGGGCAGGTGCTGGGCGCGGTGCGCGGTGGTGCCTATTCCCACGGCGCGATCTATGCGGTGGAAGGCTACAATGCCGGGCTGCATTGCGTGCCGGCGGCCGGTCCGGTCGAGATCCGTCGCCAGGGCGCGGCGGCAAGCGATAGCGGCTCGGTGCAGGATTCGAACACTGGCGCGCAGGCGCAGATGTCCTGGCAGCCAGGCCAGACGCTGACACTCTGGCCCGCGGCTGTGCCGCTGCGCGACGGGGCGGAGTATCTGGTCCGCGCCGGCAAGCGCGCCGTGCCGCAGCGCATCACGCTCAAGCTCATTCCCGGCAATCTGGGCAGCGATGCCGAGCGCGTGCGCTGGCTCTCGGAGGCCGGCTGCAAGTCGCAGGCGATGCGCCTGCTGCAGGCGCTGCGCTGACGCGAGAGGTCAGGGAAGGCGATGCAGCCACCAGTGCCGTTCGCTGATCGAATAGACCGGCCGGTAATGGCGGATCAGCTTCTCCTCGACCACCTGTGAGATCTGGTTGTCGAGCACCAGCATCCGCCGATCCAGCCTGACCACCAGAACGGCATGCGCGACCTTGAGGTTGAGGTCCTGCACCACCGCCACCCGCAAGTCCAGTTCCTCGTGCCCGAGGCTGCGCAGGGCGAAGAACTTGGCGATCGCGTAATCCTCGCAGTCGCCGTCCTTCTCGATGAACTCGCCCGGCGTCGCCCAGTAATCCTCGACACCCCAGTTGACCATGTCGACGATATAGGGCCGGCGGTTCATGAAGGTGTTGACGGCCCGGATCTGCTCCTCGACCGGCCGGCCGCGCTGGCGGCGCAGGAAGTCCTGAAGCTCGGACAGGTTGCAGGCATTGACCGGGCCGCGTCGGCAATCGGGCGCGCGCGCGGCCTGCTCCGCCAGCCGCCGCTCCAGCATGCCGGTCCATTTCGGGAAGGGCGCGAGGTTCTCGCGGCGGATCTCGGTTGAGCCGAAGAAGCTGGGCTGCCCCGGCGTCTCCGGCGTGCTGGCCGAAGCCGGCGTCGTCGGTGCGAACGCCATCCAGAGCAGAAGGATCGACGGTCCAAGCCGCCGCAGCGCCCCGCTGTTCATGCGCCGATCCTGCCCCCTTCCCGATCCATGGGTCCGTCCGGATGCCTTACAGAATCCGTCGGGATTGTAAATCATTCCTTACTGGCGTCGGGAGTGGAGTCAACTCGGCGCCGGCTAAGCTGTTGAACTGGCGTGAGGGGGAGTCTGGCACGGGCGTTGCATGTCTCGTTGGCAAATTCAGGCTGGATTTCGGATTTGCGGCAAGGGAGCAGTGCGATGAACAAGGTCCTTTCCGGTGCATTGGGCGCGGTGGCGCTGTCGGCACTTTCGATCGGTTCGGTGGCGGATGCGGCGACGATCGCGTCGGGCACCGACAACGCGCTCATCAGCGTCAATGTCGGGACGGTCACGGACATCACCCCGCATCCGGTCTGGGGCTCCATTCCGGGCGCGAGCTGGATCAGCTACGCAGATACCGGAATTGGCGGCATCATCGCCCCGAACGCGGCCGACCGCACCAATCCCAATGCGACGGCGGTCTTTTCGGTGAGCTTCACCGCCGCGGCCGGGCTTTTCGAGCTCCTCATCCTGGCCGATGACACCGCGACCGTGGAACTGGTCGGCCCTGGCGGCACGGACGTGCTCTTTACCGCCTTCCCGGGCCAGATCGATCCCTGCGCCCCCGGCGGCACTGGCGTGCCGATCGGCTGCGTCAATGCCGATCTCGGCAGCTTCAGCAGCAACATCGCGGCGGGCAACTACACGCTGAACATCTATGCCTTCCAGACCAACGCCGATGTATTCGGCGTGAACTTCAAGCTCAGCTACGAGGATGTGCCGGAGCCGGCGACCCTCGGCCTGCTGGGCCTCGGCCTGCTCGGTCTGGGTTACGGCCTGCGGCGTCGCAAGTCTGTCGCCTGAAGGCGCGGCAACATTTCACTCTGAGGGGGCGGGCGGCGGTCGCAAGACCGCCGCCTTTCTTCTTTTGTGCCGGCCACCGGGCAGCGCTCCGGCTTTCGCACGGAACTGCGGGCAGCTAGTCTCGGGGTCCGGCGCGGGCGGGGGTATCGGGAGGGGGCATGTTCGAGGAGCAGCAGGCGCAGATCGAGGCGGCCGCGGCGAAGGCAAGGCGCATCGGTCTCGTCGCTTCGCTGGCGCTCCTGCTTGCGGCCATCGCCGGCATTGTCCTCATCGTGCGTTTCGCCGCGCTGGAGGCCGGGCGCGACCTGCGCGCCTGGCAGGCACAGCTCGGGCTGGTCGCCGACAGCCGCGCCGGCGCGGTCGATGAATGGCTGGCCCGGCAATGGGCGGTGCTGCGCGAACTGGCGGAGAATGCCTCGCTGCAGCTCTACATGACCGAGCTCTCGCTGGCCGGTGGCGCGCGCTCCGGCGTGACGGAGGAGCCGGCGCAGGCCGCCTACCTCCGCCACCTGCTGCAGGCGAGCGCCGATCGCGCCGGCTTCGCGCCGGTGCACGAGGCCGGCGGCGTGCCGGCCAACGTGGCGCGGGCGGGCACTGCGGGCATCGCGCTGGTCGGACCCGATCACCGCCCGCTGGCTGCCAGCGCCGGAATGCCACCGCTCGATGGCGAGCTTGGCGCGCGGCTGCGCCAGCGCGAGGCGGGGCGGCCGATGCTGATCGATATCTTCGCCGGTGCCGATGGCGCCCCGGCGATCGGTTTCGTGCAGCCGGTCCATGCGGTGCAGGCCCAGGGCCTGCCACGCGAGATCGGCTATCTGGTGGGCGTGCGGCCGGCGGGCGGGGAGCTGCAGCGTCGCCTGGCGCAGCCGGGCGAGACGGCGCGCAGCGCCGAGACGCTGCTGGTGCGCGGCGAGCCGGGCGGCCTCCTGATCCTCTCCCGCCTCGCCGACGGCACGCCGCCGCTCACCCGGCGCATTGCCCGCGGGACGCCCGATTCGGCCGAACTGTTCGCCCTCGAGAATCCCGGCGGCTTCGGCGCCGGGATCGACCATGCCGGGCAGGCGGTGCTGGTGGCGAGCCGGGCGCTGGCGGAGGCGCCCTGGATCCTGGTCCGCAAGATCGGCCGCGCCGAGGCGCTGGCGGAATCGGAACTGCGCGTGCGCGTCCTGCTGTGGAGCGGCATCGGCGCGGTGCTGCTGCTCGCGCTGCTGATCTTCGCGGTCTGGCGCCATGGCAGTTCGCTGCGCGCCGCGCAGGCGGCCGAGCGGTTCCGCCTGCTGGCGGAACGCTTCGGCGGCCTGTCGCGTTTCATGCGCCTGGTGACCGACGGCCAGCCGACGGCGATCCAGGCGCTCGGCGCCGATGGCAAGGTCCGTTTCGCCAACCGCCAGGCGGCGGCGCTCGCCGGCATCGCGGCGGACGACATGATCGGCAAGGATCTGGCGAGCCTGCTCGGGCCCGGCCGCGCGGCGGAACTCGAGCGGCTGAACCGCCTCGCCATCGCGTGCGGCGAGCGCCAGACATCGACCCAGGTCATGCCGATTGCCGGCGAGGAGCGCATGGTCAGGACCGAACATCTGCCGCTGCCCGCCGACGCGGCGGATGGCCAGCAGGGTGGCGTCCTGCTGGTGATCGAGGACATCACCGACCTGGTGCGCGAGCGCGACCGGCGCGAGCGCACGCTCGATCGGCTGGTGCGCACCCTGGTCGAACTGGTCGACCGGCGCGACCCCTATGCCGCGCATCATTCCGAGCGGGTCGCCGAGGTGGCCGGCGCGCTGGCGCAGGAGATGGATCTCGACCGGACCGAGCGCGAGACGGTGCGCATCGCCGCCGCGCTGATGAATGTCGGCAAGATCGGCGTGCCGAGCGCGCTGCTGGTCAAGGACACGCCGCTCAGCGAGGAGGAGATGCGCCGTGTGCGCGAGAGCGTGATGGCCTCGGCCGAACTGCTGGACGGCATCGAGTTCGATGGGCCGGTGGTCGAGACCCTGCGCCAGCTCCGCGAACATTGGGACGGCAGCGGCGGGCCGCGCGGCCTCGCCGGCGAGGCGATCCTGCTGCCGGCCCGTATCGTTGCCGTGGCCAATGCCTTCGTCGGCATGATCTCCAACCGCGCCTGGCGCGCCGGCCTCGGCCTCGACGAGGCGGCGCAGGAGCTGCTGAAGGAGGCGGGCCGGCGCTACGACCGGCGGCCGGTCGTGGCGCTCGTCAATATTCTCGAGAATCGCGGCGGCAGGGAGCGCTGGCACGCCTTCCGCGAGCCACCGCAAGCCGGCGCCTGAGGGCGCCGCGGCGCGCTGGCGTCGGCGACGAAACCGGCCATAATGCCGGCCATGTCGCTGGAAAGCTGGATTGCCAAGCTGCACGAGGCGCGCCTGCTGGTCGCGGGCGACGTCATGCTCGACCGCTACGTCCATGGCACGGTGGAGCGCATATCCTACGAGGCGCCGATCCCGATCGTCTCGATCGCCCGAGAGGAAAGCATGCCGGGCGGGGCCGGCAACGTGGCGCGCAACGTGGCGGCACTCGGCGCGCGCGTCGTGCTGGTCGGGCTGGTCGGCGAGGATGCGGCGGGCGGCGAGCTTGCCCGTGCGCTTGCCGGCGAACCGCTGACGAGCGCCCGACTGATCGGCGATCCGTCCCGTCCCACCACCGAGAAGATTCGTTACATCGCCGCCGGCCAGCAGCTCCTGCGCGCCGATCGGGAATCGGCGGCGGCGGCGGCGGCGGAGATCGAGGCGCGCCTGATCGCCACGGCGAAGGCGGCGATGGGCGAATGCGACCTTGTCATCCTCTCGGACTATGCCAAGGGCGCACTCACTCCGCGCGTGCTCCAGGGCCTGATCGCGGCGGCGCGCGCCGCCGGCCGGCCGGTGGTGGTCGATCCCAAGTCCCGCGACCTCTCGCGCTATGCCGGCGCCGACCTGCTCAAGCCCAATGCGCGCGAGCTTTCGGCGGCGACCGGCCTCCCGGTTGCAAGCGATACGGAGATCGAAGCGGCGGCGCGGGCCGCGCTTGCCATGGCAGGCACGGACGCCATGCTGGTGACCCGGGCCGAACGGGGCATGAGCCTCGTCAGGCGGGAGGGCAAGGCGCTGCACCTGCCGGCAGAAACGCGGGAGATCTTCGATGTCTCGGGTGCCGGCGACACGGTCGTCGCCTGCCTCGGCGCAGCACTCGCCCTCGGCGCGCCGCCCGAAGATGCCGCGCGTCTTGCCTCGCTCGCGGCCGGCATCGTGGTCGGCAAGGTGGGCACGGCGGTCGCGCATCGCTCCGACATGCTCGCCGCGTTGCGCCGCTCCAGCCTGGATGCGCAAGCGGACAAGATCCTCGATGCCGCCGCGGCGGCCGACCGCGTCGCGCGGTGGCGTGCCGAGGGCCTGCGGGTGGGCTTCAGCAATGGCTGTTTCGACCTGATCCATCCCGGGCATCTGGCCCTGATCGGCCAGGCGCGTGCCGCCTGCGACCGGCTCGTCCTAGCCATCAACGACGATGCCTCGGTTGCGCGCCTCAAGGGTCCCGGCCGGCCGGTGCAGCCGGCCGCCGCGCGCGCCAGCGTCCTGGCTGCCCTGGAGCAGGTGGATCTGGTGGTGGTCTTTGCCGAGGATACGCCTCTCGCACTGCTGGAGCGGCTGCGTCCGGACGTGCTGGTCAAAGGCGGCGACTACGAGCTTGCCGGGGTTGTGGGCGGCGATCTGGTGCGCGGCTGGGGCGGCGAGGTGCTGCTTGCGGATTTCGTGCCGGGCTTTTCCACTTCCGCCACCATTGCCAAGCTGGCCAGGTGAGGCCGCCCGCGCTCGACTGCTTGGTGGTGGGCGGGGGCATCGCCGGCTTCTGGCTGCTCGACCGGCTGGTCTCGGCCGGCTACCGCGCGCTGCTGGTGGAGCGGGAGCGGCTCGGTGCCGGACAGACGATCGCCGCGCAGGGCATCATCCATGGCGGCATGAAATACGCGTTGGGCGGGTTGGCCGGGGAGGCGAGCCGGGCGCTTGCCGATGCGCCGGAGCGCTGGCGGCGCGCGCTTGCCGGTGACGGCGATGTGGATCTGCGGCCGCTTTTAGCGGCGGCGCCCGCGACCCATCTGTGGCTGGGCGAGGGACTGGCAGGACGGCTGCTCGCGGCCGGCGCGCGTGCCGGCCTGGCCGGCGTGGTGCAGCCGCTCTCGCCCGAGGACTGGCCGGCGGCCCTGCGCGGGCGTCCGGGCATCGGACAGGTGCTGCGGCTCGATGAGCCGGTGCTCGACGTGCCGGCGCTCCTCGCCCTGCTCGCGCGCCGACATGAAGGCCGGATCCTGCGCGCGGTCCCTGTCGCCCTTGCCGGTGGCAGCGTCGTACTGGCCGGACCGGACAGGCGTCGTCTCGCGCTCAGGGCCGCGCGTGTCTTCGTCTTGGCCGGGTCGGGGGCGGAGGAACTGGCTGGCCTGGCCGGCGCGCGCCTTGCCACACAGCGCCGGCCGCTGCACATGCTGATGGCCAAGGGCGCGCTGCCCGAACTCTTCGGCCATGCGCTCGGTCTGTCTGACAAGCCGCTGCTCACCGTCACCAGCCACCGTGCGCGCGATGGCGCGCCGGTCTGGTATCTCGGCGGCGGGCTCGCCGAGGATGGCGTGGCGATGGCGCCGGCGGCCTTGATCGCGGCCGGCCGAGCGCGCCTTGCCGGACTGCTCGAACCGTCGCTGATCGGGCGCCTGCGTTTCGCCACCCTGCGCATCGACCGCGCCGAGGCGCGCGGGGCAGCCGGCGCGCGGCCGAGCGATCCGCTCTGGCAGGGGGACGGGCCGGTCATTTTCGGCTTCCCCTCGAAGCTCGCGCTGGCGCCGCGCCTGGCCGATATGGCGCTGGATGGCCTGGCGGCGGCGGGACTGCGCCCGTCCGGTCCGGCACTGCCCGACCTGCCCGCCGGCTGGCCGGCGCCGGAGCTTGCCGATCCGCCCTGGGAGATGGTGACATGGAGTTGAGGACGCTGGGCTCGACCGGCCTGCGGGTGAGCCTGCTTGGCCTCGGCACGGTCCGCTTCGGGCGGAGCGAGGGCTTGAAGCTGGCGCATCCCTCCACCCTGCCGGGCGATGACGAAATCGACCGGCTGGTCGGCCTTGCGCTCGATCTGGGCGTCAACCTGTTCGACACGGCACCGGCCTACGGCAGCAGCGAGGAGCGGCTCGGCCGCGCACTGGCCGGTCGGCGCGACGGGGTCGTGCTCTGCACCAAGGCGGGCGAGGCTTTTGCAGCCGGGCGTTCGAACTTCGATTTCCGGCCGGCTTCGATCCGCGCCAGCCTGGAGGCGAGCCTGCGCCGGCTCCGCACCGATCACGCGGACATCCTGCTCATTCATTCGGACGGGATCGCGGAGGGGCCGGAGAAATTCGGTCCGGCCATGGCAGAGGTCGTGGCGCTGAAGGCGCGTGGCCTGGTGCGCGCCGCCGGCTTTTCCTGCAAGACCCCGGAAGGCGGGGCCATGGCGGCGGAGGCGCTCGATCTGGTCATGCTGACGCTGAACCGGGCGGACATGAGCCTTGCCCCGCTGCTCGATCTGCTGGCGGCGCGGGGCAAGGCGGCACTGGTCAAGAAGCCGCTCGATGGCGGACGGGAGCCGGACCCGGCGGCGGCGCTGCGCCTGCTCGCCGGCCTGCCCTCGGTCGGAGCAATCCTGGTCGGCACCCTCTCGCCAACCCATCTGGCGGAAATGGCCACCGCACTCGCCTAGGATTGTTGTCCGCGGCAGACGCCGCTTGACTCCCACCGGCCGAGATCCTAGGGTCCGCGCCGGTTTTCCGGCGTCGGTCCGCGAGTGTCGCGCACCGGCGCTTTTGCCGTTGGATTAGGGACAGCGCGACCAGCCGCCATGTTCGATTCACTTTCCAGCCGCCTGACCTCGGTCTTCGACCGGCTCACCAAGCGCGGCGCCCTGACAGATGTCGATGTCAACGAGGCGCTGCGCGAGGTGCGCGTGGCGCTGCTCGAGGCGGATGTGGCGCTGCCGGTGGTGAAAAGCTTCATCGACCAGGTGCGCAACAAGGCGGTCGGCGCCCAGGTGCTGCGCTCGGTGACGCCTGGGCAGATGGTGGTCAAGCTGGTGCACGACCAGCTCACGGAGATGCTGGGGTCCGAGGCGGCGGAGATCGACCTCGTGGCGCCGGCGCCGGTGCCGGTGCTCATTGTCGGCCTGCAAGGCTCCGGCAAGACGACGACCACCGCCAAGGTCGCCCGCCGCCTTGTCCAGCGCGAGCGGCGCAAGGTGCTGATGGCATCCCTCGACGTCTACCGCCCGGCGGCGCAGGAGCAGCTCCGGGTGCTGGGCGAGCAGGTCGGGGTGCCGACCTTGCCCATCGTCGTCGGGCAGATGCCGGTCGATATCGCGAAGCGGGCGCTGCAGGCGGCGAAGCTTCAGGGCTACGACGTGGTGATGCTCGACACCGCCGGCCGGCTGCATATCGACGAGGCGCTGATGCAGGAGGTGCAGGCGGTGCGCGATGCCGTCTCGCCGCACGAGACCCTGCTCGTCGCTGATGCCCTGACCGGACAGGACGCGGTCAACGTGGCACGCCAGTTCAAGGAGCGCGTCGGCGTCACCGGCATCGTGCTGACGCGCGTCGATGGCGATGGGCGCGGCGGCGCGGCGCTGTCGATGCGCGCGGTCACCGGCGCGCCAATCAAGCTGATCGGCATCGGCGAGAAGCTGGACGAGATCGAGCCGTTCCATCCCGGGCGCATCGCCTCGCGCATCCTCGGCATGGGCGACGTAGTCAGCCTGGTGGAGAAGGCGGCGGAGACGATCGAGAAGGAAGAGGCGGAGAAGATCGCCGCCAAGATGAAGAAGGGCGACTTCGACCTCGACGATCTGCGCGCCCAGCTTCAGCAGATGCGCAAGCTGGGCGGCATGCAGGGCGTGCTGTCCATGCTGCCCGGCGTGCAGAAGATGAAGAAGCAGCTTTCGCAGGCCAGCATCGACGAGAAGATGCTGACCCGCCAGGAGGCGATCATCGGCTCGATGACGCCGGCCGAGAGGCGCAATCCGAAACTGATCCATGCCTCGCGCAAGCGCCGCATCGCCGCCGGCTCGGGCACCAGCGTGCAGGACGTGAACCGCCTGCTCAAGCAGCATCTGCAGATGGCGCAGATGATGAAGCAGATGGGCAAGCTCGGGCAGAAGGGCATGATGCGCTCCGGCCTGGGCGGGCTGCTCGGCAGGTTCCAGTGACCATCGGCCTCCGGGATACCGGGAACAACGTTCAAGGAAAGGTTTGAAGACATGTCTCTGAAGATCCGACTGACCCGTGGCGGGGCCAAGAAGCGCCCGTACTATCGCATCGTCATCGCCGATGCCCGCTCGCCCCGGGACGGCCGCTTCATCGAGAGGATCGGCAGCTACAACCCGATGCTGCCCAAGGACAGCGCCGAGCGCGTGAAACTCGATGCCGAACGCGCGAAGTTCTGGCTGGAGCGTGGCGCCCAGCCGACCGACCGTGTCGCGCGCTTCCTCTCCCAGGCCGGTCTGGTCAAGTGGCAGGCGGGCAGCAACCCGAAGAAGGCCCAGCCCAAGGCCAAGGCGCAGGAGCGCCTGAAGGCGGCGCAGGCGGCCGCGGGCGGCGCGGACGCGGCGGCCAGCTAGGACCGGCCCGCCCGGAGGCCGGGCGCGCATGAAGAAGCGTGTCTGCCTGGCGGAGATCGTCGGCGCCCATGGCATCGCCGGTCTCGTGAAGCTGAAATGCTTCACCGAACGGCCGGAGGATGTCGGTGCCTACGGGCCGCTCAGCGACGAGAGTGGCGACCGCGAGTTCCGGGTCAAGGTCAGCGGTCCGGCGAAGGCTGGCGCGCTGGCGCGGGTCGAGGGTGTGGCCGACCGCAATGCGGCGGAGGCGCTGCGCGGCTTGCGGCTCTACATCGACCGCGACCGTCTGCCGGAATCGGCGTTGGGCGAGGATGAGTTCTTCCAGGCGGACCTGATCGGACTGGTGGTCGAGCGGATGGACGGAACGCAACTCGGACGTGTAAGCGCGGTGGTGAATTTCGGTGCCGGCGACCTGCTGGAGATCGCGCGGCCCGGGGTGGAGAGCTTCTACCTGCCTTTCAGCCGCGCCATGGTCCCCGAGGTGGACCTTGCGTCGGGACGGCTGCGCGCCGATCCGCCGGCGGACTGGCCGGGCGAGACGGCGCGGCGGGAGGCGTGAGATGACGGCGGCGCCCTGGCAGGCGCGGGTGCTGACCCTGTTCCCGGAGATATTTCCGGGACCGCTCGGCCATTCGCTGTGCGGCCGGGCGCTGGCCCAGGGGCTCTGGCTGCTGGAAACGGTGGACATCCGCGATTTCGCGCGCGATAAACACCGCTCCGTGGACGACACGCCCTGCGGCGGGGGTCCTGGAATGGTGCTGCGGCCCGATATTCTGGCGGCGGCGATCGACGGGGTGGCGCCGCGCGAGCGGCCGGGCGAGCCCCGTCTCTGCATGAGCCCGCGCGGCAGGCCGCTGGACCAGGCTCTGGTCGGCGAGTTGGCGCGGGCGGGTGGCGCGACCATCCTGTGTGGTCGCTTCGAAGGGGTCGATGAGCGCGTGCTGGATGCGCGCGGATTGACCGAGGTGAGCATCGGCGATTTCGTGCTTTCGGGCGGCGAGATCGCGGCGATGGCCCTGCTCGATGCGGTGGTGCGGCTGTTGCCCGGCGTGATGGGCGAGGCGGCCTCGCTTGAGGAGGAGAGTTTCGCGGCCGGTCTGCTGGAATATCCCCAGTATACGAGGCCGGTGGTCTGGGAGGGTCGGGCGGTGCCGGAGGTGCTGCTGAGCGGCCATCACGAAAGGATCCGCCAATGGCGCCGCGCCGAGGCGGAGCGACTGACCGAGGCGCGGCGAAAGGACCTGTGGGAGCGCTATCTGGCCTCCCGGGACAAACGAGAGAAGAAGGCAAGGTGACGCCATGAACCTGTTGCAACAGCTCCAGCAAGAGCAGATCGCCGCGCTGACCGCCGAGCGCGCGGTGCCGGATTTCGCGCCCGGCGACACGCTGCGCGTGAACGTGAAGGTGGTGGAGGGCCAGCGCGAGCGCGTGCAGGCCTATGAAGGTGTGTGCATCGCCCGTTCCAATCGCGGTCTGAACTCTTCCTTCACCGTGCGCAAGATTTCTTACGGCGAGGGCGTGGAGCGTATTTTCCCGCTTTACTCGCCGCGCATCGATTCGATCCAGGTGGTGCGCCGGGGCGATGTGCGTCGCGCCAAGCTCTATTACCTGCGCGGGCGTACCGGCAAGGCGGCCCGCATCACGGAGAAGCGCGACAGCGGTCCCGCCGAGGGCTGATCGGGCGCCGCGCTCCGGCGTGGCGCGCGCCGCCCGCACGGATGGCGGCGCTGGGGCATTGAGCAACTGCAGACGGGGTGCAGGACGCGATGACGAAGGCGAGGACGCTCTACGACAAGATCTGGGACAGCCATCTGGTCGATCAGCAGCCCGACGGCACGGCCGTTCTCTATATCGACCGTCATCTCGTGCACGAGGTGACGAGCCCGCAGGCCTTCGAGGGTTTGCGCGCCGCCGGGCGCAGGGTGCGCCGGCCGGATGCGACGCTGGCGGTTGCCGACCATAACGTGCCGACGACGGACCGTTCCAAGGGCATCGCCGACGAGGAGAGCCGGATCCAGATCGAGACGCTGGAGCAGAATTGCCGCGATTTCGGCGTGCCCTATCTCGGCATGGACGATATCCGGCAGGGCATCGTGCACATCATCGGCCCCGAGCAGGGCCTGACCCAGCCTGGCATGACCATCGTCTGCGGCGACAGTCACACGGCGACGCACGGCGCCTTCGGCGCGCTGGCCTTCGGCATCGGCACCTCGGAGGTCGAGCACGTGCTGGCGACCCAGACGCTGATCCAGCAGCGCGCCGCCAACATGCGCGTCCAGGTCGACGGCGCGCTTGGTCAGGGCGTCACCGCCAAGGACCTGATACTTGCCATCATCGGCAAGGTCGGGACCGCCGGCGGCACCGGGCATGTCGTCGAATATTGCGGCGAGGCGATCCGCGCGCTCTCCATGGAAGGGCGCATGACCGTCTGCAACATGTCGATCGAGGCGGGCGCCCGCGCCGGCCTGATCGCGCCGGACGAGACCACCTTCGAATATCTCAAGGGTCGGCCCATGGTGCCCAAGGGCGCCGCCTGGGAACAGGCCGTGGCCCACTGGCGCAGCTTCGCCAGCGATCCGGGCGCGGCCTACGACAAGGACGTGCGGATCGACGCCGCTGCCATCGCGCCGCACGTCACCTGGGGCACCAGCCCGCAGGACGTGGCGCCGATCACCGGAACCGTGCCCGATCCGGCGCAGATCGCCGACGAGGGCCGGCGCGCCGCGATCGCGCGTGCGCTGGAATACATGGCGCTCAAGCCCGGCACGCGGCTGACCGACGTCAAGGTCGACCGGGTCTTTATCGGCTCCTGCACCAACGGCCGGATCGAGGATCTGCGCGCGGCGGCCGCCATCGCGCGCGGGCGCAAGGTCGCGGCCCATGTCGGTGCCATGGTGGTGCCGGGGTCGGGCCTGGTGAAAGAGCAGGCGGAGCAGGAGGGCCTGGACCGCATCTTTCGCGAGGCGGGCTTCGAATGGCGCGAGCCCGGCTGCTCCATGTGTCTGGCGATGAATGCCGACCGGCTGGAGCCGGGCGAGCGCTGCGCTTCCACCTCGAACCGCAATTTCGAGGGACGGCAGGGGCGCGGCGGGCGCACCCATCTGATGAGCCCGGCCATGGCCGCCGCAGCGGCGGTGACCGGCCGCTTGGCGGACGTGCGGGAGCTCAAGGGCTGAACCTCGGGGCAGCCATTCATCGGGATAGCCTGAAGGGCGAGGCAACATGCAGAAATTCACCAGCCTGACCGGCGTCGCGGCGCCGCTGCCGATGGTCAATGTCGATACCGACATGATCATCCCCAAGCAGTTCCTGAAGACCATCAAGCGCACCGGGCTCGGCAAAAGCCTGTTCTTCGAGATGCGCTACACGCCGGCGGGCGAAGAGGTGCCGGATTTCGTCCTCAACCGTCCGGCCTATCGCAAGGCAGAGGTGCTGGTGGCGGGCGAGAATTTCGGTTGTGGCTCGAGCCGCGAGCATGCGCCCTGGGCGCTGCTCGATTTCGGCATCCGCTGCGTCATTGCGCCGTCATTCGCCGACATCTTCTACAACAACTGCTTCAAGAACGGCATCCTGCCCATCGTCCTCCCGCAGGCCGACGTGGACAAGCTGATGGACGATGCCAAGCGCGGCGCCAACGCGACCGTGACCATCGATCTGGAGAAGCAGGAGATCCGCGGTCCCGATGGCGGCACCATCCGCTTCGACATCGATCCGTTCCGCAAGCATTGCCTGCTGAACGGTCTCGACGATATCGGCCTGACCATGCAGAAGGCGCCGGCGATCGAGAGTTTCGAGGCGAAACAGAAGCTCTCCGAACCCTGGCTCTATCGCTGAGCCGGCGCGAGCACGATCACAGAAAACCTTGTCCGAGGAAGGAAGCCTGATGGCTGCCAACAAGAATCTCCTGATCCTGCCAGGCGATGGCATCGGCCCGGAAGTCATGCGCCAGGTGCGCCGCGTCGTCGACTGGATGGACAAGCGCCGCGCCGTGCGCTTCGACGTGCAGGAGGACCTGGTGGGCGGCGCGGCGATCGACGCTCATGGCGTGCCCATCGCCGACCAGACCATGGACAAGGCAATGAATGCCGACGCCGTGCTGCTCGGCGCCGTCGGCGGCCCGAAATGGGACAACCTCGAATTCTCGAAGAAGCCCGAGCGCGGGCTGCTGCGCCTGCGCAAGGAGATGCAGCTCTTCGCCAACCTGCGGCCGGCCATCTGCTTTCCGGCGCTCGCCGATGCCTCGACCCTGAAGCGCGAGCTGGTCGAGGGTCTCGACATCATGATCGTGCGCGAGCTGACGGGCGGCGTCTATTTCGGCGAGCCGCGCGGCATCACCGAACTCCCCGACGGGCAGCGGCGCGGCGTCAACACGCAGGTCTACACGACGAACGAGATTCGCCGCGTCGCCCGGGTGGCATTCGAGCTGGCGCGCAAGCGCCAGAAGCGCGTCACCTCCTGTGAGAAGGCGAATGTCATGGAGAGCGGCGTCCTCTGGCGCGAGGAAGTGCAGAAGCTGCACGACGAGGAATACCGCGATATCGAGTTGCAGCACATGTATGCCGACAACGCGGCCATGCAGCTCGTGCGCGCGCCCAAGCAGTTCGACGTCATCGTCACCGACAATCTTTTCGGGGATATCCTCTCGGACGAGGCGGCGATGCTGACCGGCTCGCTCGGCATGCTGCCTTCCGCCTCGTTGGGCGATGTGGACGAGACCGGCAGGCGCAAGGCGCTCTACGAGCCGGTGCATGGCTCGGCGCCCGACATTGCCGGCCGCAACCTCGCCAATCCGATCGCGACGCTGCTCTCCTTCGCCATGTCGCTGCGCTACAGCTTCGACATGGGCGAGGAAGCGGACCTGATCGAGAAGGCGGTCCAGCAGGTGCTCGATACCGGCATCCGCACCGCCGACATCATGCAGAAGGGCGCGGCCAAGGTCTCGACCAGCACCATGGGGGACAGCATCCTCATGGCTCTCGACCGCATGTCCGCCTGAGGCCGGTGCGACAGGATTTCCGGCCTAGGCATCATTCCGGCATTGCGAAAAGCGCCGATTCGGGGCTTTCTCTGCATCGGGGGCAGGCCGACGCGAGGCAGTGAACCATGCGCCGCGCGCCCCATTCTTGGGCAATCGCGGGGGCACGCGCTTGGCTTACGTTCGCTATCCGGTGGCATCACCTTACCGCCTGGTCACGGCGCTCTTTCGCGACCGGAGCCAGCCGGCGGATTTCATCCACTATGCCTTCGCGCAATTCATCTGGCGCAAGCGCGAGGCGAAGCACCATCTGCTGCTGGCGCTGGCATTTCTTTTCTGGCCGCTGGTGTTCATCGGTGCCTCGCTGCATTTCACCAGGCGCTGCGGGGCGAAGGTCAGGAAGCTCACCGGCAAGGGAATCCTCCGCCAGGTGATGGAACAGTTCTACTGCGCCGTCGTGCACTCGGTCTCGCCCGGGAAGTATTACATCTTCGATCTCTACAAGGACGAACGGCGGGCGAAAGCAGGCGAGCTGATCATCCGCTACGAGTTCAAGGGCGGCATCCATAGCCTCATGCAGGCCTGGACCGCGCGCAAGGGCCCGACCACGAAGCAGACCCTCAACAACAAGGTCGATTTTGCCATCCGCTGCCAGAAGCATGGCGTGGAGGCGATCGGCGTCGTCTGCTCGGTCGAGGAGGGCGGTCGTCTGGTCTGGGTCGACCATCCGGGGCCGGAGCTGCCGGAACGCGATCTCTTCCTCAAGCCGACCAAGGGCAAGGGCGGGCGTGGCTGCGAGCGCTGGGACTTCGTCGGCAATGGCCGCTACCGCGATATCTCCGGCAAGGAGTTGACGGCCGCCGAACTGCTCGCGCATGTGAAGGAACTCGGTCGCGACAAGCTCTACATGGTGCAGCCGCGCGCGGTGAACCACCCCGACCTCGCCGGCCTGTGCGGGGCGGCGCTCAGTTCCATGCGGATCATGTCGGTGATGAACGATCGCGGCGAGCCCGAGGTGCTGTTCGCGGTCTTCAAGATCTCCGGGCGTGGCGACAGCGTCGTCGACAATTTCCATGCCGGCGGGTTTGTCTGCAAGGTGGATATGGCGACCGGCGAACTGGGCGCCGCGACCGACTGGGGCATCAAGGAGCCGGGGCGCTGGATCACCAGGCATCCGGCGACCGGTGCGCCGGTCGAGGGCGCGAGGCTCCCGCTCTGGCGGGAAACGGTTGACCTTGTGCGGCGGGCGCACCTTGCCTTCGCCGACCGGCCGGCGGTCGGCTGGGATGTCGCCATCACCGACCAGGGCCCGATGATCGTCGAAGGGAACGGTCAGTTCGGTCTGGACATGGTGCAGCGGACCCATGCCAGTCCTGCGGGCAATTCGCGCTTCTGCGCGCTCTATTGCTGGCATATCGCCCAGGCGCTCAAGGACATGTACGGCCTTGACGCCACGCCGCCGGCGCTGGTTCCTCCGGCATTGCCGCAGGCATCCGCGGCCTGAGGCGTCAGAGGCTCAGGCCACCGTCGATGCCGATGCACTGGCCGGTGATGTAGGCGGCATCGGCGGAAGCCAGGAAGGCGATCAGCGCTGCCACCTCCGCCGGGGCGCCGTGGCGGCGCAGCGGGATGGCCGCCTCGCGCCGCGCGCGGGCCTCGGCCGAGACCTTCATCGTTTCCTTCTCGATGTAGCCGGGCAGCACCACGTTCACCGTGCCGCCGGAGGACGCGAGTTCGACGGCGAGCGCTTTTGCCATGGCCTCCATGGCGGCCTTCGCCGCGGCCGATGCGGGAAAGGTCTCGCCGGCGGCGCCGAAGCGGTGCGCGACGAAGGAGCCTACGGCGATCACGCGCGCGGCAGAGGATTCCTTAAGGGCCGGCAGGGCCGTGCGCGCCATCAGGAAGAAGGCGCGCGCGATCGCCCGATGCGAGGCATCGTAGGCGGCGGTGGCGAGTTCGCCGATCGGGGTGCGGTCGGAGAATCCGGCATTGGCGATCATGATATCGAGCCCGCCCAGCGCCACCAGCATCTCTGCCGCCAGCCGTTCCGCCGCGCCCTCCGCGCCGAGATCGCCGAGAAAGGTCTCGACCTCAGCTCCCGACTGCCGGCAGTCGCGCGCGACGGCGTCCACGCCCGCCTGGCTGGCGCGGGTATGGAGTGCCATCCGCACGCCCGGGGCGGCCATCCGGCGCGCCGTCCAGGCACCGATGCCGCTGGCAGCACCGGTGATCAGGATGCGCCGGCCGGGCACCGTGGCGCCGGCCGCCATCAGGCGCGGCGCAGGATGAAGCCTGCGCGGGGAAAATGCAGATGGACCAGCCCGACCTGCGGGTCGGAACGGCGCAGCACGATCCGTGCATCGTCGAGCGCCACAAGCTCGCCTTCCACCGGGTCGCGGCCCGTATCGTCGGCCATGACCACCGCCTTGCCCAGCGCCTGCTCCTGAAGCGGCGCGGGGTCCGCCCTCCGGGCGATTTCCAGGGCCTCCCGGGCATCGAGTTCGCCGCGCTTGCCATGGCCGAAGGCCTTCATGCGCTCATACCATGGCATGACGGCGGCGAGGCCGAGTTCGGCCGCGATGCCGTCGCCCAGATTGCGCAGCAGGAACCAGATCACGTGATAGGCGGCGAAATCCGCCGCCGAAGGCTCCCCGCCCAGCATGAAGGGCCGGTTTCGCAGCATGCCGGCAAGCCAGGCGAAATGCGCGCGCAGCGTGTCGCGCATGGCGGGGGCCGCCGCCTGCATCTTCGCCGGGTCGAAATCGCGCCCCGAGAAGCGGGCGCGGTCATCCTTGAAGGCCTGCGGCACGCGATCGCCGACGGCGGCGAAGATGACGGCGGCGGCCGGACCGAAGCAGGTACGCTCGATCCACCAGGAAAGCGCCTTGGCTTGGCCTTCGGCGTCGCCAGGATACAGGTTCGGCGCCGGATGTCGCCGTTCGATCTCGTCCAGGATCAGCAGCGTGTCGCAATAGATGTCGGCGCCGATCTGGAGCACCGGCGTCTTGCGATAGCCCCCCGTGAGCGGCATCAGCTCCGGCTTCGGCATGATCACCGGAATGGTCACAGCCTGCCAGGCGAGGGCCTTGCGGCCGAACACGGCGCGGACCTTTTCGGAATAAGGCGAGGCTGGATACTGATGCAGGATGAGTTCGGACAATCTGGCCTCCCGTGCCATGCCCGGCCTGTGCCGGTCATGGCAGTATCCCGCAGTTCGGGTCGCCCGCGCCAGCCTCCCGCGCTTCAGTCCGCGAAGACCTCGGGGCAGCGCTGGCGCAGGGCCTGGTCAAGCCAGTCCCTGTGCTGGAGCAACGTGCGGTACCATTTGAGCCGGAGCGGCGCGTGCTGACTCAGCATGCGATGCTCGCGCACGTAGGACGCCGCGCTGGCGGCGATGGACCGGCGCAGTTCCGCCTGCTCGATCAGCGCCGTGAGTTTTTCGCGGAGCTCGCCGGCATCACGGAAGATCAGGCCGGTGCGGCCATCCACGATGGTGTCCTGATAGACCACCGGCGAGGCAAGGGCGACGGCGCCGCGGGAGGCCGCTTCGATGAACTTGAGGTCGGACTTGAGCCGGTTGAAGGGCGTATCGGCGAGCGGCATGAAGCTGATGTCGGACTGGCCGAGCAGGCGGTAATACTCCTCCGTCGGACAGTTCGGCGTGAAAGTCTTGGCCTCGGTCTCCAGCGCATCGAAGAAGCGCTGGTCGTGCACCACCTGCACCGCCACGTCCGTGCGCCCGCGCAGCACCTGGTTCAGGGTCGACATGTAGGGCGCCCAGTCGCGCTCGCGGTTCATGGCGCCGAAGAAGAAGGTGACTGTTCCGTCTCCCTTGGCGGCGGCGCGTGGCGGGGGCAGGCTGGCGATCTGGTTGGGGAAGACCGCGACTTCCGGGTTGAAGGCGGCGACCTTCTCGGCCAGCGCCGGCGTCGAGACCTGGAGCGCATGCACGCCCTTGAGGGCGAGATGGCCGTTCTCGGCGATGGATGGCCAGTGATCCGGGTCGTCGTCCCATTCGGCCACGAGCAGATATCCGGCCCGGCGCAGCTCGCGCACCAGCTTTGCGCCCCAGTCGCGGTTCAGGATGATGCGCTGGAGGATGCAGATCTTGCCCATGCCCTCCGGGCGCTGGCGCGGCGCAATCTCGCGGAAGGATTCGCGCACCACTTCGATGCCGGGATAGGAGCCGAGGAACTCCATCGGCTGGCGGACGCGGATCTCGATGACCTGGCTCTGCCCGGGGCCGGGCACCAGCGTGACATTGTGCAGCAGCAGCGGCTCGCGCGGGCGGCGGCTGGCGCGCAGCAGGAAACGGCGGATGCCGAGCGGCCGGCCGGCCTCGGCCGGGTCGAGACCGGCGTCGCTGAGCAGCGGATGCAGCAGTTCGCCCCGACCCGCCGCTTCGGCCTCCAGCGGTTCCTCGTGCAGGTCGTGGATGGTCAGTCCGGCAGCGGCGAACAGGGCGAGTATGGACCGGCGCGTATAGGCGCGTGACGGCAGCGGCCCGTTCATCCGGTCCCCGAGAAGTGCGATGATCGCCTCCGCCGACTGGGCATTGGCGATGGCGGCGACGACGATCCCGTCCGGCCCCAGCCGCGCCGTCTGCCGGCGCAGCGCCGCCACCGGATCGCCCATCTGTTCGAGGACATGGTTGTAGACCAGGCAATCGGCCCCCTCGGGCACCTCGGCCTGTTCCGCGCCCGCCAGCTCCACCCGGTCAAGGCTGCGCCGCGCCAGCTCGGCCAGTTCCGGCCGGGTCTCGAAGCCGACATAGCGGCTGCCCGGGTTGAGCCCCTTGTGCACCGCGCCCTGCAGGCCGGCACCGCAGCCGATCTCTGCCACCTGCCGGGCGCCGCGCGGCACCAGGCGGATCAGGTTCCCATCCGGGCGGGCGAGCGCGGCCGGCACGGCCGGAGCGATAACGCGGCGTACCTTCGCGGCCGCCGCCTGCTCCGGGGCGTCCGTCGCCACGCCTTTTATCACCTCTTCCGCCATCGTCAGCCTCGCCAGTGTGGCCCCCACGCAAGACATAGCGAAGTTGCGTCTACATGGGGCTTCACAATGGCGATAGCGGTTGATCGGTCCGGGCTTTCCGGCTAAGGGAATCGGTCGTCCGGCTGGTCGGACGAAACCGACAGGTAGATCCATGGCTTACAAGGTTGCGGTCGTCGGCGCCACGGGCAACGTGGGCCGCGAGATGCTGAACATCCTCGAGGAACGCCAGTTCCCGGTGAGCGAACTCGTGCCGCTCGCTTCCCGCAAGTCCGTCGGCAAGGAGGTGGTGTTCAACGACCGCAAACTGAAAGTCAAGGCGCTCGACGATTACGATTTCGCCGGCATCGACATCGCGCTCTTCTCCGCCGGTGGCGCGATCTCGAAGGACTTCGCCCCGCGCGCGGCGGAGCGGGGGGCCATCGTCATCGACAACAGTTCCTACTGGCGCATGCACGAGGACGTGCCGCTGATCGTGCCGGAAGTGAACGCGGAGGCGATCGGCGGCTATGCCAGGCGCAACATCATCGCCAACCCCAACTGCTCTACGGCGCAGCTCGTCGTGGCGCTCAAGCCGCTGCACGATGCGGCCGGCATCCGGCGCGTGGTGGTCGCCACCTATCAGTCCACCTCCGGCGCCGGCCACGAGGCGATGGACGAGCTGTTCAACCAGACCAAGGCCATCTACGTCAACGATCCGGTGGAGCCGAAGAAGTTCACCAAGCAGATCGCCTTCAACGTGATCCCGCACATCGATGTCTTCATGGAGGACGGGTACACGAAGGAAGAATGGAAGATGATGGCCGAGACCAAGAAGATTCTCGACCCGAAGATCAGGCTGACTGCGACCTGCGTGCGTGTCCCGGTCTTCGTCGGCCATTCCGAGGCGGTCAACATCGAGTTCGAAAAGCCGATCAGCGCCGCCGACGCGCGCGAGATCCTGCGCCAGGCGCCGGGCGTCATGGTGCATGACAGGCGCGAGAATGGCGGCTACATCACGCCGGTCGAATGCGTGGGCGACTATGCCACCTTCGTCAGCCGCATCCGCGAGGACATGACGGTGGAAAACGGCCTCTCGCTCTGGGTGGTGTCCGACAACCTGCGCAAGGGCGCGGCGCTGAATGCGGTGCAGATCGCCGAGATTCTCGGCCGGCGCCATCTGAAGAAAGCGGCCTGATCCTCAGGCGAGCCGCCGCGCGGCGAAGGCCGCCGGCGGCCGCCCCAGGATCGCCTGCATCTCGACCAGCCGCATTTCCGCCTCGCCATCGCTTTCTTTCAGCACGGCGAAGGTGGCAGCGACGGCGCGCGCCAGCGCGGCGGGAAGGCTGACGCCCTGGAGCAGATGCCCGAACAGCAGCGCGGCGAAAAGATCGCCCGAGCCATGTGGCGGCCGCTCGAGGCGCGGCGTGCGCACCACCCAGGCGCCCGTCTCGCTCACCGCCAGGGTGTCGATTTCCCCCGCTGGCGTTTCGGCGACCAGCAACGAGGTGCAGACGGTAATGCGCGGGCCGCCCCGGCATAGCCTCCGGCAGGCATCGATCGCGGCTTCCAGGGTTCCGATCAGTTCGCCGGCAAGCTGCTCCAGCTCGAAATGGTTCGGGCAGATGATTTCGGCGGCCGGCAGGGCCCGGTCACGGAAGAACTCGACGAGGCCCGGCCGCACATAGACGCCGCCCTCGCGCTCGCCGATCACCGGATCGCACAGGAACCGCGCGCGCGGATTGGCTGTCTTGAGCCGCTGCCAGGCAGCAAGCATTGCCTCCCCATTCTCCACCGTCCCGAGATAACCCGAAATCAGCCCGGCGACAGGGCGTGGCAGCAGGGGCGGGCCAAGTCCGTCCAGCAGCGCGCCAAGCTCCGCCGCCGGCAGGACGAAGCCGGCTGGCCGGCCATGGCCGGGATGGTGCGCGAGCAGCACGGTCGGCGCGGCAAGGACCTCGAACCCCAGCCGTTGCAGCGCGAAGGCGGCGGCCGAGTTGCCGACATGGCCCCAGAGGACCTGGCTTTGCACGGAAAGGACGAATGGTGCCGACACCTGGACGGGCTCGCTTCGGAAACGGAGAGCGGCAGTCTGAAGCGGATTGCGGCGTCCGGCCAGTCTGCAATAGATTGCCCGCCCGGTTCCGCCCTGGGCCGGCGAGCCATGGGAGAGGTCATGCAACCCGATATCCGCCCGCGCCGCAGCCTGCTCTACATGCCGGGATCCAATGCCCGTGCCCTGGAGAAGGCGAAGACGCTGCCCGCCGACGGGCTGATCCTCGATCTCGAGGATGCGGTGGCGCCCGATGCCAAGGAACAGGCGCGCGCGCAGGTGGCCGCCGCGGTCCGCAGCGGCGGCTACGGCCATCGCGAACTCGTGATCCGCGTGAACGGCCTCGACACGCCCTGGGGCGAGGAGGACGTGCGGGCCGCCGCTTCGGCCGGGCCGGATGCGATCCTGCTGCCCAAGGTCGAGGATGCCGCCCAGGTTTCGCGGCTCGATCGGCTGATGCGCGCGGCCGGCGCCCCGGAGCATTGCACGATCTGGTGCATGCTGGAGACCCCGCGCGGCATCCTGCGCGCGGAGGAGATCGCCGGCGCGCTGGCGCGCGTCGCGGTGCTGGTCATGGGCACCTCGGACCTGGCCAAGGACTTGCATGCCCGCCATACCGCGCTGCGCCTGCCCATGCTGACGGCGCTTTCGCACTGCCTGCTGGCCGCCCGCGCCCATGGCAAGGCGATCCTCGATGGCGTGCATCTCGATCTGGCCGATGCGGAAGGCTTCCGCGCCGCCTGCCGCCAGGGGCTCGAACTGGGTTTCGACGGCAAGACATTGATCCACCCTTCGCAGGTCGAGCCCTGCAACGAGGTCTTCGCACCCGATACGGCAGAGGTCGCGCAGGCACGCCGGATCGCAGACGCCTTCGCCGCCGCCAGCGCGGAGGGGAAGGGCGTGGTGCTGGTGGATGGCCGGCTGGTAGAGAACCTGCATGTGGAGCATGCGCGGCGGACGCTGGCCCTCGCCGCCGCCATCGCGGCACGGAGCGGGAGCGGCGCATGAGCGGCGGCAAGACCTGGCCCGGCAATTTCTTCGAGGATTTCCGTCTCGGACAGGAGATCGCGCATGCCACCCCGCGCACCATGGGCAGCGGCGAGCAAGCGCTCTATGCCGCGCTCTATGGCGGCCGCTTCGCGCTGACCTCCTCGGACGAGTTTGCGCGCCGCGTCGGCCTGCCGCGCGCGCCCATCGACGAACTGTTCGCCTTCCATGTCGTGTTCGGCAAGACGGTGCCGGATGTATCGCTCAACGCGGTTGCCAATCTCGGCTATGCCGACTGCCGCTTCCTGGCGCCGGTCTATCCCGGCGATACGCTGAGCGCGCGATCGCGGGTGATCGGGCTCAAGGAAAATTCCAGCCGGCAGACCGGCGTTGTCTATGTGCGCTCGACCGGACACAACCAGCGCGGCGAGCCGGTGGTCGATTATGTGCGCTGGGTCATGGTGCGCAAGCGCGATCCAGTGGCTCAGGCGCCGGACGAGGCGCTGCCGGATCTGCCCGACGCGGTGGCGCCGGAGCGGATCGCCGTGCCCGAGGGGCTCGATGCCGGGCGCTACGACTTCGCCGAGGCCGGCCAGCCGCACCGTTTCGCCGACTATGCCCCGGGCGAGCGGATCGACCATCTGGACGGCGTCACCATCGAGGAGGCCGAGCACATGATGGCGACGCGCCTCTATCAGAACACGGCGCGGGTGCATTTCAACCAACTCGTGGAAGGCAGGGGCCGCTACGGCCGGCGGCTGATCTATGGCGGCCATGTCATCAGCCTGGCGCGGGCACTCAGCTTCAACGGCCTGGCCAATGCCTTCCGCGTCGCGGCGATCAATGCCGGCCGGCACGTCAACCCCACCTTCGCGGGTGACACGATCCATGCCTGGTCGCAGGTGCTCGACCGGGCATCCGTGCCGGGGCGGCACGATCTCGGGCTGCTCCGGCTGCGCACCGTCGCGACGCGGGACCAGCCCTGCGCGGCGTTTCCCGACGCCGACGCAACCGGGAAGTATCCGGCCTCGGTCGTCCTCGACCTGGATTACTGGGCGCTGGTTCCCGCATGACGGCAATGCCCGCCAAGGCGTTGACTTGACAGGTTCAAGGTCTAGTATCCGGTGACGACCTTCCGACAATGACAAGCTCAAAGCCCGCCATGGCCCATATCGAGCGTCCGATCTCTCCGCATCTCCAGATCTACAAGCCGCAGATCAGTTCCGTCCTGTCGATCCTGCACCGCATTACCGGCGCGGCGCTCGGCTTTGGGCTGCTGCTTTTCGCCTGGTGGCTGATCGCGGCCGCTTCCGGCCCGGAGGCTTTCGCGCGCGCCAGCGGCTTCATCGGCTCGGTTCTCGGGCGGCTGATCCTGTTCGGCTTCACCTGGGCGCTGTTCTACCACTTCTGCAACGGCATCCGGCACCTGTTCTGGGACATGGGCAAGGGCTTCGAGCTGCCGGTCATGCACAGGACCGGCTGGGCGGTGGTGGCGGGCTCGGCGGTGCTCACCATCCTCGTCTGGGTCCTTGCCTACGCGCTGCGCTGAGAGGAACGCTTTCATGGGCTCCAAAGGGAACTACCGCTCGCCGCTGGCCCGCGTCCGCGGTCTCGGCGCGGCCAAGTCGGGGGTCGAACATTGGTGGCTGCAGCGGGCGAGCGCCATTGCGCTCCTGCCGCTGGTGATCGTCTTCACCGCGTTCGCCATCAGCCTGACCGGCGCCTCCCATGCCGAGGTCGCCGCCTTCCTCGGCCGGCCGCTGCCGGCCGGCGTCACCATTCTGTTGGTGATTGCCGCCTTCTGGCATCTCAAGCTTGGTGGGCAGGTGATCATCGAGGATTACGTCAGTCATGAGGGGGTGAAGCTCGCCTGCGTGCTGGCGCTCACCTTCGCCACTGTCGCCGTCGGCCTCGCCTGCATCCTGGCCGTGCTGCGCCTCGTCGTCGCTGGAGCATGAGGTCATGAGCAAGGCTTATCCGATCATCGATCATACCTACGACGTGGTCGTCGTCGGCGCCGGCGGCGCCGG
>JAHCJQ010000035.1 GCA_026126215.1 Alphaproteobacteria bacterium
ATATCCGTTCTCCCTGTCGCCGGTCAGGCCGGCGGCAGGGTGCGGAAACGCGTATCGCCGTCCTTCTTGATGCGGTCGTAAAGATCGACCTCCCACGACAGGTAGTCGAGCATTGCCTTCTTGGTGCGATGCTTGTCGTCGTAGGGGGACCAGAGTTCGACGCGCGGATGGATCAGACGATCCTCGCCCCCTTCCACCGGCAGACCGGCGGCCTTCCAGGCCGCCGTGCCGCCCTGCAGTGCCGCCGTGGGACGTCCCGTCATCTCGGCGATTTCCGCTGCCGCGAGCTGCGCGAAGCGGCCATCGCTCGAGGTAAAGACGATGGTGGTGTTGGGCGAAAAGCGATCGAGACCCTCCGGGAGACGGGAGCGCACCGCATACCAGGCACCGGCGACATGCTCGGCCTTGTAGCGCCTGGGATCCGCCAGATCGATCAGCGCTGCCTTGTCGGACTGAAGCAGGCCTTGCAGGGCGGCCGGGCTCAACTTGCGGGCTTCGGCTTTTTCCAGGCCGACCATGCGACTGCGTCGTTGCCCGCTGACGAGGGGATGGGTCGCCACCCCACCCTGGAGAACATTGACGTCGTCCCATCCCATTTGGCGCAACCACGATCCGGTCATGAGTGCGCGAACTTCCGTATCGTCGACCAGCACCAGCCGCGCGCCCCGGACGGCGACATAGCGGTCGGTCGCCTGGACGAGCTGGCCGCCGAAAGCGTGGATCGCGTCGGACAGATGCCCGGCCTCATATTCCTCCGGGGTTCGGACATCCAGGACGTAAAGAGTCCGCTCAGCCCGTTCCGCGCGGAAGGAATCGAGGGTCGCCGTATCGATCTTGCGCACACCGGCACGCGCCGCCACGCTCTCCGCCGATTCTTTTGCCCGCGCCAGTCCAGCCGGCGTCACATCCGGTGCCTTCGCTTCGGCCTGCCGCGCCACCTTGAAGCCAGCCAGTTCCCAGCCCATCGTCCCATCTTTGAGCGCGACGACCTTGTTGGGTAGCGCCGCATTGATCAGCGACTGCGCGCCGATGATGCTGCGGGTGCGGCCGGCGCAATTAACGACGACCAGCGTATCGGGCGAGGGCACGGCGTCGCGCGCTCGGTAGACGAGTTCGGCGCCCGGGCAGTCCTTGCCGCCAGGGATGCTCATGATCCGGAACTCTTCCCACGGGCGGCTGTCCAGGATGGCGATGTCCTCGCCGCGCTGGATGCGGGCATGCAGATCCTCCGCGGTGATGTGCGGGGTCTTGTATTCATGTTCGACGAATTCTCCGAAAGCCTTGGAAGGAACATTGGCCCCGGCGAACAGGATGCCACCGGCCTTCTCCCAGCCGGCGATGCCTCCGGCAAGCACGCTGACATCGCCATAACCCAGCCATTCGAGCCGTCCGGCCGCTCGTTCGGCGAGACCGTCGCCGGCGTCGCAGACGACGATCGGCGTGCCGGCACGCGGCACCAGGTCGTCGATCATCTGTTCCAGGCGGGAGAGCGGGATATTCACCGCGAAGAGCAGGTGGTTGCGATAGAAGTCGACATCCTCGCGCACATCGATCAGCGCCAGCTCGTCATTGCCCCGCAGCTTCGTCTTGAGCGTCCTGGCGTCGATCATGCGCATTTGTTCCTCCGGATGAATTAATTTGTAGAGATTGTATCTATATGAATTAGATCAAAGCCATCAAATAATCTCTATTCCTGAAACGAAAACGCCCCGGCCGCGAGGCCGGGGCGGGGGGTCGTCGACGGTTGCTCTGTGCCGCGTCTCGATCCCGATCAGATGACGGTCTGGCGGGGTTGCGGCCGCGCCCAGAGCAGATCCTTGATCGTGCCGAGGCCGCGCCGCAGCACGTCCGGCTGCGAGGCTGGATTGAGGGAGAGACGCACGCCCTGCGCCATGTTGACGCGCTCGACCAGGAAGCTGTCAAGGGGCGGCACGGAGAGGCCGCCGCGCTTGGCCACCGTGACGAAATCATCCGGGTTCCAGCGCTCCGGAAGGGTAAGCCAGACATAGAAGGCGCCGACGCGGGCCTTCACCACGTCGGCCGGCAGAACCTCCAACGCGGTTTCCATGCGGCGGGTCATGGCGGTGACATAGTTGCGGGCGATTTCCTCCGCGGTGCCATTGCCGATGAGCAGCGCCGCAACTTCGTTGCAGATCGGCGAGGCGCTCAGGGCCAGGGTGTGGAAGGTATCGGTCAGTGCCCTGAGGAGCTGCTGCGAAGCCGCGACATAGGCCACCCGCAACGTCGGGCTTACGCTCTTGGAGAGGCCATTGATATAGCAGCTCCGCTCCGGCAGCAGCGCGGAGACCGGCAGGGGTCGCTCGGTCACGGCGCTGCCGGCAGCATCGTCCTCGATGACGACCAGATCGAGCCTCTCGGCGATGGCGGCGATCTCCCGCCGCCGAGCCTCGGACATCAGCGCCGTGGTTGGATTATGGATGGTGGGCTGCATGTAGACGACGCGCGCGCCGCTATCGCGGGCGGCCTTCTCCAGCGCGTCGGGAATCATCCCCTCGTCATCCATGGCGACGGCCTTGAGCCGCAAGCCCTGCATGGCAGCTAGCGCCTTGACGCCGGAGTAGGTCAGTTCCTCGGTCAGCACCGTGTCGCCGGAATTGGCCAGCGTGTAGAGGCAGACGGCGATTGCCTGCTGCGCCCCCGGGACGATGAGCAGATTTTCCACGGGCACGTTGTATCCCGTACGGGCGATCCACGAGGTGCCGGCGAGGCGGTGCGACATCGACCCGGTATCGGGCGCGTACTTGTGCAGCGGCAGCAGCGTCGCCCGCTCGCCAACCTCAGAAAGAACCTTCAGAACCTCGTCGCTCAAACCTTCGACCGGCGAGCGGAAGCATGCGAGGTCGATGCCGCGTTCCTCGTTTTTGGGTATGACATGGGCACTGCGTTCGCGGCTGGCCACGCCCTGCACAAAGGTACCGCGGCCGACCTCGCCGGCGATGAGGCGGCGCTTCTTCGCCAGACCGTAGGCGCGGCTCACCGTGCCAACGGTGACACCAAGCCGCTCGGCCAGGTCGCGCTGCGGCGGAAGCTGGGCGCCCGGCGGCAATTCGCCGCTATCGATGGCGCGCGCGATGGCACCGGCCACTGCCAGATACCGCGGGCCGGCAATCTTGGAAATGTCCGGTACCCAAATATCAGCAGACATTGATTGGATCCTCTTTATTTGTACCCGTCAGTGGGGTAGGTTTTTGTCAGGATTGTTTCTTGAAAACAGATTCAATGCCTGGAAACCCACACAGGAATTATAGGCGAAAATGAGCGTTATCGCCAATTGGTATTGGCCGTCAAGCTTTCGCGACGTTGACGTGCAATCGGCCAACCTGGCCCGGCTCTTCAGAGATTTTCATAAATCATTGAAAATATTATTGAAAGACGTTCTGTCACGTAGTCTTCCGATGCCATCCCGCCGCTGGCTTGGGCGGTGGTCGGCTGTCTCCGAAGAGGGCACCTGCAGCATAATTTGCGGCCTGGTCGAGGAGGCAATGCGACTCGTAGCTAGCGAGGCGAAAATGTGGGCGGTGCCTGGCCCCCGGACTAGGATAGCGATGGCTCGCATGGGGATGTCCCGCCGTGGGTGAGCTCGTCGTCGAACAGGAAATTGCCGGACTGATGACACCTGTGAAACTGGACTCCATCGACATGGCCCTTGCGGATATCGGCGCCGGTCGCATGGTGATCATCGTGGATGACGGGGCCCCCGGAAATCATGGCGACCTGATGATCGCGGCCGAGCGCGCGACGCCCGAGGCGATCAATTTCATGGCGCGCTTCGCGCGTGGCCTGGTTAGCCTGGCGCTGGACAGCGATCGCGTGCGCCAGTTGCACCTTTCGCTCCAGCCACGGCAGAACGAAGGCGGCAGGGCGAATGCCTATACCGTCAGCATCGAGGCGCGCGAAGGCATCTCGACAGGCATTTCCGCTGCCGACCGCGCGCACACCATCGCCGTCGCCGCCACTTCACCGCTTGGCGCCGCTGCCATTACCTCCCCAGGCCACATCTTTCCGCTGATGGCGCGCGATGGCGGCGTGCTGGTGCGCGCCGGGCATGTGGAAGCCTCGGTGGATCTGGCGCGGCTGGCCGGCCTGCGTCCGGCCGCGGCCATTTGCGAGATTCTGGGCGAGGATGGATCGCATGCGCGCCTCGAGGAACTGCGCGCCTTTGGCGCGACACATGGCATCGCCATCGTCACCATCGCCGATCTGATCGGCTATCGAAGGCGGCGTGAAGTGCAGGTCGAGCAGGTACTCGAACGCACCATCGTCAGCCGGCATGGTGGAGAGTTCCGCATCCTTGTCTTCCGCAACCTGGTGGATGGCGTAGAGCATGTGGCGCTGGTCAAGGGGGATATCGGCGGCGAAGAGCCGGTCCTGGTGCGCATCCATGCCGTCAACCTGCTGGACGACATTATCGGCGACCGAGCCTATCGCCGGGGCGGGGAGTTGCATCTTGCCATGGAGCGGATCGGCGCCGCCGGCCGCGGCGTCATCGTGCTGATGCGCGAGGCGCACAATTCGAGCCCGTCGCAGCATCTGCTGGCGCGCGACCGCGCGGTGCCGGAGAGCGGCAGTGTCATTCGCGACTATGGAACCGGGGCACAGATCCTGCGCCAGGTCGGCGTTCGCCGGATGATCCTGCTGTCGCGCAGTGGCCGTCTCCCGGTCGGGCTTCAGGGCTACGATCTGGAAATCGCCGGGGTCCTGCCAACTTCGGTTTAGCTCGCGCGCCTGCGACATTATTGATCTATTTTATACAGTGACAATAAGATTGTATTGTTGCTATCCTTCCGATCCTGAAATCATTGAACGGACATTCAGCCAGGGTGGACAACAGCGTGGCAGGCAGTTTCCCGGAAAGATTCAAGAACAAGGTCGCAGTTATCACGGGTGGCGCCAGGGGCATTGGTTTTGCCACCGGGCGGCGTCTTGCGTCCGAAGGCGCGCGCGTCGCGCTGCTTGACCTCGATCCGGCAGTCGAAGGCCAGGCACAGCAGCTTGAGGGACGCGCTATTGGCATCCGTTGCGACGTGACGGATGCGGACTCGGTCGAACAGGCCTTCGCGCGGATCGCGGGCGAACTCGGTCCCACCGACATACTCGTGAACAATGCCGGCGTGCTTCGCGACAATCTCATTCACAAGATGAGCGACGATGACTGGGATCTGGTCATTCGCGTACATCTGCGCGGGGCGTTCCTTTGCAGCCGCGCCGCGCAGGCGCAAATGGTTCCGAAGCGGTACGGCAAGATCGTCAACCTTTCCTCGACCTCCGCTCTCGGCAATCGCGGCCAGCTCAACTATTCGACGGCGAAAGCCGGCCTGCAGGGCTTCACCCGTACCCTGGCGCTGGAGGTCGGGCGCTTCAACATCAACGTCAACGCCATAGCACCCGGATATATCGACACGGAAATGACGCGCCAGACGGCGGTCCGTCTCGGCCGTACGCCCGAGGAACATATGGCGGAGCGGGCGAAGAACATCGCCATCGGTCGCGTCGGCATTCCCGACGATGTCGCCGGTCTCGTCGCATTCCTGTGCAGCGACGAGGCAAGCTTCGTGAACGGCCAGGTCATCTATATCAGTGGCGGACCGGAAACCCGCCGCTGAATATCCACATGCATCCGGAAAGGAAGAGGAAATGTCCAGCGCAAGGTCGGCTACAGCAGAACAGGGCAAGGTCCCGCAGCCTTCGATCTATGACCCGGAGGCGGTGCTCGATACGCCGGAGTTCAAGGAACTCGACCGGCTGACGATCGAGGAATTCCGCCCGCGCGGGCGGAAGTACGACGAGAACTGTGACATTCCGGTGGACAACATCAAGGCGCTGCATGATCGCGGCTGGCTTGCCACGACCGTCAGCCGCGAGCTAGGCGGGCGCGAATCGAATCTCGATGCCGACGACAAGGCAAGCTATCTGCAGGCCATCCGCACGATCGCCCATGGCTGCCCCGGGACGGCGCACTGCTTCCAGGTTCACAACCACACCATGTGGATCATGGAGAAGCTCGGCACGCCGCGCCAGATCGACAAGTTCGTGAAGCCGACCCTGAAGCAGGGCCTGCTCAGCGCCTTTGTCGGTTCGGAAGCGAAGCGCCGGCACATGTACATGATGAACACCACGGCGAAGAAGGTGCCGAACGGGTGGATCGTGCATGGCGAGAAGAACTATGCCACCAATGGAGCGATGATGGGGTTTGCCATCATTTTCGCGGCCATCGAGGGCGTGAAGGAGTATCTCGACAATCATCTGATGGTGGTGATCACGCCCGACATGAAGGGCGTCTCGATGGACCATGGCTGGTACCGGCCGAATGGCATGCGCGCTGCGCCGAGCCCGGTGATCACTCTCGATCAGGTTTTCGTGCCGGATGAGAACATTCTCTCCGTGCCGGGCGCGTATCCGCGCGGCCGCTGGCAGGGCAAGTACCATCTGGGCTTCACGGCCAACTATCTCGGCACGACGGAGGGCATGTATCGCTGGTTCCTCGACTACATCAAGCAGAAGGGCCGCACCAAGGATCCGATCATCCAGATGCGCACCGGCGAAGTGCGGGTGGCAATCGACGCGGCGCGCGCCCTGTTCCACCGGGCCATCGCTTCCTGGACGGAAGGCGACGTGACGCGCTCGGAACTGCTGTCGATGGCGGCGAAGTCGACGGCGGCGCATGTCGCCTTCGAGGCCTCGCACAAGCTGATCCACGCCGCGGGCTCGACGGCGCTGTTCGACGAGTTCCCGCTGTCCCGCTACATCGCCGACCTGGAGACGCACGTCCTGCATGCCGGCCATGATCGGACGGCGCAGATCATTGGCCAGGCGGAGCTCGGCGAAGTCTTCGACTCGACGCTTCAGCGCTGACCGGAACGGTAAGGGCGGGAAACGGCGGATGCCTTCGTACGAGGTGGGCGAGACCTTTGAGCTTGACCGCGGGCCGGTCACGACGGTGCAGCTCGTCATGTATGCGGGGGCATCCGGCGACTTCAACCGGATCCACTATGACCTGCCGTTCGCTCAGGAAGCGGGACTGGGCGGCGTGATCGCCCATGGCATGCTGACCATGGGTTTCGCCGGGCAGCTTCTGACGAATTGGGCCGGGCCGCGCGCCTTCGTCAAGGCGATATCCGCGCGGTTCGTCTCCTCCGTAAGGCCGGGCGACACGGTTCGCCTCAGGGGCACAGTGACGGCCATCGAGCCGGTCGCTGGAGCTTCCATCGTCTCGGTGGACTTCACCGGCGCGGTGCAGGATCGTGAGGTCATATCCGGTGCGGCCAAAATGGCATTTCCTGCCTGACGCGCCCGGATGAACGGGAGAGCGACATGAAAGACAAAGAGACGAGCGGTGGCACGGTGGTTTCGTTCCAGCCGGCCATCGTCGCGCAGGCGGTTCTTGGGGTATCGCTGAACGCCAAGGATGGCAGCGTCGTTCTGGCAATCCAGACCGATCGCGGCCAAAGGGCGGAGATATCCATGCCCGGCGATCTGGCCGAGGTGGTCGTCGCCGCCATCGGCAGGGTTCTGCAACAGGCGCAACAGTCACGGCCGGCGCCCTGAACGACGCTCTTGCCACGACCATCCCGCTCTGCGGGCCCTGGTTCGAGCGCAACAAGACGGAGAGCGGGAATGCCGTTTCGCAAGATTCTGGTCGCCAATCGCGGTGCCGCTGCCGCGCGGATCATCCGCGCACTGCGCGAGATGTCGATTCGCTCCGTGGCGGTCTATTCCGAGGCGGATGCTGACCTGCCGTATCTTGCCGAAGCGGACGAGAAGCACTGCATCGGGCCGGCCGCGCCCAAGGAAAGCTATCTCGACCAGCCCCGCATCCTCGGCGTGCTGGATGAGTGCGGTGCTGATGGCTTGCATCCGGGCTATGGTTTTCTCTCCGAGAATGCGCAGTTCGCGCGCGCGGTGGAGGCGGCCGGCCGGACATTCATCGGTCCTTCGCCCCGGCTGATCGACCAGATGGGCCATAAGGCCCGTGCTCGTGCCATGCTTGGGCGGCATGGCATGCCGGTCAGCGCCAGTTCCGGCGTCCTCGAGCACAACGATCTTGCGTCTCGACGCGCGGCGGAAGCAATCGGCTATCCGGTCATGGTCAAGCCGGCGGGTGGTGGTGGCGGCATCGGGATGAGTGTCGCCAATAGCCCACAGGAGATCGACGCCGCCGTTACCCGCGCACGCTCGGCGGCGATGCGGAGTTTTGGCAACGACGAAATCTATCTCGAGCGCTATGTGCGCAAGCCACGCCATGTCGAGTTCCAGATACTGGGCGACCGCAGCGGAGCGGTCCGCCACGTCTTCGAGCGCGACTGCTCGATCCAGCGCCGGCACCAGAAGGTGATCGAAGAGGCGCGTGCCCCGGTGCTCGATCCGGCACTGCTGGAGTCCGGCGCCGATCGCATCGTCGAGGCAATGTCGCGGATCGGCTATGACGGGATTGGTACCGTCGAGACGCTCTATGATCCGGATGGCGGATTCGGGTTCCTCGAGGTCAATACCCGCCTGCAGGTCGAACATGCCGTCACCGAAGAGATTGCAGGCATCGACCTGGTCCGCTGCCAGATACTGGCCGCTGCGGGCATGCCGATCGGCGAGATTCTTCCGGCACGGATCACGTTGCGGGGAACAGCGATCCAGGCACGGATCTATGCGGAGGATCCAATCCGTTTCCTGCCGTCGCCCGGGCCACTCAGTGTCTTTCGCGGGCCGACCGGGGCGGGGATCCGCTTCGAGACCGGTTATGCCGAGGGCAGTACCATCACGCCCTATTACGACCCGATGATCGCCAAGGTGATCGCCCATGGTCCGACGAGGGCGGAAGCGATTGCGCTGCTCGACGCCGCGCTCGAACAGACGGTCGTGCGCGGCGTCAAGACCAACATTGCCTTTATCCGCGCGATGCTGAAGCATCCGGCGTATGTCGCCGGCGAACTTCATACCGGGCTTGCGGCGGAACTCACCGCAAGCGCCGAGTACCGGGCAGAGATTGCGGCGACGCAGGCCAGGCTCGCCGCCCAATAGTATGGACAATTGCGGGAATGGAACACCAAGGGGAAACGGATCATGGGCAACATCTCGAACATTTACCGCGTTGAGAAGCTGGCGCCGGCAATCGGGGCGGAAATTCATGGCGTCGATCTGGCGCAGGGCGTGGACGATGCGCTTTTCGGCCGTATCCATGATGCGCTGATGGAGCATCAGGTCATCTTCTTTCGCGACCAGACCATCGACATCGATCAGCATGTGGACCTGGCCAAGCGGTTCGGCAAGCCGCTCTATTCCAAGAAGCTCAAGATGTACTCGGAAAAGTATGATTGCCTTTCGCTTCTGGAGAACGATGGGTCGAAGATTGCCGTCGGGTCCGTCTGGCATACCGACAACACCGATTTCGAGGAACCACCCATGGGCTCGCTGCTCTATTGCGAGGTGGCACCTTCGGTGGGTGGGGATACCCTCTGGGCAAGCATGTACGCCGCCTACGACGCCTTGTCGAAGTCGACGCAGGAGTTCCTGGAGAAGCTCACCGCGCTGCATGACAACTCGAACGTGCGCCGCCGCTATTCCGGCAAGGACGTGATTCCGATGAGCGGCACCAATGTCGAGGCGCCGTCGGAGCATCCCGTGGTGCATCGCCATCCGGTCACCGGCCGCAAGGCGCTGTTCGTGAATTCGAATTACACGCAGCGCATCGTCGGCGTCAGCGACATAGAAAGCCGGCACATCCTCCAGATGCTCTATGAGCATTGCCAGCGGCCCGAGTTCCAGGTCCGTTTCCGCTGGCGCGCCGGTTCCCTCGCGATCTGGGACAATCGCTGCACGCAGCATCATGCGCTCGACGACTACAAGGAACTGCGGCGCATGCGACGTGTCCAGATCGCGGGCAGCCGCATCGTTCTCTGAGTAATCCTGCCGTGCCCTACTGGGTATAGTGGAAGCCGAGTATCCAGGCGGTGGCCAGTGCGACGCAGCCGATGGCGTAGAGGCCATTATGTCGCCAAGCCATCGTCCAGTTGGATTTCTCCAGGAGAGCCGACGTATAGAGTGTTAGCGTCGAGAAGGGGGAAAGGACGCCACCGATCCCCCAGCTCGTCATCAGAATCAGTCCAAGGGTCGCGTGCGACAGTCCGATGACCTCGAGCGGCAGCGTGTGGCCCAGTATGACGATGAGTATGATCGCATGCAGGCCCATGGCTGATGTGGCGGCGATCAGGCAGAGCAGGAACGGGACCCAGCCCGCGCCCGATATACCGAGCGACAACGCGAAATCCACCAACATCTGGCCATCGGTCACCTTGGCGACGCCCTGACCCATGATATTGGCGCCAATGAAGAGCACCGCCATGCCGCGCAGTGAGCCGATGGCGCCGAGCAGGTTGCGGGCATAGTCGCGCGCCTCGGCGGCAAAGTCGGCGCGCGGCCGGGCGCGAACGATCAGATACCACCAAACCGTCGCGAAGATCGTGACCACCACGGCGATGCAGGCTGAAATGTGCACTTCAAGCAGCGAGTTCGTCACCGCGACCGCGCCGACCAGCACCAGCATCAGGGCGACCACCCGCGCAATCGACCCGCCGAGGCCGGGCGGCTTCGCCTCGATCGGTACCGGATCGAGACGCCCGCGATTGCCGAGATAGTCGGTGATCGTCCCCAGCGCGATGATGAGCATGGCCAGCCCGAAGCCAGGCAGTGCGACATCGACCCAGCGGAGTTGCGGGATGACCGAGACGACCACCGCGATCGCCATGAAGAAGGGGGACCAGGTCGAGGCGGCGACGAAACCGCGCGAAAGTGCGAGCGCCATGCGCAGACGCTGACGCGGGTTGCGGCTTTCCATGGCAAAGCCGGAAAGCAAAGTGAAACCGGCGAAGTTGGTGATGCCAGCGAGAAAATGGCTTGCTGTCGCCAGGCAGAGATAGTGCAGGGTGGGGCGCAACCCGCGGATGACCAGACGCATGGCTCCCATCGACGGGCTAAGCAGGGAGGGATGCTGGAGGAGCGTTACCGAGCCAAAAAGCAGCAGGAACATGAGTACCCCGCGCAGGCCGTCGGTGACGACCTTGAGCGGCTCACCTGCCAGAACGCCGAAGAGTGTGCCGGTCAGGATCAGCAGTCCGCAGATGATCCATTGCGAGCGCTGAATGTTGCGGAGATCGAGCAGGACGTAGAACAACAAAAACAGGATTGAAATCCGCGATATCTCGATGGCCGGGATCAGAATGTCAAGAGTGGTCAGGAAGCAGCAGATGAGGCCGGAAGCGGCACTGGCCATTTGCCGCGGCGTGAGGGATGGGTGTGCAGCGGCGGACGCCGCCCCTGACGGTTCACCCTCCATCCGGCCGCCCGATACGCCCAGGCTGTGCGGCGGGAGACCAGATCCTGTCCCTTGCCTGGTTGGCCATGCGAATCAATCCCTTGGCTTTCATGGCAAGACCATATCAGCTACCCGGAAATCCGCGCTTTTCCGGTTTTCCGGGGCTGCAATGTGTGGAGCGGATAGCGCTCATCGTTCGCCATGAAATTGCGCCTCCAGGACGCCTGCCAACGTCATGGTTAACGTCCGGATGAGTGGATTTCTGTCAGAGAAACTTACAGTTTGGCGTCAGGCTGCTTTACGCATTCTCACGGACTCATTATGAAAATGGCGTTAGTTCAATAAGTTACCTGTTGGCATGGTAGGTGCATCAGTTGTGGCACGGGTAAACAGCTACTCCAATCGGGGGAAGTAAGATGAAAGCATTGAGGACTACGGCACTCGCGGCGGCACTGCTGACCGTGGGCATGGCAGGGACGGCCCACGCGGCCCTCTCGGTCAGCGGATCGGTTGGCGGGGCGCCGACTGGTGTGGTGCTCGACAATCTGGACTGGCTGACCCTCGGCACCGCCGGTGGCCTCTCGCCGCAGAGCGGCATCACCATCACGATCACGCCGAATGCGCAGGCGGTGCAGGGAAGTGTGGCCGGCCAGTACGCGGCTCCCTTCCTGTCGGGCGGCAACGGCGCCGGTTTCGGCAACCCGATCGGCACGAACCAGCCCAATGGCGTGGATACCACCACCTACCTGACGTCGGGGTCCACCGGCGCCACGGCCGGCGCGGCGATCACCATCGAACTGCCGTTCGATGCGCTCTATTTCGGCCTGCTCTGGGGCTCGGTCGATAACTACAACACGCTGTCCTTCTTCGACGGCGACACGCTGGTCGGATCGATCACCGGCAGCGACGTGACCGCGAGCCCGAACGGCGACCAGGGCGTCAACGGCACGCTCTATGTCAACATTACCTCGACCATCGCCTTCAACAAGATCGTGGCGACCTCGAGCCAGTTCGCTTTCGAGTTCGACAATCTCGCCTTCAGCGAGCGCGATCCCAACGATGTGCCGGAGCCCGGCACGCTCGCCCTGCTCGGCCTCGGCCTGCTTGGCGTCGGTGCCCTGAGGGCCCGCCGCCGCGCCTGATCCGCGGTCCTGTTTGCGACGACCGGAGAGGCGGCCCTTGGGGGCCGCCTCTTTCGATTCAGGGGCTGGTGCGCCGGTTGTCGAGGATGGCGCGGATTTTCCGCGCCAGTTCCTGGCGTCGGTAGGGCTTGGACAAAGTCGGGATGCCACCTGGAGTGTGGCTATGCTGGCCAAGGGCGCTCTGCGAATAGCCCGAGGTGAGAAGGATCGGAAGGCCCGGTCGAAGATGGCGCGCCGCCTCCGCGAGATGGTAGCCGCTGACCCCGCCCGGCATGACAATGTCAGTAAAGAGCAAGTCGAAATCGCCCTGGCTCTTCAGTGTCTCGATGGCGGCGACACCACTGCGCACCGCGACAACCTCGTAGCCGAGGCTTGCAAGCTGACCCTGTACATGGTCGCGCACGAGATCGTCGTCCTCTACCAGCAGGATGCGTTCGGTGCCAGTTTCGATACGCTCATCGTCAAGCGCGCTGGAACTGTTTCCCGTTGCGGCCGCGGCAGCACGCGGCAGGTAAATGCGGACCACGGTCCCCGCGCCGGGTTCCGATTCAAGCCGCACATGGCCACGCGACTGGGAGACGAATCCATACACCATGCTGAGGCCGAGCCCGCTGCCCTTGCCCACGTCCTTGGTGGTGAAGAACGGCTCGAAGGCCCGTTCCATGGTCGCGGGATCCATCCCTGCGCCAGTGTCGGAGACCGCGACCATCACATAGGGGCCGGGTTCGATGCCGGCCATCGCCTTGGCCTGCGCCTCGTCGAGAAACACGTTCGAGCTCTCGATGGTCAGTCGTCCGCCTTCGGGCATGGCATCGCGGGCGTTGATGCCAAGATTCAGAATGGCGTTCTCGAACTGTCCGGCATCGACCATGACCGGCCAGAGACCAGGCTGATTGACGGTGGCAATTTCCACATGCTCGCCGAGCGTGCGGCGAAGCAGCTCGCTCATCTCCTCGAGCTGTCGCTCGATGGAGAGCAGGCGCGGATTGAGCGCCTGGCGCCGCGCGAAGGCGAGCAGGCGGCTCGTCAGTTCGGCGCCTCGCTCCGCCGCTTTGGCCGTCGTCTCCGCGAGCCGGTACAGGCGCGAATTCTCCACCAGATTGGCGGCGAGCAGTTCGGCATTGCCAAGGATCACGGTGAGAAGGTTATTGAAATCGTGCGCGACACCGCCGGTCAGTTGGCCGATGGCATTCAGGCGCTCCGCCTGGGTCAGCTTCTGCGCCTTTTCGCGGTGCTCCAGCATGTCGCCCACATGTCCGGCGATGGCCTGGATCATGTCCAGTTCCTCGGCGAGGAAGGCACCGTGGCCGCGACCCTGGTCCTCCGCTAGCTCGACATAGCCGATCTCCACCCGGCCAGCCTGGTTTCCCTCCCGCAAGATCGGCACGGCGAGCCTCACCACCGGCTCGCGCCAGTCGTGCGAGCGGATGCAGAGTTCGCCAAGCTCGATGCTGGCGACGGCAATCCGTTCATGCAGCAGCGCCGGCGGCAGGGTGTCGACGATGTCCTGGCAGATATCCGTTACGGGCCGTCCATGATCGGAAATCAGCCGGGAGACACGGTAGAGGCAGCCTAGTTCCTTCAGGCGTTCGCGCAGCGCGATTTCCGCCGTCTTGCGTGGTGTGATGTCGCGCGCGCTACCCACGATCTGCCGGACCGATCCATCCTCGCCGTGGACCGGAAAGCCCCGGTCGCTGATCCAGCGTATCGAGCCGTCGGGCCTGCAAATCCGGTACTCTTCAAGATAGCCGCCCTCGGCTTGCCGGGCGACCGCGGCCAGGACCCGTTTCCGGTCCTCGGGATGAATCTGGTCCATCCAGCCATCGGGATTGGCATAGAGTTCTTCGCGCGGCCGCCCCCAGACCGTTTCGTACGCGGGGCTGACATAAAGCATGCGATCCTTCGCCGGCGTCGTGATCCAGAACACTTCGCGCACATTCTCGGCCAGGGTGCGCAGCCGTTCCTCGCTTTCCTTCAGCGCCTCGGCCGTGCGATGGCGCTCGATGGCGGTTCGCACATACTGGCAAATGCGGCCGATGAAACCCTGCTCCTGCATGGTTGGGCTGCGGGGTTCGTCGTAATGCAGCGCGAATGTGGCAAGCACCCGTCCAGCCGCATCGAGAACTGGCGTCGACCAGCAGGCGCGCAGCCCAAGGGCCTGCGCTACGTCCCGGTAGTCAGCCCAGAGCGGATCGGTCAGTGTATCCGAGACGATCACCTGTTCGCGCCGCCATGCGGCGGCGCCGCACGAACCCACGTCCGGGCCAACCAACAGGCCGTCCAGCGCCCGGCCATACTCGGCCGGAAGGCGCGGCGCCGCGCTAGGCCGGAGGCGGCCGTCTCCATCGATGAGTTGCAGCGACGACCTGACTGGCGGTATCAGCCGATCCACGGTTAGGGTGATTTCCAGCAGAATATCGCCCAGCGGTGCACCCGCGCTTACCATGTCGAGGAGTTTTGCCTCCAGCACCCGCAATTCTGCTTCACGCTGGCGTTCGGTCACGTCGCGGAAGTTCACCACCGCGCCGGAAACCTCGCCGCTGTTCCGGTCGACGATGGCGGCGACCGTGTATTCCACGGCGAACTGGGTTCCATCACGGCGAAAGAAGACCTCGCCCTCGACCTGCCGGGTCCTCCCGTCCTCAAGGGTGCGATGGATCGGGCATTCCGTGCTCGGGTAGGGCGCGCCGTCATGGCGGTGATGGTGCAGGAGGGAATGGGCCTGGCGGCCAAGCAGCTCCGATTCGGGGAATTGCAGCATGCGAAGCGCCGCCGCATTCTCAAAGATTACGTTTCCATTGGCATCGATGCCGTGAATGCCTTCAGCGGAGGAATCCAGAATCAGCCGGTTCAGCTTGACTGCTTCGCCAAGCGATGCTTCCGCCAGCTTGATGTCATGGATGTCGGTGACCGTGCCGTAATACTTGATTACCCGGCCCTCGGCGTCGCGGAGCGGAGTGCCGACATCGAGATGCCAGCGATAGCTGCCATCCTTGGCACGCAGCCGCATTTCGCAGGAGTATGGTTCGCCCTTGCGATACGCCAGATCGGATACTTCGATGGCGCGCTGGCGGTCATCGGGATGAACGAGCTCGGTCCAGGCGCTGGGATGCAGTTCTGCGGGTGACAGGCCAACATAGTCATAGAGTACGCGATTGGCATAATCGAGGGTGCCATCCGGATGGGCGCTCCAGATCGGCGCCGGGATCGCATCCAGGAAATGCCGCAGGCGCTCCTCGTTCCAGGCGCGCTCATCCACCGCCGCAATGAGCTGCTGCATGATCCCATGCGCCTCGACGATCTCACCGGCGGCGTTCCGCGCCGCTTCGGCGGAGATGCTGACCCAGATGCGGCGGTGCTTGGCGGTGACGATCTCGACATCTTCCCTGAAGGCTTTCCCCCGGGTCAGGCAGGCATCGATCAGCATGCGCACGCGCGCGCGCCATTCCGGCGCGAGGAAGGCGATGACATCCTCAAGGTCCGGCCGGTGTGCGGGCGCGAGTTCCAGCAGGGCGCACAGTTCGTCGGAACACTCAAAGATCCCGCTGCGTGTATCGAGAGACCAGGCGCCGATGCAACCAAGGCGGCCAAGAATCCGAAGATAACGGTCGGAGCCAGTCTGCTGCGACGGCTTCCCGCCAGCCTCTACAGTCGCTGTATCAATGGCGGTGCAAAGGCTTGCCGGCCTGCCGTTGCAGCGGAGCGGCTGCCTGACAAGCCGAAGTGCGCCTCCGTTCCGAGCAAGCAGATCTTCTGCTCTGCGGCCGAGAAACTCGCTTCGGGTCAGCCTGAATTGAGCGAGGGCGGCAGGATTGACCGCGAGAACCTCGCCTGAAGCGGCATCCTCCACCCACATGGCGAGGGCGCTGGCCTCGAAGATTTCCCGGTCGCCCGGCGCGAAGTTCATCGTGTAAGACTCTTTTATGGGTAGTATCGTGTCAATCACAACTCAATCCGACCGGATTGGATCAGCATGTTATCCCAATATCCTTGGGGGATCCGGGTGGGCCCGTCTGGTCGCTTGGAGACGCCCGGGCCACGCGAGATGGACATGCCAACGGCCGGAGGCGCCGGCAGGAAGCGAAAATTGCACTTCAACCTGAAGAAATGCCTATATATGCTTAATAAATTGTAAAAAATAGAAATGGCGGAGGGGATGGGATTCGAACCCACGATAGGGTGTTACCCCTATAACGGTTTAGCAAACCGCCGCCTTCAGCCACTCGGCCACCCCTCCGCTATGAGTGGGTTTTCCACGGCGTATGCCGGCCCCTTCTAGCGACCGGACCGGATGCTGTCAACGAGCGGCCAAGAAAGACCTTGGTTTCTTTCGGTGAATCTGTCCAATCTCCCCCCATGTCCAAAGTCACGAAGGCCGATTTCGCGCGCTGGTACGAAATGTTCTCGGCGCCGGTTTCCCGTTTCGATTGTGGCCGCAAATGCGCCCCGCTGAATGGCGGCGACCCGGTCTGCTGCTCGACGCAGAATGCGGTCCCGGTGGTGGATCGCCCCGAATGGGAGTTGTTGCGATCCCGCACCGACCTGTGGCACCGCTTCAAGCCCTACGACTATGCGACACGGCAGATCGTGGGCGAACTCTCCTCCGGTTGCCTCGCCATCGAGTGCAAGGGTGCCAGGCATTGCGAACGGGATAACCGTTCGCTTGGCTGCCGCAGCTTTCCTTTCTTTCCCTATCTGACAAGGGAGAAGGAGATGGCCGGACTCGGCGTTTACTGGGTATTCGAGGACCGTTGCTGGCTGATCTCCAACCTCCAGGTGGTGGACCGGGCTTTCATCGACGAGTTCTTCGCGGTCTACGAAGCGATCTTCGCCAAGGACAAGGAGGAGTTCGACACCTACGTCACCTTCTCCGCCTCCTGCCGCCGGGTGCATAGTCGCTGGAAGCGGTCCTTCCCGATCCTGGATCGCGCCGGCCGCATCCTGATGGTCGAGCCTGGCACCGGTCGCATGCGGCCGCGCAAGGCGGCAGAGCCACCGCGCTTCGCGCCCTTCACTTCCGAGGCCGCCTATGCGCGCGCCGTGCGGGAGGCCGGTGGCACGCCGCCCTCGCGAGGCCTGAAGCCGGAATAGCTCGGCGCTATCTGTTGGCGAGGGCGGCGATCGCCGCCTCGACACCGCCGGGGCCATGCGGCACGTTGCTTTCCTTCAGCGCGAGCTCGACGGTCGCAAGCGCGCCAAGCAGCATCGGTTCGTTCAGTTCGCCCATATGGCCGATGCGGAAGACCCGCCCGAGAAGTGGCCCGAGGCCGCCGCCCAGCGACAGATTGAACCGGTTGATCGCCGTCCGGCGAAAGGTCTCGGCATCGTGCCCTTCCGGCATGATCAGCGCCGTCACCGAGTCGGAGAGCCGTTGCGGCGCGCGGCAGAAGAGTTCGGGGCCTGAGCCATTGGCATGCCAGACCCGTGCCGCTTCCCGCGTCGCGCGGGCAAGGCGCGCGTGGCGGCGGAAGATGGCGTCGAGTCCTTCTTCCTCGATCATGCGGAGCGACTCCGCCAGGCCGAAAAACAGGTGCACCGGCGTCGTGCCGCAGAAGCGCTGCGGAGCGCGCGCCTGCATCATCTCCCAGTCCCAGTAGTGGCGCGGCAGCTTCGCCGTGCGCGAGGCGGCAAGCGCCTTCTCGCTGACACCGGAGAAAGACAGACCGGTCGGGATCATCAAACCCTTCTGGCTGCCGCCCACCGCCACATCCACACCCCATTCGTCCATGCGGAAGTCGAAGCAGCCGAGGGAGGAGATGGTATCGACCAGGTAGAGTGCGGGATGACCTGCCCTGTCGATGGCATGGCGAAACTCGGCGACTGGATTGGCGAGACCCGTGGCGGTCTCGTTATGCACCACGAGCACCGCCCGGATGGCGTGACCTTTGTCGGCTACCAGCCTTTGCTCGAGATCGGCGGGCGCCACGCCGACGCGCCAGTCCGCCTTCAGGACCTCCACGTCGAGGCCGAGACGGCGGGCCATCAGCGCCCAGTCCTCCGAGAAGTAGCCGGATTCGAGAATGAGCAGCCGCTCGCCAGGGGAAAAGAGGTTGACCAGGCCGGCCTCCCAGGCGCCGTGTCCCGTTGCGGCATAAACAAAAAGATGCTGCCGGGTCTTCAGAACGCGCTTCAACCCTTCATGGCAAGCGGAATGGATCTCTAGAAATTCTTCGCTGAGGAAGTCCAGGGTCGCCCGATCCATGGCGCGCAGCACGCGGTCGGGAATATTCGTCGGGCCGGGATTGAAGAAGAATTGCCGGCCCCGTCCGTTTCTGTTCAAGTTTCTCTCCCCGACGCGTTGTGGCGCTGCGGCAATCTGAAAGGATGTGGTCGGGAGGTCAAGCCTGCTGGTCGTGATAGCCACAGGCGGCGAGCGCATCGTGCATGTGGGGCGGGACCGGCGCGGTCACGTCGACCGGTGGCTTCGATGGCTGTAGTGGCAGGACCACACGCCGCGCATGCAGGTGGAGCGGCCGGTCGCGGTCAGTTCCGTAAATGCCATCGCCCAGCACGGGGCATCCCATGGCGGCGCAATGGACCCGGATCTGATGCGTGCGACCCGTGCGCGGCAAGAGTTCCAGCCAGGACAGCCCGTCGGAGCTTCCCATAAGCCGGTAGTCGGTGCGCGCCGGCTGGCCCTCGCGCGGATCGCCGATCATGCGCCAGCCGGTCTTCTTCGTGACCTTGCGCAGTGGCAGATCGATCGTTCCTTCGGCGGTTGGTGGTTTGCCATGCACGACGGCCCAATAGGTCTTGCCGACGCGGCCCTCGCTGAACAACCGCCCAAGCCGCGCCAGCGCCTTGCGATGGCGGCCAAGCACCAGGCAGCCGGAGGTATCCCGGTCGAGCCGATGAGCGAGGGCGGGCAGGGTCCGGAGGCCGAAACGCAGACTGTCGAAATGCCGTTCAAGATTGTCGCCGCCGCCCGGACCCGCATGAACAGGGATGCCTGCGGGCTTGTCGATTACCAGAATCAGGCCATCGCGATGGAGCAGGCGCGGAGCCAGATCGATGCGAGGGAGGCGTCCCGGAGCGGTGCTATTCATGCGCACCAGTCCATGCCGCCGCCCTCACGACCGCACCAGGCCAAGCCGGTCGCGCCAAGTCCAGCGTCCAAGCATCAGCATGGCGACGATGCCAAGTCCGGTCGCCAGTCCGATCCAGATGCCGAGCCCATCGAGGCCGAGCGGGAAGGCGAGCAGAACGCCGAAAGGCAGTCCCATGACCCAATAGCCGACGCCAGCGAAGAACATGGGTACGCGTGTATCCTTCAGACCGCGCAGCGCGCCGGCGCCGAGCGACTGCAGCCCATCGGCGATCTGAAAGAAGCCGGCAACGGTCAGGAACAGGACGGCGAGTTCCAGCACCTCGATGCTGTCCGATCGGGTCCCGTCCAGGAACAGTTCGGCAAGCGGGCGAGGAAAGCCGATCAGCAGCAGCGCCATGGCAGCCATGAACGAGCCCCCAATGACGATCGCCACCCAGCCGGCGCGGGCGACACCCTCGGGATCGCCGCGCCCGACCGCCAGGCCGACGCGCACGGTTGCCGCCTGTGAAAGTCCCATCGGCACCATGAAAGTGACGGAGGCGATCTGGATGGCTATGGCGTGCGCTGCCAGCGAGGCAGTACCGATCACGCCCATGATGAAGACGGCCGCGTTGAAGATCGTCACTTCGAAGGCGAGAGTAAGGGCGATCGGCAGGCCGATGCGCAGCAACTCGACCAAGCGCGGCCAGTCGGCACGCCAGAACCGCCCGAGAAGCTGATACCTGCGGAAGCGCCGGTCCCAATAGATGTAGCCGAGCAGCGCCACGAACATGAACAGGTTCGAGGCGGTGGAGGCGACGCCTGCCCCGACTACGCCCAGCGCCGGCATGCCAAGCTTGCCGAACATGAAGATCCAGTCGCAGAGGGCGTTGAAGCCAATTGCAAGCAGCGTGATGACCAGTGCCGCCCGTGGCCGCTCCAGCGCCGAAACGAAGGAACGCAGCACGAAGAAGCCAAGGGCAGGTGCCATCGCCCACATCATGGCGCGGATATAGGCGCCACCATCGCTCGCCAGTGCCTCTTCCTGGCCCAGCAGCGCAAGCAGGACTTCGGTGTGCCAGAGGGGGATCCAGACCAGCACGGAGAAGAATGCCACCGCCCACAGGCCCTGCCGCACGGTGCGCCGCAGGTCGCGCACCGAGTGGCGATGCCGGCCGCGTGCCTGCGCCAGCATCGGTGAGGTGGCGAAGGAGATGCCGAGACCAAAGATGAAGAAAGCGAAGAACAGGTTGGCGCCGAGGGCACCTGCCGCGAGGGCGTGCGGACCCAGCCAGCCCATCATCACCACGTCGGTGGTCATGATGGCCGTCTGCGCCAGGTTGGTGAGGATGAGCGGCCAGCCAAGGGACAGGGTGGCACGCGCTTCCTCCGCCCATGCGCTCGGGGCGGACCGGTCCTGCACTGTAATGTCGGTCATGGGCGCGGAGTTTTACGCCCCGCGATGACGGCCGGCAATACGAAATGCCCAGCTCCGGCGCCAATGTGCGCGGGCTGAGTGAAGCAGGTCACACCTCGCGCACTAATCTTTCACGGCGCAGTTTCAGGACGACCGAACCTGTCCGCCGACACTACGCAGCCTGGCCGGCCGCATGGCCGGACGACCAGGCCCACTGAAAATTGTGGCCACCGAGATGGCCGGTCACATCAACAACTTCTCCAATGAAGTAGAGTCCGGGAACATACTTGGCTTCCATGGTCCGGGACGAGAGGAAACGGGTATCGACCCCGCCCCGCATCACTTCGGCGGTGCGATAGCCCTCTGTGCCGGATGGCCGGATGCGCCATTCCTTAAGGCTTCTGGCCAGTCGCGCCAGATCGCGATCCTTGAGTTCCTGCATGGGACTGCTCCGGAGGTGGAGCTCGGCGAAGCGCTGGGCGAAGCGGGCCGGCAACCATTCCGCCAGCACGGTTTTCAGTTCGGCGCGCGGCCGGGCGCGCTTTGCATCCTTGAGCGCCGGGAGTGGATCTTGCCCGGGAAGGAGGTCGATAGTCACGTCTTCGCCTTCGCGCCAGTACGATGAGGCCTGCAGGATCGCCGGGCCGGATATGCCGCGATGGGTGAAGAGCAGCGCCTCGTCGAAACGCGCTTCGCCGCAGCGCACCCTGACATCGAGCGCGACACCGGCAAGTTCGGCGATGATGGCCTGCTCGCCAGCCGGGAAGACGAAGGGCACCAGCGCCGGCGCGGTCGGCTGAAGCGGAATGGCGAACTGTCGTGCGATCTCAAGGCCAAGGCCCGTGGCGCCCATCTTCGGGATCGAAAGACCGCCCGTCGCCACGACAAGGCTTTCGCACCGGAACGTCCCATGCGAGGTGAGCAGGGTGAATCCCGTGGCCTCACGTATCACGCCCTGCACGTCGCAACCGGTGAGCAGGCGGGCGGAGACCAGTTCCGCTTCATCCAGCAGCATCCGGACGATTTCCCGCGCCGAGCCGTCGCAGAAGAGTTGGCCCAATTTCTTCTCGTGCCAGGCGATGCCGTGCGCCTCCACCCAGGCGATGAAGTCCCGTGGTTGATAGCGCTTCAGCGCCGAGATGCAGAAGGCCGGATTGGCGGAGAGGAAATTGTTCGGTGTGCAATGAAGATTGGTGAAATTGCACCGGCCGCCGCCGGAGATCAGGATTTTCTTTCCCGGTTTCTCGGCGCGCTCGAGCAGCAGGACGCGCCGGCCGCGCTGACCGGCCTGGATGGCGCACATCAGCCCGGCGGCGCCGGCGCCGAGGACGAGGACGTCCACCCGCTGATCGCCGGCCTTCATTCGTCGGTATGCGCCCCGCGTCCCCGACCGGCCTTGTGGGCCGCCGCGAGTTTCTTCGATTTGAGCCGGCGCTCGCGGGAAGCAAGCGTTGGGCGCGTCGCCCGCCGGCGCTTGGGCACGATCAAGGCCTGTTCTATCATCTCGTGCAGGCGCGCGAGGGCGGCGCGACGGTTGGCTTCCTGGGTCCGGTGTTCGCGAGCATCGATCAGGATGCTTCCGTCCTGCGCCAGTCTCCTGCCGGCGATCCGCCTGAGCCGTTCCCGCGCGCCTGCCGAGAGCGCGTCCCAGGCATCGGGACGAAAGCGGAGTTGGACGGCGCTCGCCACCTTGTTGACATTCTGGCCGCCCGGGCCCGATGAACGCACGAAACGGAATTCGAGCAGCTCGTCAGGGATGGCGGGAACCTGAGGACGTTCGGACATGGCGCGACATTGCGCCGGCCGGGTTCGCCCGTCAACTCGCCTGCGCCGCGGCCTGCTCGCGGAGAAGGAAGCGTTGCACCTTGCCGGTCTGGGTGCGCGGGAGCTGTTCGAGGAAGGCAATCGAACGTGGATACTTGTATGGCGCGATGAGCGCCTTTACATGGTCCTGCAACTCGCGGATGGTTTCGGAACTTGCCTGCTTCGGATCGCGCAGCACCACGAAGGCCTTGACGATCTGGCCGCGTTCGGCATCCGGCGCGCCGACCACGGCGCATTCATGCACTTTCGGATGTTCGAGCAGGACCGCCTCCACCTCAGGACCGGAAATGTTGTAGCCGGCCGAGATAATCATGTCGTCGGTGCGCGCCTGGTACCAGAAGTAGCCGTCGGCATCCATCAGGTAGGAATCGCCGGTGAAGTTCCACCCGTCGGCAACGTAAGCCGCCTGGCGCTCCGGATTGTCGAGATAGCGGCATCCGGTCGGCCCACGCACGGCGAGCCGCCCGACCACGCCAGGCGGGCAGTCGCGTCCATCTTCCGCCACGACCCGGGCGCGGTAGCCCGGAATGGGCTTTCCTGTCGCGCCGGGCCGGATCTGATCGCCCTTGCTGGCAATGAAGATATGGAGCATTTCCGTGGAGCCCAGTCCATCGATGATCCGGATCCCGGTCGCATCGAACCAGCCCTGCCAGACCGGCAGCGGTAGCGTCTCTCCGGCCGATACGCATTGACGCAGCGACGATATGTCATGGCGCCCGACAAGCTGCGTCATGGCCCGGTACGCGGTTGGCGCGGTGAAAAGGATTGTCACTTTGCTAGCGGCAACGGTCTCAAGAATCCTCTCCGGCGTGTATTGTTCGACCAGCACCGTGGACGCGCCCGCATGCATCGGAAAAGTTACCAGCGCCCCCAGGCCGAAGGTGAAGGCGATTGGTGGCGAGCCGGTGAAAATGTCGTCCGGCCCCGGCTGGAGCACATAGCGGGAGAAACAATCGCAGATCGCCATGACGTCGCGATGGAAATGCATGCACCCCTTGGGCGGGCCGGTGGTGCCGGAGGTGAAGGCGATCAGGCAGACATCGTCTGCCGCCGTGTCGACCGTCTCGAAGTCTGCCGGCTTGCGGGCCATCAAGGCCTCAAGCGAACGCTCATTCGCCGGATCGTTGAAATAGACGATCTCCTTGAGATGCGTGGACTGACCGCGGGCGGCCTCGAGTTCTTCCGACAGCCGGCGGTCGCACAGCGCCACGGCGATTTCTGCCTTGTCGGCCATGAACGTCAGTTCGCGCCGGCGGTAGAGCGGCATGGTCGCCACCGCGATCGCGCCGGCCTTCATCACAGCGAACCAGCAGGCGACATAGAGCGGGTTGTTGTAGGAACGCAGCAGGACCCGGTTGCCGGGCCGCACTCCAAGATCGTCTTTCAGGACATGAGCGATGCGGTTGGCCTTTTCCAGCAGATCGCGATAGGTCCAGACTTCCGCGCCGAAATGAAGGACAGGCCGCCTGCCGAATCGCTCAGCCTGGCGGTCGAGAAGCTCCCGCGCGCAGTTCATGCGCGCCGGATAGGCGGCGATCTCCGGCACGGTATCGAGATCGAGGATCGGCCAGGCTTCGCGCGGCGGCAGGTGGTCGCGCGCAAAAGTGTCGACATGGGCGGAAGGTTCATGCATGGCGTGCGCGCTGTTCAGTCACATAGTCCGGCATCGGCACGGCGACACGGACGGCGTTCGAGGGTGGGCCCGCATGGCCTGACGCATCGTAGGCGCGGACATAGTAGGTGTAGGCGAGGCCACCGAGGACGGTGCGGTCCAGTGCCTTGGGAGACTTGACTGCCTCCAGTATGCGGCCTTCGCCATTTTCTTCCGCGCGGTAGATGTCATAGCCGGCCACGCCTTCGCCGTCTGCCCGGCGCCAGACCAGGCGGATCTGTCCGCCTTCGCAGGTCGCGCTCAAGCCCGCACCTTCGGCAGGCCAGCGCGGCGCAAGTGCATCTGCGCGGTCCTCCGGCGCCTGCCGCAGGCCCTTGGGCCAGAGGAAGCAATGCACCTCGCGGAAGTTCTCGTCGAGGTTCTTGCAGACATTGCAATAGATGCAGCGCAGGATGCGGTCGCGGCGGCCCTCCATCACCTTGCGCGGCCAGTCAGGATCGGCCAGGAGCTGTCGGGCCATGCCGATCATGTCAGCGCGGCCTTCGGCAAGGAGCCGTTCGGCATCGTCCGGATCGCTGATCTTTCCCACTGAGATGACGGGAAGCGAATGGCCCCGGGCGTTGAGGTACTGCTTGATCTGTTCGGCCAGATGCGCATGGGGCAGCGGCGGATACCAGTCTCCCGGCATGCAACGGTCGCCCGAATAGCCCGTGTAGGGATAGAGCGGCTGGCCCTCGCGATGCACCGCATCCTCGAACTTGCCGCCAACCGAAAGGGAGATGTAGTCGACCCCGAGCTGCGCCATGCGCAGCGCGATGAGCTTCGCATCTTCGACGGTGTAGCCTTCCTTGATGCATTCTTCCGCCAGAAAGCGTACGCCCACGGGGAAATCCTCGCCCACCACCTGGCGCACGCGCGTCATGACGCGGCCGAACATGCGCAGGCGGCCTTCCAGGCTCCGCCCGTCATACAGGTCGCGGCGCGGATTGCGCCGCGAAAGGAACGAGGAGAGGGTGTAGGCATGGGCGGAATGGAGTTCGATGCCGTCATAGCCCGCCTCGCGCGCGCGTCCGGCCGCATCACCGAATTCGCCGATGATCCGTTCGATGTCCTGTTCCGACAGCATATCGATGGTCTGCCGCCAGCCGGAGCGCGCGACTTTCATGAAGTGAATGATTTGCGGCACGATTTTCGAATCGGATACGTCGTGCACCAGGCGTGCCAGATCGCGGTGACCGGCAATGAACTCGTCGCCGCAGAGGCGGAGCAGGGGACCCGATTTGGCCCTGTGCACGGCGGTTGCCTCGACCACGATCAGGCCGACGCGCCCCCGTGCATATCGGACATAGCGATCGGTTACGTCCTGGTTGACGTAGCCATCCTCGCCGGAGAGCCGCGTCACCATCGCCGGAACGGCGATCCGGTTGGGGACCGTCATGCCATTGATGCGGAGTGGCTCGAAGAGCTTCATGGCTTGCCGTCCTCCTGCGCGGCGGCCGCGGGCAACAGCTCGCAAGGGCAAAGGCAGCGCGCCTCTGCGTCCGGCGCCGGGACAGGACGAAGCGGCGGCAAAGCCTTGCACCAGCACTCGCCCGCCGGGTCGCAATCGTAGCTTCCGCCGCAGCGGGGGCAGCGCAGCCTGGTCGCGGTCATGGCGAGCGTCTCGTCCGCTGCTCGCGCGGCCGTTCCGCCAGCCTGGCCGAGCGTTTCAGCCGGCCGAGCAGGGCAAAGAGCATCGCCATTTCCTTCCGCTCGAGGCCCGAGAAGATCTCGTCGATCCAGCGTTCGTGCGCCGGGGTCATCTGGTCGAAGGCACGCTTGCCGGCGGTGGTCAGACGAATGAACTGGCTGCGTCGGTCTGTGCTGGAGGGTGTCCGCACGATCAGGCCCTCGGACTCGAGACGGTCGGCCAAACCAGTCACATTTCCGTTCGATACCATCAGGCGGTTCGAGAGTTCGCCCATGGTCAGGCCATCACCCGCGCGGTCGAGCTGCGCCAGCAGGTCGAAGCGGGGCAGGGTAATCTCGAAATGCTCGCGCAGCCTGCCGCGAATCTCGCCTTCGATCAGGGTGGCGCAGGCGAGCAACCGCAGCCAGAGCTTGAGTTCCAGCTTGTCGTCGTTCTCGGTCGCCGTTTCCAGATCGCTGTCGGCGCGCAGTGGGGCCGGTTCGCCGTTCATGGCATCGTCTCCCCGCCGGAGACGGAGATGGCCTGACCCGTGATGGCGACAGCCCCGGGCATGCAAAGGAAGGCGACCGCCGCCGCAACTTCCGCGCCCGTCACCAGGCGCCCAAGCGGACTAGCGCGGGTCAGTTCCGCCCGCGCCTGCTCGGCGGTGCGGCCGGTCTTGGCAACGATGTTGGCGATCGTCGCTTCGGTCATGTCCGTCTCTGCGTAACCGGGGCAGACGGCGTTGACCGTGATGTTGCGCCTGGCGAGTTCCACTGCCAGTGCCCGCGTCAGGCCGATCACGCCGTGCTTCGCCGCGCAGTAGGCCGCTACATAGCTGTAACCACGCTGTCCGGCGACGGACGCAATATTGACGATCCGTCCCCGGCCGGCCTTCATCATGGCAGGCACCGCAGCCCGGCAGTAATTGTAAGTCCCCGTCAGGTTCACCGCGATCATGTCGTGCCAGAGCGCGTCGCTCATCCGCTCGAAGGGTTGGCTTTGCGCGGCTCCGGCATTGTTGACCAGTATCGTCGGCGGGCCGGAACGCTGGCTTGCATCGCTGATCACGCGCTGCGCCGTCTGAGCGTCGCGGACATCGGCCGGCTCGGCGTGATGGAGGCCGCCGAACTCGTCGGTCATGCGCGTGAGGCTTGCCAAAAGGCGCTCGCGGTCGCGGCCGACCAGCGTGATATTGGCCCCGAGTGCGGCCAACTCCCGGGCGATGGCAAGCCCGATGCCGCGGCCGCCTCCCGTGACGATCGCATGCTGGCCGGCAAGCGGCCTGCTCCGTTCGGATGAATCGCTCTCGAGTGGCTCGGACTGCATCGGGTCACGCTTCGGCCAGCTAATGTTTTAAGTATAAAATAATTTGCACCTCGCGGCAAGTCGTCGGACGCCCGGACATGCCGCCTCGGGTTCAAGCTGCGGCGATCATCGCGGCGCCCTTCTCGCCGATCATGATGGCCGGCGCATTTGTGTTGCCGGAAACAACGGTCGGCATGATAGAGGCATCGACCACACGCAGCCCGTCGATGCCGCGCACCCGCAACCGGTCGTCCACCACGGCCATTTCGTCATGGCCCATCCGGCAGGTCCCGACCGGGTGATATTCCGTCTCCGCATGACCGGCGATGTAGTCGGCAAGCTCCTCGTCGCTATGTCGCCCGCCGCCTGGATCCCGCTCCGGACCCACGAAGGGGCGGAAGGCGCGGGTGGCAAAGATCTCCCGGCCGCGCCGGATTCCATCGATCAGCACCTTCAGGTCGTAGGGCCGCTCCAGATAGTTCGGATCGATCGCCGGCGGGGTCAGGGGATCGGCCGAGGCAAGGCGGATCTCGCCCCGGCTCTGCGGCCGCAGGACACAGGCATGGAGCGTCATGCCATGGCCGCCCGGCTTGACCCGGGCATGATCGATGACGTAGGCGGGAATGAAATGAAGCTGGATGTCCGGCGTTTCGGGCGCAAGGGAGGAGCGGATGAAACCGCCGCATTCGGCAATGTTCGAAGTACCGATGCCGCGTCGGTGCAACAGGAATTCGAGCGCGACGGCGACATCGTTGGCGCGGTCGTAGCTGATCGCTTCGGTCGAACGCTGCAGGGTGCAGATGTCCAGATGATCCTGCAGATTGGCGCCAACACCCTCGAGCGCGTTGCGCACGGTGATGCCATGCGCGCGCAACTGATCCGCCGGGCCAATGCCTGAAAGCATCAGCAGTTGTGGCGAGTTGACTGCGCCCCCGCAGAGGATCACTTCACCTGCTTCGGCGCGGCGCAAGCGCCCACGCTGGCGATAGTCGACACCCACCGCGCGCGTGCCGCAGACGAGCACGCGCTGGGCCAAGGCATGGGTACGCACCTCCAGATTCGGGCGGCCGCGCGCGCGGCCCAGCCAGGCCTTCGCCGTCGAGCAGCGCGTACCG
>JAHCJQ010000036.1 GCA_026126215.1 Alphaproteobacteria bacterium
GAGATCGCGGAGGATATGCGGGTCAATGGCTGGCGCCTTGCCGGCACGGGCGGGCGCATCGTGATCGCCATCGATGCCGAGGGGGAGCCGGTGCATCTCTGGCGTGCCAATCACCGGCTGGCGCTGGCGCGGCTCCTGCGCCTTCCGGACGTGCCGGTGCTGATCCGTTATGTGGACCCCGCTTGGGTCGAACGCTGCCGGCGGGATCACGGCGGCGGCCTTCCCGCATCCCTGCGCGCGGGCCTCGAGCGTTTTCGGTTGGCCGGGGAACCGGCGCATGGTTGAAACGACCCGCCTTGCTGCGTGCGTGCGTGCGGAACGGGGACGCGCCGAAACCCTCTTCGACACCTTGCGCTCGCTGTCCTTCGATGGCATCGGCATTACCCGTCCGGCCTACAGCGCGGCGGAGAGCCGGGTACATGAAGCCCTGGCGCAGGAAGCCCGCGCACTTGGTCTGGAAGTCACGCGCGACTTCGCGGCGAACACCTACATGACCCGACGCGGGCGCGATCCGCTTCGGCCGGCGATCCTGATCGGATCGCACCTCGATTCGGTGCGGCAGGGCGGCAATTTCGATGGCGCTGCCGGCGTCGTCGGCGGGCTGATCGCGCTTGCCGCGCTCGATGCGGCCGGCGTGTGGCCGGACTGCGACGTCACCGTCATGGGCGTGCGGGCGGAAGAGAGCGCCTGGTTCAATGTGTCCTATGTCGGCTCCCGCGCTGCGCTCGGCCGGTTGCCGGCAGAAGCGCTGGCGGCACGGCGGGTCGATACCGGACGCGATCTCGCCAGCCATGTCGCGGAGGCCGGTGGCGAGCCGGCGCGCATAGCCGCCGGCGAATCTTGTCTGGAGCCGGCGCGCATCCGCGCCTTTCTCGAACTCCATATCGAGCAGGGGCCGTTGCTCGAGAGCGAGCAGATACCGGTTGGCATCGTGACCGGCATCCCGGGCAATTTCCGCCATCCCGAAGTGCGCGTGCGGGGCGAATGGGGTCATGTCGGGCTTCTGCGCGATTGGCGGCGCGACGCGCTGCTCGCCGCGTCCGAGTTCGCCCTCGCGCTCGATCGGCTCTGGTCGGAGTGGCAACAGCGGGGAAGGGAAATGGCGGCAACGATCGGCCGCTTCGGCACCGACCCGGCGCTTCATGCCCTGACCAAGGTGCCTGGGGAAGTAGCCTTCTCGCTAGATGTGCGGAGTTGCGTGGCCGACGATCTTGCCGAACTCGAAGGCGAGGTGGCGCGCCTCGCCGGCGACATCGCCGCGCGGCGCGGCGTCACGTTCGAGTTCGGCCCACGCACCGGCGTTCCCCCCGGGCCGATGGACCCGGAAATCCTTGGCGGATTCGAGCGGACAGCCGTCGCTCTCGGCATTCGCACGCGGCGTCTCGGCTCGCCGGCGTCCCATGACGCGGCCGCCTTCGCCGCGGCCGGAATTCCGGTCGGCATGCTGTTTACCCGCAACGCCAATGGCAGCCACAATCCGGCAGAGGCGATGCGCATGGACGACCTGCTGGATGCGACAGCGATCCTTGCCGGCTGGATCGCGGAACAGGCGGGCGGATGATGAAGCGTCGCCGCGTGCTGGCGGCCATGCTGGCGCTGCTCTGCCTGGGGGCCTGCAGCGGCGCCGGCGAAGGCGCGAGCACCGAGTTGGGCGATTCGGCACCCTTGCACCCGAAGAATGAGATACAGATCGTCAGCAACGGCTGGCATACCGGCATCGTCCTGCCGCGCGCGGCGCGCCCCGAGGGGCTGATACCCGAAATCGACGATTTGCCGGACTCGGAATTCCTGCGCTTCGGCTGGGGTGACCGCGAATACTATCCGGCGGCTCGCCCGACCCTTGCCATGACGCTGAATGCAGCTTTGACGCCGACGCCTGCGGTGTTGCATGTGGTCGCACTGTTGGAACCGGCCGTCGCCCGCGCCGCCGAGGAAGAGGTGCTGACGATCCTTCTCACCGCGGATCAGCTCCGGCGGCTCTATCTGGCCATTGATGGCAATGTCGATCGAGGTGGGGCGGCACGTGCCATGGCCCTGAGCGAAGGTTCGACGCGCAACAGCCGCTTCTATCCCGCCACCGGTCGCTTTCACCTGTTCAATACCTGCAACACCTGGACCGCGCGGTTGCTGGAGGATATCGGTTATCCGGTCAGGGCAGGCGGGGTCATCACGGCGGAGGAAGTGATGCGTCAGCTCCGTCCGCGCTGATCCGCCGCCTCGTTTCGCTTGGCGGGCGCAATTTCGGGATCCTCGGCAGCGAGGTCGGGCTCGCCAAGGTGCGCGAGCATCTTCTGACGAACCGCGTCGCGCAGGCCGACCATGGCGGCCCAGTCGGCGCCGCGCGGCACCAAGGGAGGAAGAAACTCGGCCTCGATAGTCGCGCGCCGGGGAAACCACTGGCCGCCGCGCAGTGCCGCGCGCGTGCCTCGCAGTACTACGGGCACGACCGGCAGTCCGGCCTGGGTCGCAACCCAGAAAGCGCCAAGGCGGAAGGCCAGCAGTCCGGGCCGGCGGGAGAGGGTGCCTTCAGGAAAGACGACGACCGGCATTCCCTCGCGGGCCGTTCGCAGGACCTCGCCCGCGCCTCCCGCGGCGGCGTCCGGATCGAAGCGTTCGACGAAGACCGCGCCAATGCGTCTGAGGAACGGGCCGGCGAACCATTGCCTCGAGAGTTCCATCTTGGCCACGAAGCTTGCGGGCCCGTCCAGCAGCGCCACGAGCATCAACGAGTCGAGATAGCTGGCGTGATTGGCCACCAGCACGGCCGGTCCGATGCGCACAGACGGCGGTGAAACCAGCCGCGGCGAGAGGCTCGTCGCGGCAAGAAAGGCGCGCGCGCTTCCCCGTACGATCCGCCAGCGGATCCCGCGCCCCGGCAGGAGCATCACCGTGCACCAGGTCGCGGCGCCAATCAGGCCGAGGCAACTCCAGAACCAGGCGGCATGAAGATGCTCGGTGAACATGCGCCAGCCGCGTGCCGCCCGCTGCGGCAATCCTTGCGCCGCCAGTCGGGCAAGTTGCAGCCAGGCCGGCAGCGGCGCCCTGCCGATTGCGCCGCGTTCGTAGAGCTCCCTGCAGGCGCTGCGGCGGATCTTGCCGCTCGATGTCTTGAGCACCGAATGAGGCGGTGCAAGCACGATCTCGTCCGGCGGCGCATCGAGGAGCGAAGCGGCGAGTTCAGCGATCCGCCGGCGCAGCGCCTCGCGCCGCTCCGCATCCTGTTCCTTCGTCTCGGCGACGACGACGAGGCGTTCGGTGCCTTCGCCTTCGGCGCGTGCGCCGAAGGCTGCGACGCAGCCGCGCCGGATGCCCGGAATGTCGCCCACCGCTTCCTCCAGCTCCTGCGGATGGATGTTGCGGCCGGCACGGATGATGATGTCCTTGCTGCGTCCGGTCAGGACCAGCTCGCCATCGATGCTGTAACCGAGGTCCCCGCTCTCCAGCCATTCGCCGTCGAACAGCGCGCGCGTGCGCTCGGGATTGTCCAGATAGCCTTCGGTCGACGAGGGGCCGCGGAACTGCACGCGACCCTCGCGCCGGTCCGGCAGTTCGCGTCCCTGCGCATCGGCAAGGCGTATCTGGTGACCGGGCAGCGCGTGCCCGCAGGCGACCAGTTCCAGCGCCCCCGCACCGTCCGCCTCCACCGGCCGGGCGATACCCGACCGCAACAGGGCGCCACGGTCAATGCGGTCCACCTGCGGCGGATGGCCGATCGCCGGAAAGGCAAGGCCGACCGCGCATTCCGCCAGGCCATAGACGGGGAGCATGGTTTCCGGGCGGAAGCCGTAGGGCGCGAAGCGCGTGGCAAAGGCGCGGATGGTGGCGGCACTCACCGGCTCGGCTCCGTTCGCGGCGACGCGCCAGGACGAAAGGTCGAGCCCGGCGAGCTCGGCTTCGGGGATTTTCGCCAAGCATAGTTCATAAGCGAAATTGGGCGCCGCCGAGAGCGTGCCGCGATGACGGTGAATGGCGCGCAGCCAGCGTTCCGGGCGCGAAAGGAAGTGCAGCGGCGACATGATGACCGCCAGCGCCCCGTGATAGAGGCTGCCGAGCCAGGCACCGATCAGGCCCATATCGTGATAAAGCGGCAGCCAGCTCACGAAAACATCGGCGGAATCGGCGCGCAGCGCGCTGCCCATGGCACGGATATTGGCCAGCAGGTTGGCGTGGCTCAGCACCACGCCCTTTGGGTCGCCGGTCGATCCGGAAGTATACTGGACCAGAGCCATGTCGCTGGCCTGTCGGCGCAGCGGCCGCTCCAGCGGCGTGCCGGCCGCAAGCTCGGCGAGCGTTGCTTCGCGCGCCCGCAGATCCACATGGCCACGCAGGAAGCCGGCAAGCCTTCGCCCTTCCTCCGGCAGGATCAGCAGGCGCGCCGAGGCATTCCGGAGGATTGCCGCCTGCCGGCGCAGATGTTCCTCGATCTGCGAGGCGCGATAGGGCGGATAGACCGGCACGGGCACCGCGCCCGCGAACTGCACGGCGAAAAAGGCGGTCAGGAAGTCGGCGCCGGTCGGCAGCATGAGCGCCACCCGTTCGCCCGGGGCGATGCCGCGTTCCATTAGTCCGCCGGCCGCTTTCAGCGCGCCATGCCAGAGATCGCCATAGCTCAGGCTGCCCGCATTCTCGCCTTCGAAGTGCACGTGAACCCGTTCGCCATGGCGCGCCACATGCCACTCCAGCATCTCGGAAAGGCTGGAAGCCTCGGCAGGGAATGGTTCGGCCGCCGGCCGCGCCGGTCCGGCGGGCGCCGCTTCTTCCTCTTTCCGAGTGGCGCTTTCCGGCCGCGCCGCAGCGATGGCGATCTCCAGATCGCGCATCGTCTCGGCCTCGGCCAGGATCTTTTCGCCCAAGCGGACCGCGAAGGCGCGTTCGAGGCGCATCAGGAGCTCGACCCGCCCGAGGCTGTCGAGGCCGAGATCGTGGTCGAGACGGCTCTCGTCGGCGAGTCGCGGCACCGCCCGCTCTGGGCGCAGCTCGCCCAGCAACTCGGCCACGATCCGGTGCAGCCTGGCGCGCAGCACCGGTCCCTGGGAAAGCGGTCCATCGGAAGAAGGCTGCGCCATTTCCGGCATCCCGGATCGCCGCCGAGCCGGCGGGTGCCTCTACTTCACCGTCACGCAGGTGCAGTCGGCAAGCTGGGCCACCTTGGACGAGACACTGCCGAGCAGCAGCCCGCCGATGCGGCTCAGGCCCCGGCGCCCCATGATGAGCAAGTCTATCCCATCCTTGCGAACATGGTCGCTGATGATGCTGGCCGGGTCGCCGAATTCGAGCAGCGTCGCCGCCTTGACGCCCTTGCGCATGGCCTCGGCCTCGGCCGAGGCCAGCAGGCCGCGCGCGGCCTCCTCAATGATTTCGTGTTCGCTCGCCCGCACATGCTCGATGCGGGCGTAGGCTTCGACCTGCGGCGGGATGCTGAGGCTGCCGGGATCGGCCACCACATGCAGGAAGGTCAGGCTGGCGCCATAACGGCCGGCCAGATCGCAGGCCGCCTGAATGGCCCGTCCGGCGGGAGCCGATCCGTCGATCGGGGCGAGAATGCGCTTGAACATGGGGCGGCCTCCCTATCCCCGGGTCCGGACATATCCCATAATTACAAGAATGATAGGCGGCCTTATTCCCTGGTGCCTTGACCTGTATCAAGGCTCCCGCCGGTTGCGCCCTTGATCCGCGTCAATGCGTCCGGCCCGAACTGGACCAGAATGAGTAATTAATCCTGCCGGGGTCCGGCGAAGGCGAGGGGAGGCCAGCATGCGCGTGCGTGACATCATGACCAGCGCGGTGATCACTGTCGGTCCGGACGTTCCGGTCTCGGAGATCGCGCGCCAGCTCGTCGAACACCGGATCAGCGCCCTGCCGGTGGTCGACGGGGAAGGCAGGCTGCTTGGCATCGTCAGCGAGCGGGACCTGCTGCGCCGGCACGAGATCGGCACCGAGGGGCGCCACAGCCGGTGGGTCGAGTTCCTGCTCGACGACGCGACCCTGGCACGCGAGTACCAGAAGTCCCATGGTGCCCGCGCCCGCGACGTGATGACGAGGCACCTCGCCTGTATCGGAGAAGATGCGGGCCTTGCCGACCTCGCCGAGTTGATGGAAACGCGCAAGGTCAAGCGCGTGCCGGTGGTGCGGGACGGGCGGCTGGTCGGTATCGTGAGCCGCGCCGATATGGTGCGCCAGATCGCAAAGGCCGCGCTGGCGGAGAAGCCGGCCCAGGGCAAGATTGGCGATGCCGAGATCCGGGCCGAACTGGAGAAGCGCATGGCGCGCGAGAGCTGGGTCGGCGGGATGTTCCTGCAGACCAGCGTCCAGGACGGCGTGGTGGAATTTTCGGGCCTGATCAGCGCGGTCGAGAAGCGCGACGCGCTGCGCGCTCTCGCCGAGGCGGTACCGGGCGTCAGCAAGGTCGTCGACAATACCAGGGTCGGCCAGCTCAACATCGCGCCCTGAGCGGCATGCTCCAGGTTTCGGCTCCCTTGCCGGCGGCGCCGAAGCGGCCCAGTATGAGGCCGTCAGCGAAGGGGCGCGTCACGGCGTGGAACGATACGAAACCTGGACCACCGAGGAGGCGCTGAAGCGCGCGTGGCATCCGAAGATCCTGGCGCTTCATGAATACTGGAAGTCGATCCATCCGCAGGAGGGCCTGCCCTCCCGCCGTGATCTGGATCCGATCGACATTCCCCAACTCCTGCCCAGCATCTGGCTTCTCGACGTGCAGCGCGATCCCTGGCGGTTCCGCTATCGGCTGATGGGAAGCCGCATCGTCGCCACCATGGAGGGGCAGCGCAACTATACAGGCCGCTGGCTCGACGAGGTGCATCCGAACTTCCGGAGCGAGGAGGGCGTCGAGCAGCGCTATGTCCGCGTGGCGGCGGAAGGCCGGCCGTCCTGGCGGCAGGGCCAGCCGAGTTTCCGACTGGTCCGGGACTGGGTCTCGATCCAGAACGTGGTCCTGCCTCTGGCAAGCGACCATGTGCAGGTCGACATGCTGCTCTGCGGGTCGGTGATGCTCAACGCGAAGGGCGAGGAACAGGCGCTTTGAGTGCGGGCAGCGCCTCGATCTGCTCGGGATGCGTCACTTCGATCATCGGTCCGTTCAATCGTCGCAGCCAGCCGCGCACACGGACCGTGCGGCCGGCGAAGTCTGCCGGATCTTCTCCGGCCTGCTGGAACAGGCGAAGGTTGCGCCGCGCGATGCGGATGGTGAAGTCATCGCGCCAGTCGGCGCCAAAGTTGAGGTAGAGGTGATCGCGCACCTGATCGGCGCGCAGGACCCGGCCCTCGACCAGTTGAAACGTGTCGATCAATTGCGCCACTTCGCCGTGCTGGCGAACCCTGTAATGGTCGAGCCGCCATATGCCGAGGCGCGCGGCCCGCGCCGCCGCTTCGAGCGCCAGCATCTCGCGCGCCGCGGACCGGTTGTCGGGGAATGTATAGACGCGGGCCATGCCGCCCTCCAGCATCGCGCCTTGGAGCCAGCGGCCCTCCGCCGTCACCAGATGCGCGAGCTGCCTGCCGTGGCGGTCTTCCCGCGCGCCGCCGAAATGCGGCGTGACCCTGGCGCGCAGCGCCATTCGCTCCAGCGCCGCCTTGGCCTCCTTGGCCAGCGGCCAGGTTGGGAACCCGGCCCGCCCGAGCGGCAGCTTGGGCGCCTGGATGCCGACCAGGCGAACTTCCCTTCCGTCATCGAGACGGAGCGTGTCGCCGTCGATCACGGTGACGACCAGCCCGGGCGGTCCGGCCGGCAGTCCCGCGGGCAGGCTGCTGGCGGAAGCCGCCACCGCCTGCGCGAGCAGGAGCGCGAGCAGCGCGAGGAGCCAGGTGATGCGTGCGGGATGCGCCATCCCCGAGGCTTAGCGTGTTTCACCTGCCGATGGAAGTACCGCACGGGCGTGCGCAAATCCGTCGCTGGCCTCAGCCCCGCGGCCTGTGAGAGAATGCCGCGACGGCGCTCGAAGAGATGGATGGACGCGATGAAGAGACGCTGGCTGGCGGTTGCGGGGCTGACCCTGCTGGTGGGATTCTCCGGTATCCAGGTGGCCCATGCGCAGTTCACGTTCCGCTCGCTCGAGGAAGAAAAGCGCATCGGCGCGGAAACCCATCCGAAGGTGCTCGAGGAGTTCGGCGGCGCCTACGACGATCCGCAGATCGGCGCGTATTTCGCCACCATCGCCGGCCGGCTCGCGGCCAATTCAGACAATCCGCAGTTGGGTTACACCTTCACCCTTCTGAACAGCCCGGTCCTCAATGCCTTCGCCCTGCCCGGCGGCTATGTCTATATCACGCGCATGATTGTCGCCCTGGCGAACGACGAGGCGGAGGTCGCGGGCGTGATCGGTCACGAAATCGGCCATGTGACCGCACGTCATGGCGCGCAACGCGAGACACAGGGCATTTTCGCCGGCATTGGTTCGGTGATCGCGGGCATCGGCGGCGCCATCCTTGGCGTGCCGGAACTGGGCCAGATCGGGCAGGTGGTGGGCGCGGCCTATGTCAGCAAGTACTCGCGCGACCAGGAGTTCGAGGCCGACAGCATTGGCGTGCGCATCCTGAGCCGCACCGGCTATGACCCCTATGCCATGTCGAACTTCCTCGCGTCGATGGGCGCCTTCACCGATCTCGACACGCGCCGGCTCGGCGGGCAGCCGCGCGGCGCCAGTCTTTTCGATTCCCACCCGCGCGCGCCCGATCGCGTGGTGCAGGCCATCCGCCAGGCGGGGGTGCAGGCAGACGGCGCGCCGACGGTGCGCAACCGCGAAGAGTATCTGCGGCGGATCGATGGCATGCTCTATGGCGACGATCCGCGCGAAGGCCTGGTCAAGGGGCGGACTTTCATCCATCCCGACCTGCGCATAACTTTCACCGTTCCCGAACGGTTCAATCTGGTCAATCAGCCGGCGGCAGTTGTGGCGCAGGGACCTGGCGGAGCGGGCATCAAGTTCGACCTGGAGCGCGACCGCAATCGCGCCGCCGCCGATCCTTACACCTATATCGAACGGATCTGGACGAACGATGGCCAGACACGCGGGCTGGAGCGGATCGACATCAATGGATTTCCGGCGGCGACCGGGACCCGCCAGGCGCGCACGCGCAGCGGACAGAATGTCGATGTGCGCCTGATCGCCATCCAGGGCGGTGGCGGCATGCTCTATCGCTTCCTGTTCGTGACGCCGGCGGCCGAGACGCGCAATCTGGAACTGGGCCTGCGGCAGACCGCCTACAGCTTCCGCGGCATCAGCGCGCAGGAGGCGGCGCAGGTGCGGCCCTTGCGCATTCGCGTGCATCGGGTGCGCAGCGGCGAGACGGAGGAAAGCCTGGCACGCTACATGCCCGACAATGGCTTCGCGCTCGAGCACTTCCGGGTGCTCAATGCCATCTCGCCGGAACGGCCGCTGCGGCCCGGACAGCTCGTGAAGCTGGTCACCGAATAGGGATCAGAAAGCCTCGCCCGCCGCGCGCTCGATCGAGACGCGGAGCTTGCGCAGCGCCTGATGTTCGATCTGGCGCACCCGCTCCTTGCTGATGCCAAGTTCCCGACCGAGGAATTCCAGGGTGACGCCCTCTTCCTTGAGGCGGCGTTGGTTGATGATCGTCCGCTCCCGCGGACTCAGCTCGCGGAGCGCTTGCATCAGCCAGCGCCCGCGCGTCGCGCCATCGCGTGTCATAAGCACGGTGGCTTCGGGGTCGGGGCGTTCGTCGACCAGGATATCCTGCCACTCCGTCTCGCCGTCCTCGGCCAGCGGCGCATTGAGCGAGCGGTCGCCCGCCTGCAGGCGCATCTCCATGTCCAAGACATCGCCGATGCTTACATTGAGGGCACGCGCGATCTTCTCGCGCGCCTCCGGCTGGAGCGGGCGGTCGCTGCCGCCATCGATGCGCGCGCGCAGCCGACGCAGATTGAAGAACAGCGCCTTCTGCGCCGAGGTGGTGCCGGTGCGCACGATCGACCAGTTGCGCAGCACGAAATCCTGGATGGATGAACGTATCCACCAGCTTGCATAGGTGGAGAAACGCACGCCGCGTTCCGGCTCGAACCGGTTGGCGGCCTGCATCAGCCCGATATTGCCTTCCTGGATCAGATCGCCGATCGGCAGTCCGTAGTGGCGAAAGCGCGATGCCTGTGCCACGACGAGGCGCATATAGGCGGTGACGAGCCGGTGCAAGGCGGCGCTGTCGCCGCGCTCGCGCCAGGCGCGGGCATATTGCTGTTCCAGTTCGGCGCTGAGCAGGGGCGCGCGCATCGCCGCCTTGATGTAGCGTCGGTTGGATCGCTGAGTTTCCGGCGTATCGATATGGGTCATGTCCGCCTCGCCTGCGCTGCACTCTGCAACGCATTTACGGGGCGGGCGCCAGTTTGGATGAGTTACAAACTGGCTCTCAGGCCTCGAGCCAGTCGACCGGCTGACCATCCGCGTCGAAGCAGGCTGCGGCAAGGTTGCCGCCTCGGCCCGCGCCGCCATCGATGGTAGCCGAATATGGCCCGAGGCCGGTTCTCGGCTCCTTGCGGCAGTAACCGCTCACCACCATGCGGAAGCTTTCGAACGGCTGGGTCAGGTCGGCGAAGGCCGCGCTGCCCCACCAGAAGGCATCCTTCTGCTCGCCCAGCGGGCGGGCCGGATCGATACCGGCATGCACGAAGAGCAACCGCCGGTCGGCGGTATATGCTGCGCGCCGGAGCGCGGCGAGAAGTTCGTCATGGCCTGGATGGGCCCGTACCGCCTCCCGCAGCCGTTGCGTCCAGCGGGTGAGGGCCATCACCCCGTCGCGGGCGCGCGCCTCGAAATCCTGCGGATCGCCGCCATAGGCGCGCAAGGTCTGCTCGACGCCCTGGCCCATCATCCAGCGAAAGACCTCGCGCGGCTGCGAGGCCATCTGGATCTGCATCAGCTTGCGGAACATTTCCTCCTGCGCGCCACGCAGGAAAACAATGTCGCCGGGCTCCATGCCGGGCATGCACAGAAGTTCGCGCCGGAACAGCAGCATCTCGTCGATGGTCGCCGGGATCTCAGGCCCGAGGCCGAGATAGTTCCCGAGATAGACGATGCGATCGCCGCGGCGGTAACGCTCCGCCATCTGGTCGTGCAGCCGCTTCAGCCGCCCCGCTTCACCATGGATGGCGGCGATCGCCCAGATTCGGCGTGCCTGATGCAGGACACCGAATATCTCGTTGGAGATGAAGCTCATGATTCGAGCGGATCATCGGAGTGATTCGACCGAAAAGCAAGAAAAGGGGCTCGCCAAAACTAGTTTGGCGAGCCCCGCTCCCATCTCCCAGCACGCGTAAAACCGTGATGGCGCCAGTTCAGGCGGCGCGCAGCATCTTCTCCAGCCGTTCCGTCGCCTGTTCTTCGTCGATTCGCTCGACCGCGGCCAGTTCGCGCACCAGCCGGTCGCGCGCCGCTTCGTAGATCTGGCGCTCGCTGTAGGACTGGTCCGGCTGCCCGGCGTTGCGGTGCAAGTCGCGCACCACCTCGGCGATGGCGATCGGGTCGCCGGAATTGATCTTCGCCTCGTATTCCTGGGCCCGCCGGCTCCACATCGCCCGCTTGATCCGCGCCCGCCCCTTCAGGGTCTGCAGCGCCGTCTTCATCTTCTGCGGCGAGGAGAGCTTGCGCATGCCGACCGACTGCGCCTTGCCGATGGGCACGCGCAGGATCATCTTGTCCTTCTCGAATTCGATGACGAAGAGTTCGAGCTTGGTGCCGGAAATCTCCGTCTTCTCGACGCGAAGGATCTTGCCCACGCCGTGGGTCGGGTAGACGACGAAATCTGTCGGCTGGAAGTCGAGCTTGCGCGGCTCAAGCTTTTTCACTTCGGCCTTCGCCTCCGGCTTCTTCACCTCGGGCTTGGCCAACTCGACCACGGCTTCCGGCCGGCTCGCCTCGACCTTCTTCTGTTCAGCCTTGCGGGGCTCGGCCTTCTTGGGCTCCGGCTTCTTCGCCTCGGCCTTCTTCGCGGCAGGCTTCTTCGGTTCGAGCTTGTGTATCTGGGCCGATTTCCGGGGCGGCTCGGCCTTCCTGGCGTCTGCTTTCTTCGCTTCCACTTTCCTTGCTTCCTTTGTCTCGGCCTTCCCGCCCACGGCCTTGCGCTGCTCACTTCGGGTTGCATCCGCCTTCCGGGTCTCGCCCTTGCGCGAGGCGGCCCTGGCGGCATTCTTTGCTGCCGGTGTCCGGGCGACACCGGCCTTCTTCGCGACGGCTTTGTTCGGCATGGAATCTTCTCTCAGGGCTGACCTGCGGCGCGTCTCACTCGAGGCACAATCCTGGACGGACGGCAGTCAGCGAATGCCGCCGGAACCAGTCGACACTTCACGAGAAAGCTGGAGGCACCGACCAGCGCACCGCGCGATCCCGCGGGGATCCTGCGGCGGCGAGGCAGCTATCCAACAGCCATTCACATAATAATAATATCACACATTTCCACGGCCGTGGAGCCGCCGTGAAAGGAAAACATCCAATCTATCGATGAAAACGATCTTAAACTAGATGCGATAAGGAAAATTATCCCTTGCCAATCGTGAGATTCACGTGCCTTTCCCGGGGTTAGGGCTAAAAAACTGATCGAACTTGTTCTTTTGGTCCTTGAACGCGTCCGCGTCGTCCGGCGCCGCGCCCTTGCGCGTGATGTTCGGCCATTTCTCCGCATATTCGCGGTTCAGCTCGAGCCAGCGGGCAACCGAGGCATCGGTGTCGGGAACGATGGCCTCTGCCGGGCATTCGGGTTCGCAGACGCCGCAATCGATGCATTCGTCCGGATGGATGACCAGCATGTTCTCGCCTTCGTAGAAGCAGTCCACCGGGCAGACTTCCACGCAGTCCATGTACTTGCACCTGATGCAGGACTCAGTCACGACGTAGGTCATTTGCCTCTCCAGTCTCCTCGGCCGCTGCCCATGGATGCGGGGCGCCGCCAACTATCCCAATTTCGCTCCCGGATCAAGCCCGGCTTCGGTCTGCGCCGCCGCGGCCGCCCGCTTGCGCGCCGCTCCGCTCTCCTGGTCGCTCACGTACAGAAGGCCGGCTATGCGCCGCATCAGGTTAGCCTCGTAATCGTCCACCGACCCGTCGGCAAGGACGATGCGCCAGATCAGCTCCATCAACGCCACCCGCTCCTCATGGCTGTAAGCTTCCTTGACCGGCCGCGTGAAGCGCACAAGGTCGTGGCTGTCGCCGCGTTCCACCCCGGCCGACGAGACCAGACGGCGGGTCTCGTCCTCGCTCAGCCCGAACCAGTGCTTGAGCCCGTCCTCGATCGCCAGCCGCTCGATCGAGCTGAAATCCCGGTCCATCTCCGCCGCCTCGATCAGCAGCGCGGCGACGGCAATACGCGCATCGCCGCGCCCCGAACCCGGCGCGACGCGCTCGCCGGTCAGGATCCTGCGCAGCCGTGTCAGCATGGGCCTCCGTAGCATTTCGCCGATACCGCTTCAACCCCGGCGCTATTGTGGGATTGATCACTCTTCGCGGCGCGCGGCGTGCGGCGGGGTCATTGCCTCTTTACCGGCGGCGCTCCCCGCGCCAGTATGCCCGCGCCGCGACCCTACCGGCCGCCCCGCCTTCCAGGACCCGAACAGACGCCTGCCATGTTTTTCGAACTCGACCCCAGCGCGGTCAGTGCCTTCATCCAGGTCATCATCATCGACATCGTTCTGTCGGGCGATAACGCCATCGTGATTGGAATGGCCGTGGCCGGCCTGCCGCGCGAGGATCGTGGCAAGATCATCTTCTTCGGCATTGCGGCCGCGACCCTGATGCGCGTCGGCTTCGCCTCGATCGCCATCCCACTGCTGAAGATCATCGGCCTGACACTTGCCGGCGGTATCCTGCTGGCCTGGGTCGCCTGGAAGATGTGGCGCGAGCTGCGCGCCGGCAGCACGGCCGATATCGAACTGGAAGGCGAAGAACCGGATTACGGCAAGCCGGTGCAGGGCAAGACCCGCGCCCAGGCAATTACGCAGATCGTGCTGGCCGACGTCTCGATGTCGCTCGACAACGTGCTGGCGGTGGCCGGCGCGGCCCGCGACCATCCCTATATCCTGATCATCGGCCTGGTGCTGTCCATCGCACTGATGGCGGTGGCCTCCAACTTCATCGCGCGCCTCCTCAACCGGCATCACTGGATCGCCTATGTCGGCCTGCTGATCATCGTCTATGTCGCGCTCGACATGATCTGGCGCGGCGGGACCGAAGTCCTGCGGGCGACCGGCAACCTGTAGCCGCCGCCGGCGCTGCATCAGCCCGGGATCTCCTCGTAGAGCGCACGCGCCTCGGCGGGCGGGCCGCGGCGCAGCCCGATGGCCAGAAGTCGGATGACGCGGATGCGCTCGCCATGCGGGAAGGTGAGAACATCGCCCGGTCGCACCGTCGTCGCCGGCTTGAGCACGTTGAGCCCGTTGATGCGCAGCCGTCCCGAACAGCAGAGGCGTGCCGCGCCGCCGCGTGTCTTGAAGAACCGGGCGTGCCAGAGCCACTTGTCCACCCGGATGGACGGGCTTCCGCTCATCCCGAGGCAACCAGCTCCTTCAGCCTGGCGAAGGGTGAACTCTCGTCGGGTTCCGGCGCGAGCCCACGCTTCTGGCGCGCCCGCCTGCGTCGCGCCTGCACGAGCGGGCCGGCATCGGAGGGGCGCAGTTCGAATCCCAGCACGCGCAGGATGCGCGCCGTCTGCTCGCCATCCAGCCCAAGCACGGCAAGCAGTCCGGCGGAGAGAGGCTTCGGCCCATCGGCCACTTCCACCGCCGTCCGCTGCATCAGCCGCTCCAGCATGTCGATGCGGATCGCGAGCCTGTCGATGCGCTGGAAACCCATGGCAAGCCAGAGCCCATCGGCGATCTCCCCTTCGGCCGGCAGGACAAAGCGGCCTGGCGGGCGGGCCGGCGGCAGGACCTCTCCGTGCTGCGCGCACCAGAGCATGGCAGCCATGCGCTGTGCGGCCGGCTTGACGAGAAGGGGCATATAGACCCAGCGCCGGCCAAGCCGGATGCCAAGCGCGGCAAGACGCCTGCGCTCCATCGGGTCCAATTCCGAAATCTGCCGGGCGAGTTGGCGGCGCGGCACCTTGCCTAGCCCTTCCACGAGCTGGAAGGCAATGCCGCGCGCGCTGGCCGGAAGGTCCGCCGTCTCGATGCGGCGCAGAACGCGAAGGCGCACGCCGATTTCCCGATCGAGCCAGTCTGTCATGCGCTTCTGGACCGCTTCCCGCGCACTGCCATCGAGCAGCTCGCCGCCGATCAGGCGCAGCCGCGGCCGCAACGGATGATCACCCGGCATGAGGCGCGCCAGCGGCTCGCCCCGCCAGGCCAGGCGCAGTTCGTCGTCGAGGGCGAATTCATCGTCGCCGGCACGCAGGAGAAGACGCGAGCGCTGCCGGAATGCGCCATGCAGCGAGCGGTTGGCGGCGGCGCGGAGCGCCCGGCCGTCCGTCCCGGCAGCGGAGAGGTCGGGAATGAAAGAAAGCCCGAGCAGCCGCCCGAGATGCTGCCCCGCGACGCTGACCGCGCCGGTCCCGTCGACGCTGGCGGAAAGCGTCTCCCGATCCTTGAGTCGGCTCATCAGCACCGCTGTCCGCCGGTCGACGAAACGCTGGGTCAGCCGTTCGTGCAGGGCGTCGGAAAGCCGGTCCTCGATGGCCCGGCTGCGTTCCTGCCAGTGCGCCGCGTCTGTGAGCCAGTCCTCGCGGTGGGAGATATAGGTCCAGGTGCGGATATGGGCGATGCGCTGCGCCAGCGTGTCGATGTCGCCCTCGGTGCGGTCCTGCGCCGCTACCTGCCGCGCCACCCAGTCGGCCGGCAGCCGCGCCTCGCCCTGGGCAAGGGCGCGGAAGATCTGGCCGAGCAGGCGGACATGGCTGTCGTGCGAGGTCTTGCGGAAGTCCGGAATCTGGCAGACCTGCCATAGCAGCCGCAGCAGGTCGCGGCGCCCGAGCAGGGACGCGATGTCCGCCTGCCGCGCAAGCTGGCAGAACGCCAGATAGTCGTCTGCATCGCGCGCCCGCAGCAGACATTCGAGCGGCGGCGGGCGGTCGAGCGAGCGGATCAGCGACTCGGGATTGGCGAAATCGAGATCGCTGTTGCGCCAGCGTGCCTGGCGGATCGGATCGAAGCGATGCCCCTCGACGCGCTCCACCAGTTCGCCCGAGAGTGCCTCGAGTTCTGCCGTGGTTCCGAACGTGCCGTCGTTCATATGCCGTCCGGCCCGCCCCGCGATCTGTGCCACCTCGCCCGGATAGAGCTGTCGCGGGAGCTCGCCGTCGAACTTGCTGAGTTCGGCGAAGGCGACATGCTCGATCGCCATGTTGAGCCCCATGCCGATCGCGTCGGTGGCGACCAGGAAATCCACCTCGCGCGCCTGGAACATCGCCACCTGCGCGTTGCGCGTGCGGGGAGAGAGCGCGCCCAGAACCACGGCAGCGCCACCGCGCTGGCGGCGCACCAGTTCGGCGATGGCATATACGTCCTGTGCCGAGAAAGCGACGATGGCCGAACGCTTGGGCAGGCGGGAGAGCTTGCGGTGTCCGGCATAGGAAAGGCGGGACAGGCGGGGCCGCGAGATGAATTCCACGCCGGGCACCAGCCGGCGGATCAGACCCTGCGCGGCATCGGAGCCAAGGAACATCGTCTCCTCGCGGCCGCGCGCGCGCAGCAGCCGGTCGGTGAAGACATGGCCGCGATCGGCATCGGCGCAGAGCTGGATCTCGTCCACAGCCAGGAAGTCGAAGGAACGTTCGAGCGGCATCGCCTCGACGGTGCAGACATGCCAGCGCGCGTGCGCCGGCTCGATCCGCTCCTCGCCGGTGATCAGCGCTACCCGGTTGCGCCCCTTGGCGGCCGCGATCCGGTCGTAGATCTCGCGGGCAAGGAGGCGCAGCGGCAGGCCGATAATGCCGCTCGCATGGCCGAGCATCCGCTCGACCGCCAGATGGGTCTTGCCGGTATTGGTGGGGCCGAGCACCGCGACGACGCGGCGCTCCCCGGTGACGGGCGGGGATGCCATGACTGCAAAGTGTGGCTTTTCGCGCCCCGATGGCAAGGGCGCAGTGGCGCCGCTTCTATTCCTGCAGGGAATGGGCCTGCCTTGCGTCGATCTCGCGCACCTCCGCGTCCAGCACCCGGTAGACCCGGTCGGCGATATCGACCCAGGCCGGCTTGTGGGTGATCGCAAGGATGGTGAGCCTGCCGGCCTGCGCGCGGACGTTGTTGCAGATCTCCGCCTCGGTCTCGGGATCGAGCGCGCTGGTTGCCTCGTCCAGCACCAGGAGCTTCGGCCGGTGCACGAGCGCACGTGCCAGCGCGATCCGCTGCCGCTGGCCGCCGGAAAGCCGCCCGCCGCGTTCGCCGACCACATAGTCGAGGCCGCCGGGCAGGCCGGCCACGAAATCATACGCCCCGGCCTCGCGCAGCGCCTGCTCCACATCCGCCCGCGACAGGGTCGCATCGCCGAGGGTGACGTTCTCCAGGATCGTGTCGTGGAACAGCATGACGTCCTGTGGCACGTAGCCGATGGCGCCGCGCCAGGAATCGAGATCGAATTCCTCGAGCGGTGCTCCGTCGATCAGGATCTCGCCACGGTCGGGCCGGTGCAGTCCGAGAATCAGGTCGGCGATGGTGGTCTTGCCGGCGCCGGAGGTGCCGATGATCGTCGTGATGCGGCCGGCCGGCACTTCAAGATTGACGTCGCGCAGCACCGGCCGCGTCGCATAGGCGAAGGACACGTCGACGAACGTGATGCCGGTCTCCAGCCGGGGTTCGCGCAGGCCCGTCGAGACTTCCCGCTGGCGTCCGGCCTCCTCGATGGTGCGGCGGATGCTGAAATAGGCCGCCTCCGATATGGCGATGATCTGCACCTGGCGCTGGGCGCGGCTCATCTGGCTGATGGTCTTGACCATCAGCAGTCCGACGACGACCAGCGGCGCCGCGTCGAGCTGCCAGAAATTGATGGCAAGATAGAAGGTCGCCGCCAGGAAAAGGATGATCAGCAGGTCCGGGATCTTGTCCGCCGCTTCCTGGGAAAAGACGATGTCCTCCACCGCCCGGTTCACCCGGTCCGCGTCGCTGCGCAGCAGGGCGCGGATATGACGGTAGTTGTCCATGGCCTTGAGCGGCTTGATGCCGGTCACCACGTCGTTCAGCCGGCTGACCAGCCGCTCGATGAACATGGTCTGCTCGCCGCCGGCGCGACGGGCCATGCGCGTCACCCGGTGCATGATGATCGAGATGACGCCACCAACCAGCAGGGCAAGCAGCGCCACCCGCCACGAGTAGAGGAAGGCGATGACCAGGTAAATGGCACACTGGATCAGGTCGATCAGAAAACGCACGGCCGCCTTGTAGGCGAGTGCCGCGCGGTTGCTTTCGTGACCGATCGAGGTGGCGAACCGCCCGACCGGATGGCGGATGAAATACGACCATCGCGCATGCAACAGCCGCTCGATCAGTTCGACCCGCAATTCGTTGGAGATCGCGGCCACCATGAAACCGACATAGGACATGGCCGCAATCATCAGCGCCGCCTTGGCCGCCATGCAGGCCACCACCACCAGAAGCAGGCTGCCGAGATCGGGCTCGAGGCCGACCAGGGCCAGCAGCTCGCGCACCAGCATGTCGATCTGGCTGCTGCCACCCGAGCTGCCCATGGCGACCGAGACGAGCGGCAGGAGCGATGCCCAGCCGATCCCCTCCACCATGCCGGCGAGGAACAGCAGCGCCATCATGGTGAGCTGGCGCATCATGCCGTGCGCGCGCACGATGCGCAGGATGCCGCGCAACCCCTGAAGCGTGTCGTCGAGCGTGAGGGCGTGACTCATCGTGCCGCTTTACTCCGGAATTCACAGCATAGCAGTGTCGGTTTCCAGGCCGAACAGCAACCGTCCTGCCAGTTCGAAGCTTGCCGGAGCGACCATCATGTGGCGGCTGGCGACATGCACGTCGCGGAAGCGCCGCTGCAACGGATTGCCAAGGAAGATCGCAGCCCCGCCCGCCGCTTCATGCATGGTGGAGACGATGCGCTGGGCGACGCGCGTGGCATGGCTGGCCGCCAGCCGCAGCTCGAGCCGCTGCTCGATGATCCTGCCGTCGGTCGCCGGCTCCACTACGGCGCGCGCCAGATAGGCGTCCGCCGCCCGCCAGTCGGCCTCGGCGCCGGCGAGATCGGCCTGCAGCCTGGTCCGCTCGGCGAGCAGCCGGCGGGAGCCCTGCGGCCTTCGCGTGCGCGCCTGCAGGGTCAAGTCATCGATGGCGCCCCGCGCGATGCCAAGGCAGACCGCAGCCACGCCGAGGGCGAGCAGGCCGAAGACCGGAAGGCTGCCGGGAAGCCGCTCCGGACTGCCCGTGACCAGCGAGAGGCTGCGTTCCGCTGGCACGAAGATGTCGCGCACCTCCATATCGCCGCTGCCGGTGCCGCAGAGGCCAAAGGAATGCCAGGTGTCGTAGAGCCGCGCCTCGGTGGCGGGAAAGAAGAACTGTCTCGCCTCGCCGCTGCCGGCGAGGTTCGCTCCACCCATCAGCCAGCGGCAATGGGCGCTGCCGCTTGCCCAGCTCCAGCGTCCGCTGAGCCGGTAGCCGCCTTCGACCGGCCGGGCCTCGCCCTGCGGTGCGAAGACCCCGCCGGTCACCACATCGCGGGCGCCGAAGATCTCTCGCGCGGCCGCATCAGGCAGGAAGCAGGCAGCAAGCGCGGTGGTTGCGCCGATCATGGCGCACCAGGCAGGCGAGGCATCGGCCTCGGCAAGTCGGGCAATGGCTTTCAGGAAATGCAGGGGCTCGGCTTCGAGGCCGCCAAGCCCGGCCGGCAGCAGGGCACGAAAGAACCCGGCCTCGGCAAGTTCCCGCACGCTCGATTCGGGCAGCCGGCGCAGGCGCTCTGTTTCCTCCGCCCGCTCCGCGAGCGCGGCCTTGAGCCCGCCCGCCTCGGCGATCAGGTCAGGCATGGTCCGCCGTCATCTCCCGCACGACGCTGAAGCGCCGCATGGCCGCGGCGCAAAGAAAAAGCCGGCGCGATCGCCGGCCCCATCGACAAGCCGGTGCCGCCTACTCGGCAGCCCGGAAATTGACGCAGATCAGCGATTTCTCGAGTTCGCCGATGCGCTCCCCGGTCTTGCCGCACTGATCACCCTCCATCGGCGGCGTCTCGCCCGCCACGCAATAGAGCGTGCAATCGGCACAGACGCCGAACTCCTTGATCCCATTCCGCTTCTGGAGATCGTGCAGCAGCCGGCTCAGGCCCCGCACCAGTTCCGCGCCCGTGTCGGCGCCCAGGCCATTGACCGCCTGCTCGATGGCGAGGATCGGATCGCGCCGCAGAATGTCCTTGCCCTGTTCCGTCAGTTCGAGATGCACCGAGCGGCGATCATCCGTACTACGCGTGCGGGTGATATGGCCCTTCGATTCCAGCGCGATCAGGGTCTGCGACGCCGTGCCCTTGGTCGCCCCCAGGAAATCGGCCAGAGCCCCTGGCGAGCGGGAATAGCGATTGGCGCGCGCCAGATAGCGCAACGCCTCCCACTGCGCCGGATTGAGCCCGTCGACATATTGCAGTTCCCGCGTGACGCGCGCCAGACGGTCCACCAGTTCGGCGACGCGTTCGGCTACCTGGGGATTCTGATTGGTCATGGAAAAGACATGATAGGGCGGTGGGATTGGGCTTGCAAGAAAGAGGGTGGGAGCGATTATAATAGCGAGTCGATATTGTAGCGACTCTATGGTTAACTCGGGAGACGGACCATGAGCGAGATGAGCCATCCCATTGCCGCCGACAAGCTGGATCGCCGTTTTCTCTCGGCTGCGATGCGCTCGCCCATGCTGAGCCCCGAGCGCGAACGGCTGCTGGCGGAGCGCTGGCGCCACCAGGGCGACAAGGCGGCGCTGGATGAACTGGTTTCCGCCTATCTGAAGCTCGTGATCTCGATTTCCGGCCGCTTTCGCGCCTATGGCCTGCCGCCGCAGGATCTGGTCCAGGAAGGGACGGTCGGCCTGATGCAGGCGGCGGCGCGCTTCGAGCCGGAGCGGGAAGTCCGCTTCTCGACCTATGCGGCATGGTGGATCCGCTCCGCCATCCAGGAATATGTACTGCGCAACTGGTCGATCGTGCGTTCGGGAAGTTCGGCGAGCCAGAAGGCGCTGTTCTTCAACCTGCGCTGGCTCAAGGCCAAGCTGGAACGCGATGGCGACGTGCAGGGCAGGCTGCAGGCCAATGGCCGGATCTCCGAGGCGCTGGGCGTGTCGCTGCGCGAGGTCGAGCGGATGTCCGACCGGCTGGCGCAGCGCGACCAGTCGCTCAACGCCACCTTGGGCGAGGGCGGCCAGGACGAGATCGGCGATTTCCTTGTCGATCCCGGTCCGACGCCCGAGGAAATCGTGCTCGACCGGCGCGAGTTCGGCGTGCGCCGGGACTGGCTGGGCCATGCCCTGACGAAACTGAGCGAGCGCGAGCGGATCATCGTCGATGCCCGTTTCCTGCAGGAGGATCGCCTGACGCTTGACGAACTCGGGCAGCGGCTCGGCATCACCAAGGAGCGGGTGCGCCAGATCGAACACAAGGCGTTCGAGAAGCTGCGCGAGAGCGTGCTCAAGCTGGCTGCCGCGCCGCCGGCCGCGGGCGCCTGAAGCGGTTCAGAGCAGCCTGGCCGTGTGCGCCAGCGGCGCGGCGCAGGCCGCGTCGTCGTTGCGTACGTTGTTGACGCGAGTCGAGACTTCGATCGCTTCCAGAATGTCCTTCCCCGCCGGGCGAAGCAACGCCCGAAGGCGCGCCGCATCGCTCGTGGCGGCAAGCCAGAGGCTGAAATCCGCCTCCTCCAGGATCGCCGGCATGCGCTCATGGATCGGGCGCAGCGTCTCGTTGGCGTCGGTGGTGACGATAGTAAAAGTCTCGAGCGGTTCCGCGCCGCCGCCGCCGCGCCAGCTTTCCCAAAGTCCGGCGAAAGCCAGCGGCCTTCCGTCGCGGCGCCGGATCAGGTGCGGGCGCTTGCCGCCCTCGGCCGCCTGCCATTCATAGAATCCGTCCGCCGGCAGAATGCAGCGGCGCTTGCGGAATGCATCGCGGAACGCCGGCTTTTCCGAAAGCGTCTCCGCCCGGGCATTGATCAGTCTTGCGCCAATACCGGCGTCCTTCGCCCAGAAAGGCACCAGCCCCCAGCGCAGCAGCGCGAGATGGCGGCCATCCTCGCTCTCGCGCACCACCGGCGCGATCTGGGTCGGCGCCATATTGTAGCGTGGCGCCAGGTTGGGCCGCTCCGGAAACCAGAACAGTCGCGCCAGCGCTTCGACAGGTGTGGTGATGCTGTAGCGGCCGCACATTGCCCACTCCCCCGTTCATCCGGCAGATTATGTACGCCGAATGGCGGCAGGTGAAGTTTGCGCGCCCCGGGTCTTTCTTCCGGCGACGGCGCGCCGTATATTGTCAGCGATCGCAACGCTTCATGGATGGTGCGGAATGATTTCACGCCGCCATTTCCTTCGGTCGGGTGTCCTGCTGTCGGGTGCCGCAGGCGGTGTCGCCCTTGCCGGCGTGGCGGGCGGCGCGCGCGCCCTGTCCCTGGAGGCGCCGACACCCGAGGTCGAGTCGGCCCTGCGTGGCGCCTGCCAGTCGCGCCGCGTCCATGCCTCCATCGAGGAAGAGATCGCCATGCTGCTGGATCGCGGCGAGTTGAGCGAGGAAGTCCGGCGCAAGCTGCGCGAAGGCAACGAATGCCCGCTCTGCGGCCAGCGACTGGCAGCAGTCTGCACCTGAACCGGCGCTCCGGCCGCCACTTCCGGGCAGTGTTGCTCGGGGTCGTGGCGGGGTCGTGCCTGTGGGCGGCGCGGCCGGCGGCGGCCCATCCTCATGTCTGGATCGATGCCGATCTTTCCTTCGTCGTCCGCGACGGCAAGGTGCGCGCGCTCGATATCGTCTGGCGGTTCGACGAGTTCTTCAGCGCCCAGATGCTGCTCGACTTCGACCGCAACCGGGACGGCCGTCTTGACGCGGCAGAATTGCAGGCACTCTCCCGCCAGACACAGGCCTCGCTCGGCGAGTATTCCTTTTTTACCCATATCCGCCATGGCGAGCGCCGCCAGGCGGTGCGGGAGGTGAACGGCTTCCGCGTCGAGGTGGAGAAGGGCAGCGTCGTCTATCGCTTCACCGTGCCGCTCGAAGAGCCGGCCGACCCACGCCGTTCGCCGCTCGTGGTGGGTCTGTACGACGAAACCTATTTCGTCGACATCGCGCTCGATGGCAAGCGAGGGCTGCGTCTGGACGGTGAGCAGATCCCCGGCTGCCGCATCGACCATGGCGAGCGGGCCGAGGAGCCCATCTACTTCGGGTCGGTCTATCCGCTGCTCACGCGGCTGTCCTGTAATGCGGTTTGAACGGCGGGTGCGGGCGCTCGCCATCCTCCTGCTCGGCGCCCTGATGCTGCTTTGGCTGCCCGGGGCCGAGGCCAATCCCCTGACGGGCGGCGCGCCGCCGCCGGCACCATCGGAAAGCGGCCCTTGGCAGCGGGCGATGCAGTACGTGATCGAGCGCCAGGGCGAGTTCCAGCGCCGCACCGCCGGCGCGATCCGCGAGTTGCGCGATGGCGGTATCCAGGCACTGGGCGGACTTTTCCTGGTGGCGTTCCTGTATGGCGTCTTTCATGCCGCCGGTCCCGGCCATGGCAAGGCGGTGGTCGCCTCCTACCTGCTGGCCGATGGCCGGCAGGTGCGTCGCGGCCTGATGCTGGCGCTGCTGTCGGCCCTGGCCCAGGGTGTCACGGCGGTACTTCTGGTTGGCATTCCGGCAGGGCTGCTCGGGCTAGCCGGCGGCGCGGTGCGCGATCTCGGACGCTTTCTGGAACTGGCCGGCGCCGCGCTGATCGCCGGGTTCGGCCTCTGGCTTGCCCTGCGCGTCCTGCAGGGACGGCTGGATCATGGCCATGGTCACCATCATCATGACCACGACCATCATCACCACGCACACGCGAGCCTGCCGGTGCAAGCCGCCGGCACCGGGCGCCTTCTTGCGCTCGCCGGCGCGGTCGGCCTGCGGCCGTGCAGCGGCGCGCTGCTCATCCTCGTCTTCACCCTGACCCAGGGGGTGTTCTGGGCTGGCATTCTCGCCACCCTGGTCATGTCGCTCGGCACCGCGGCGACGGTGGCGCTGCTGGCGTTGCTCGCCGTCCATGCCCGCGGCCTGGCGGCGCGCCTGACCGGCGCGCGCGCGCGCGGCGCCAGCGTCTTCCGTGCCATGACCTTCCTCGCGGCGCTTGCCGTCGCCGCCTTCGGCGCCCTGCTCTTCGCCGCGTCCTGGAACCGGGCCGGTCTGGTCTGAGGATCAGCCGATGCGGCCGAGCGCAGGGAAAACCTCGAGAATGTAGAAGCCGAACTGGCTGAGCCCGCCGGTGAAGACAAGGATGCCGGTCGCGGCCAGGGCGAGGCCGGCGCCGAACTCGACCTTGCGCATGTGCCGGCGGAAGCGCCGCATGAAGCGCAGGAACGGGTTGATGGCTGCGGCGGCAGCCACGAAGGGAATTCCGAGGCCGAGCGAATAGACCAGCAACAGGCTGATACCGTGGCTCAGCCTTTCATCGGAGGCGGCAATGGTAAGCACCGTCGCCAGGATCGGGCCGATGCAGGGCGTCCAGCCGAAGGCGAAGGCAAGGCCGATGACGAACGGACCGACCACGCCGCCGCCTATCCGGTCGGGGTTGAAACGCATCTCGCGATTGAGGAAGCCGATGCGGAACAGGCCCATGTAATGCAGTCCGAAGACGACGATCAGCGCGCCCGCGCCCTTGGACAGCAGGTCGATATGGTCGAGCAGCAGCCGGCTCATGGCGCTGGCGGTGGCGCCGAGTGCGGTAAACACCGTGGTGAAGCCCAGCACGAAGAACAGGCTGGCGAGGAGCACCTTTCGTGACCGGGCGCGGTCCACCTGCGCGCCGTCGGTGAGCTGTTCGAGGCTCGTGCCGGCCATGAAGCAGAGATAGGCGGGCACCAGCGGCAGCACGCAGGGACTGAGGAAGCTGACGGCCCCGCCCGCCGCCGCCACGAGATATGATACTTCTGCCGCCATCGGCGCCTCCTTTTTCCGCCGCCCTCAGGCCAGCCGCGCCAGCAGGCGGATGCCCGCGACGGCGCCAAGCAGCATACCGGCCATTGCGGCGAACGATCCGGTGGAAAGCGTCGCGAGGCCGGTGACACCCTGCCCGATGCTGCAGCCGAGCGCGAGCACGCCGCCCACGCCCATGACGAGGCCGCCCCCGATCATCCGCGCGACTTCCGATCGACGCGCCGCGAGGCGCAGGTGAAATCGGCCGTTGAGCAGGCTCGAGGCAAGCGCACCCGCCACCACGCCGAGCAGGCTCGCGAACCCGAAGCTGAGCCTCGCATCGGCCGGAGCGATCAGGTAGCGCAGCGTCTCGTCCAGCGGTCCGACGAAGGTGAGGGAGACGATGGGCACGATCTCGAATTCATCGCGCGCGGCAAAACCATTGAGTGCAAAGCCCGCCGCCGCAAGAAGTCCGACCCCGGTGCCGCCGATGATGTCGCGCGGGCGGCGGAACGTCTTGTCGCGGAAACAATACCAGACCAGCAGCAGCGCGATCGTCGCGGCGAGGACGAGCGGCGCGGCGCCCGCGAGCGGCGCGCCTGCCGGAAGAAGGTCGAACGCGAGAGCCTCGTCGAGCCCGAGGCGAAACGGGGCAAGCGGGCCGCGCAGCGTGAGGAAGGCGCCAGCCGCAATGCAGGCCAGCACGGCGAACTGCGCCAGCGCGCCGGTGCCAAGGCGCACCAGCGCCCGGCTCGGGCAGCCGCCGGCCAGCGCCATGCCGAAGCCGAAGAGGAGACCGCCAAGGAGCTGACCGGCCCAGGCCTGTCGCATCCGGTAGGGGCTGGCGCCGAGATCGACCAGGGACATGGCCTGCAGCGATTGCGTACCCAGCATGGCGACGGCGATGGCGAGCGCCCAGGCGCGCAGGCGGCGGCCGTCGCCGGTGAGCAGCCGGTCGCTCAGCCCGCCATTCGTGCAGAAATTGCTCCGCTGCACCAGCGCGCCGAACAGCAGGCCGATGGCAATGCCGCCCAGGGCGACGAGAAGGGGGGTGGAAACGGGCATCAGTATCTCCGGCGCGCCGGCAGTCTATCGGTCCGGCGCGCGTGCGCAACGAAAGTCGCTGGCCGGACCCGGCCAGCCCGGCATAAAGTGAGTGCCTCGCCGGAGATTCCAAATGCCGCGATTGCTCGATGCCAAGGGCCTGACCTGCCCGCTGCCGGTCCTCAAGACGCAGAAGGCGATGCGCGAGCTGGCGCCAGGGGAGGAACTGACCATCGAGGCGACGGACCCGGCGGCGCCGGAGGATTTCGCCGCCTTCTGCGAAGCGCAGGGCCATGAGATGCTGGCCAACAGCGAAGTCGACGGCATCTACCGCTTTCTCATCCGCAAGGGCGGCTGATCACATCCGGGCGGTGAGGACCGCCTTGGTCAGGCGCGCCGCGGCGCAGAGGCGCCCGCCCGAGCGTGCCTCCGCCTCGCAGAAGGCGAGCTGGCGCGCGCGGCGGATCACCCGTCCTTCCAGTTCGATCCAGTGGCCGGGCTCGGGTGCGGCCGGAAACGCCACATGGACATCGACCGTCGCCGCGCTCTCGCCGGCGTCGAGCATGGGCAGCAGCGCGAGCAGGGCCGCCGGCTCGAGCAACAGCGAGAGCACGCCGCCATGCACGCTGCCGACATTGGTAAGGGCCGCCGGCCCGGCGCGGAAGCGCAGGCGCGCGCGTCCCTCCTCGCGCTCCACCAGTTCCAGCCCTAGATGACGATGCAGGGGGATGGCCATGACCTGCTCGATCATGGTCTCCAGTTCGGCTTCGGTGCGCTTCGGCATTTTTCCTCCCCACGGCCAAACCATCTTCATGGGCGGACGAGCCGGGCCGCAAGACCGTGGCCAGGCTGTAACAATAATGTCATATTTCCTGCGGGGCGATTCCTTAAGCGGGGATCGCAATGCAGGGAGACAGACAATGGAACAGCTTCGCAAAGGAGCGCTCGCTTCCGTCGCTACGGTCATTGCACTGGTCATGGGCATCGGGTCGGCCGGCGCGCAGGAATGTCCGCGCGGCGATCTCGACCAGCGTTTCTGCGACCGCGACGGCGATCTGGTGGCGGACACGCCCACCGATCAGAAACAGTGGGTCAATCCGTCCGTCGTCATCTTCGCCTATACCCCGGTCGAGGATCCGGAAGTCTATCGCAAAGTCTATGACGGTTTCCTCGCCCATATCTCGAAGCTGACCGGCAAGCGGGTGCAGTTCTTCCCGGTGCAGTCGAACGCGGCGCAGATCGAGGCGATGCGCGCCGGGCGGCTGCATGTGGCCGGCTACAATACAGGAGCCACGCCGCTTGCCGTCAATTGCGCGGGCTTCGTTCCTTTCGCGATGATGGCGGCGAAGGATGGCCGCTTCGGCTACAACATGGAGATCATCGTGCAGGCGGACGGCCCCATCAAGTCGCTGGCCGAGATCAAGGGCAGGACCATGGCCTTCACCTCGCCCACATCCAATTCCGGCTTCAAGGCGCCTTCCGCGCTGCTCAAGACGGAAGCGGGCCTGGAAGCCGAGAAGGATTTCAAGCCGGCGTTTTCCGGCAAGCACGACAATTCCATCCTTGGCGTCGCCAACAAGGACTACGATGCGGCCGCGATCGCCAATTCCGTGCTCTCGCGCATGCTGGCGCGCAACGCGGTCGACGCCGCCAAGCTCCGCACCATCTACCGTTCGCAGCCCTTCCCGACCACGGCCTATGGCATGGCCCATAACCTGCACCCCGACCTGCAGAAGAAGGTTCGCGAAGCCTTCTTCACCTTCCCCTGGGAAGGCTCGGAGCTGCTGAAGGAATACGAGAAGTCGCAGCCGCCGCAGGAGCGTTTCATCCCGATCACCTACAAGGAGCAGTGGGACGTCATCCGCAAGATCGACAAGGCGTCCAACGTCTCCTACGCCTGCAAGTAGCGCATGCTGGAGCTGAAAGGTCTGGAGAAGCGCTATCCCACCGGGGATCGCGCATTGCGCGGCGTCGATCTGGTGGTGCCGCAGGGTCAGGTGATGGCGCTGATCGGCCCGTCCGGCGCCGG